>NZ_SMKY01000550.1 GCF_004349235.1 Actinomadura darangshiensis | reverse complement strand
CGGCGAGGCCGCGCAGGCCGATGAGGCGGAGAGTTCGCGGGGCGGGGCCCCGACGGCCGTGCTGCCGACGGCGGGGCCCGCGGAAAGTGCTGGGCCCGCGGAGAGTGAGGCGGCGCGGCGGCGGGCGCGGGCGGCCGTGCGGCGGCGGGAGGCGGCGGAGGCGAAGCGGAGCCGGGCGGCGCGGCGGCAGGGGCGCCCGCACCGGGAGGCCGCACCGCCGGCGAAGGCCGCCGACCAGCACCGGTCGGCGATGCTGGTCATGGTGCTCACGCTGGGGCTGCTGATCGCGGCGGTCGCGGTGACCGGCGGGATGATCGCGTCCTCGATGCGGACGCGGCCGGTGGCGCTGGCCGCGCCGCTGCACATCTACCCCGTCGCGCAGGCGACGCCCGGCCCGTGCCCGGCCGGGACGCAGGGGATCACCGGGCAGTCCGGCGGCGGGCCGACCTGCTACCGGCTGAGCCAGGGGATCGCGATCCACAAGGTCGCCGACCTGCGCGTGCAGAAGTCGCGGGTGAAGCCGGGCGGCTACGACGTCGCGGTGACGCTCCGCCCGGTCGACCGGCACGCGTTCGCGCAGCTGACCCGCGCGACGGTCGGCCGCGACCTCGCCTTCGTCGTCAAGGACCGGCTCATCACGCTGCCCCGCGTCGACATGGCCATCACGGACGGGAACGTCGTGGTGACCGGCTCGCCGACCCGGGGCGCGGCGAACACGCTGGTCCGCGAGCTGAAGGGCCGCTAGCCCTGCGGTAGCTCGGTGCCCCGCGCGGCCTGGATCTCCAGCTCGACCCGCAGGCTCTCGCCGACCAGCGCGATGCCCGCTTCGAGGAGCTGGCTGAAGCGGATGCCGAAGTCGGCGCGGCGCAGCTCGGCGGTGGCGCGGAACGCCGCCCGGGTGCCGCCCCACGGGTCGGCGCCGCTGCCGAGGTAGGTCATGTCGAGGTCGACGGGCTGGGTGAAGCCGTTGAGGGTGAGGTGGCCGTGGACGGTCCAGCGGTCGGGTCCGGCGCCGGTCAGCCCCTCCCCCTCGTAGGTGATGACGGGGTGGACGTCGGCGCTGAGGAAGTCCGCCGAGCGCAGGTGGTCGTCGCGCATCTTGTTGCCGGTGTCGATGGACGCCGCCTCGATGCGCGCCGTGACCGTCGACGCCTCGACGGGTTCGGCGACCTCGATGCGCCCCTCGAACGCGGCGAACCGGCCGCGGACGCTCGACAGGCCGAGGTGCTGGGCGACGGCGCCGATGTTGGAGTGCGCCGGGTCGATCGTCCAGGTGCCGGGCGGGGGCAACTCGGTGCCGCCCGCGCGGCCGAGGACGATCCTGCCGATGTCCGCGGTGCCCGCGCTGGACACGATCAGCGTGGACGCGGCGGGCTGGAAGCCCATCGCCGTCACGATCACCGTGTAGGTGCCGGCGGGCAGCGCGCCGGCGGCGAGCACGCCGTCCTCGCCGGCCTGCTCACGGGCGACCTGGTTGCCCGCCAGGTCGGTGACCGTGACGATGGCGTGCCGTACCGCCCAGCCGTCCTTCGTCCGCACCGTGCCGCGCAGACCGTGGTTCGCGTCCATCAACTCCAGGTTTCGTCTATCGGGGCCGCAGCCGGGCGGCCCGGGCTCGCGTCCGTCACTCGTCCGGGTAGCCGAGCTTCAGGTCGTGCTCGTCCAGCCCGCCACCGGAAAGCGACAGACCGGTCGCGACCGGAGGATATCCGGACGCGATCACGGTGTACTGCCCGCCGGTTAGGTCGGTGAACGCGTACTCCCCGTCCGGACCGGTGATGACCATGGCGATGACGTTGCCGGCGGCGTCCACGAGGGTGACCCGCGCGTCGCCGACCGGTTCGCCGGACTCGGCGCGGACCGTCCCGCGGATCCGGGCGCCGGGCGGCATCTCCACGTCGAGCCGCGTCTGGCCGTTTCCGGCCACGTCCACCGGCATCGCGACCGGACGGTGCGCGGCGGCGCTGACGGCCAGCGTGTAGGCGCCGGACACGATGTCCTTGAACGCGTAGTTCCCGCCCGTGTCGGTGCGGCCGGTGCCGATGACGTCGCCGCGGACGTCGGTGACGACGACCATCGCGTTGACGATGGGGCTGCCGTCGCCGCTGCGGACGGTCCCGCCGAGGCCGCCGCTGCCGGCCAGCAGCAGGTCGAAGTCGACCGGCCGGTCGCCGACGACCAGCGTCGCGGCCTGCGGCTCGTGCTCGCCGGTCGCGGCGATCAGCACGTAGCTGCCGGGGCCGGGCGTCGGGAGCGCGTACCGGCCGTCCTCCTGGGTGATCGCGCGGGCGAGCTGGTGGCCGTCCACACCGATGAGCGTCAGCGCGGCGGACGGGACGGGCTCGCCGTCGCCGCTCCGCACGACGCCGCGCACCGGGACGCCCCCGTGCCCGTTCTGCGGGTCGAAGAGGTGGGCCTGGGCGGCGGCGAGGTCGGTGGCGGTGCGGCCGGCGTCCGGCGCCAGGCCGTTCCCCGACGCGGTCGGCGCCGCCGGGGCCGCGGCGACCGTGGCGAGCCGGGGGTCGTCCAGGTGGCCGTTCTCGCGGGCGTGCCTGCCGGCGCCGACCGCGCCGACCGCGCCCGTGCGGGCCACGGGGGGCGGCGGGGTGACGAC
>NZ_SMKY01000054.1 GCF_004349235.1 Actinomadura darangshiensis | reverse complement strand
GGTCAGGAGGGCCAGGGCGGCCAGGGCCACGCCTGCGGTGCGCAGGGTCAGCGGTGCGGTTTCGTTCGGCCATGGCTCCGCGTACAGGAGGGTGGCCGAGAGGAGGAGGTGGGTTTTCGCGGTGACCGTGACGACGGTGACGATGACCGTCAGGCGGCAGCGCTGCAGGCCGATCGACAGCTGGCCGATGCCGAGGACGCCCGCCAGGAGGAACAGGTACGGGTGCGGGGAGGTCAGCACGTCCGTCCGGCGGCCGGCGGCGAGCATCATCGCCATGCCCTGCCCGAAGACCTCGGTGGCGCCGAGCAGGACGCCCGCGCCGAGGCCGTAGGCGATGCCGGTGAGAGGGCGCGCGTGCCTGCCGCCCACCGGGCGGTCGCGGACGCAGAACATCCACAGGGGCAGGGCCAGCGAGGGGACGAACACCAGGGCGGCCTTCCACAGCGGCAGGGCGGCACCGTCCGCGCGGTGCGGCGCGTCCGGGACCGGCAGCACCGAGAGGGCCGCGGTGACCATCGCGGCGACGGTGACGAGGACGGCGAGCCATTCGCGCGTGGTGGGCCGCTCGCCGAAGCCGCTCAGGCCGACGGCCAGCAGCAGGACGAGGCCGAACCCGTAGGCGGGCAGCGTCGCGGCGACCGGGAGGGTGACCAGCGCGATGGCGGAGAGCGCGAAGCCGGCCAGCAGGACCAGGAGGCCGGCGAGCCAGCGCGGGCTGCTCAGGAACCGTCCGGCGGCGTGCAGCGGGTGCCGGCCGGTGACCGGGGCCATCCGGGCGGCGGCCGTCTTGAAAAGGACATACGCGACGATGTAAACGGCCTGCGCGGCACAGGCGAGAACCACCGCTTGCATGGCTCACCTCCAGGGTGGGCTTGCAGCGTTACATAAGGAAGGTGTCCGCTGAATCGCGCCGCGGGACGGAGAAATTGCCGGTTTTGTGCGGTCGGGTGAGTGGCACCCCGGGTATCGGCGCACGGGGACGACGACCTCGCACACGGCGCCGTACCGAGCACCCCCGAATATGTGGTGAAGTGAGCAACGTGTGCCGTGATGTTTACAGTTTTCGCGATGCGCGGCGGGAGCGGTGACTCCTACCGTAGGCTCCGCGACCAGGTGGTGATTCAGTGTCCGTGGGGATGGAACGGCTCGGTGATCCGTTCGGCTTCGCCGGCGACGGGGACGGCGGCCGCCGGGCCCGCCGCCTCGTCCGCGAGCGCGCCGCGAAGGTGGTCGTCGACGGGACGCTCCTGGACGACGTCGAGCTGATGACGTCCGAGGCCATCGCCAACGCCCTCCTGCACGGCTCCGGCCTCATCGAGGTGGTCGTCGCCACCGACGGCCGGCGGCTCCGCGTCGAGGTCGGCGACGACGGCCCCGCCCAGGCCGATCCGCACGGCCGGCCCCGCCTCGACCACGGCCGCGGCCTCACCGTCATCGACGCGCTCGCCACCGAATGGGGCCTCGACCAGTCGCCCCGCCGCACCCGCCTCTGGTTCGTCGTCGACGCGCAACAGCCGCCCGCCGACGCCTAATGCAGGCGCAGTCCGGCGAGCAGGACCCCGACCATGCGGCGGGCGTCGTACCGGGGGTCCTTGTTGGCGCCGATGCAGAGGTTGCCGACGCCGTGCATCAGTTCGAGGGCCTCGATGTCGGGGCGGATCTCGCCCGCCCCGGCGGCGGCTTCGAGCAGCACGGCGCAGACGGGCACCAGCCGGTCGAGGAAGTAGGCGTGCAGGGTCTCGAAGTCGCCTGACTGCATGGCCTCGGCGAGGCCGTGCTTGGTGACCAGGAAGTCGACGAAGAGGTCGATCCATTGCACCAGGGCGGTGTAGGGGGAGCCGTCCTCGGCCAGCAGGGCCGGGCACGCCTCGGCGCAGGCCTCGACCTGGTGCCGGTAGACCGCGACGACGAGGTCGGCCCGCGTCGGGAAGTGGCGGTAGATCGTCCCGACTCCGACGCCGGCCTTGGCCGCGATGTCGCGGACGGGCACGTCGACGCCGGAGGCGATGAACGCCGCCGCGGCCGCCTCCAGCAGGGTCTCCTCGTTGCGCCGGGCGTCGGCCCGCTTCCGGCGGGCCGGCGGTCCCTTCCCGCTGCCGGTGTCGGCCACTGCGCCACTGCCTCCTCGTCCCGGGTTGCCAAGCGGAACCGTGTTCCGTATATTCACAAGCGGAACAGCGATCCGTTTGTTTCATGATGCCAGGCCGGACGTCCCATCGCCAGGCCCCGCCTCTTCGCAAGGAGTCACCCATGCCACAGGACGGCGTCAGCATGCCCGCTTCCGTCATCTCGCTACACCCGCTGGTGCTGCCGGTTCCCGGCCGCGGCGAGGATCTGAAGGTGCGGGTGTCGGCCCCGGCGACCGGCGGCCACCTGCCCGTCATCGTCTTCTCGCACGGCTTCGGCGAGTCCCTGGACGGCTACGCCCCGCTCGCCGACTACTGGGCGGCCCAAGGTTTCGCGGTCGTCCAGCCCACCCACCTCGACTCGCGGACGCTGAACGTCACGCCCACCGACCCCCGCTACCCCGAGATCTGGCGCTTCCGGGTGCAGGACCTGACGCGCGTCCTCGACGACCTGGACGCCATCGAAGCCGCCGTCCCCGGCCTCGCGGGGCGCCTCGACCGGAGCCGCGTCGCCGCCGCCGGGCACTCCTGGGGCGCCCAGACGACGAGCATGCTGCTGGGCGCGCGGGTCCTGGACGCGGGCGGCGTCCCCGGCGAGGACATGTCCGACGCGCGGGTCAAGGCGGGAGTACTGCTCGCCCCGGCGGGCACCGGCGGCGCCGACCTGACGCCGTTCGCCGCCGAGAACTTCTCCTTCATGCACCCGGACTTCGCGAAGATGGCCGCGCCAGCCCTGGTCGTCGCGGGCGACAAGGACCAGTCCGCCCTGACCGTCCGCGGGCCGGAGTGGTCCACCGATCCCTACTTCCTGAGCCCGGCCCCCAAGAGCCTGCTCACCCTGTTCGGGGCCGAGCACTCGCTGGGCGGGATCTCGGGGCACAACGTCACGGAGACGACGGACGAGAGCCCCGAGCGGGTCGCCCTCATCCAGCGGCTCACGACGGCCTTCCTCCGCACCGCGCTCGACCCGGCGGACACCGCCTGGACGAAGGAGTCCGCCGAGCTCACCTACGACATCGAGCCGCTGGGCCGCGTCGAATCCAAGTGACGCCTCCGCTCACTCAGAGGTGAGGGAGCGGCGGAGGACCTTGCCGGTGGCGTTGCGGGGCAGGGCGTCCAGGAAGTGGACGTCGCGGGGCACGGCGAAGCGCGCCAGATGCTCCCGGACGTGGGCGCGCACCGTGTCGGCGTCCAGCTCGGCACCGTCGCGCACCACCACGAACGCGGCGGCGCGCTGGCCGAACTCCACGTCCGGGACGCCGGTCACCGCGACCTCGCGGACCTGCGGCAGCTGCTCCAGCACCTCCTCGACCGCGCTCGGGAAGACGTTCTCGCCACCCGAGATGATCATGTCGTCGTCGCGGCCGTGCACGAACAGGCGGCCGTGCTCGTCGAGGCGGCCGACGTCGCCGAGGCTCATCAGGCCGTCCCGCATCTCCTTGGTGCCGCCGCCGGTGTAGCCGGCGAAGAGCAGCTCGTTGGCGGCGAAGATCCGGCCGGTGGTCCCGGCCGGGACGGGGTCGCCCGCCTCGTCCAGGATCGCGAGCCTCGTCCCTGGCGGCGGCGTGCCCGCCGTGTCGGGGCAGGCGCGCAGGTCGGCGGGGGTGGCGATGGTGACCCACGACGCCTCCGTCGACCCGTACAGGTTGTAGAGGACGTCGCCGAACCCGTCCATGAAGGCGGTGGCGAGCGTCGCGGGCAGCGCGGAGCCGCTGACGGCCGCGATCCGCATCGAGGACGTGTCGTGCTTGCGCCGCGCGGCGTCCGGGACGTCCAGGATGCGCTGCAGCATGACCGGCACGGCGACCAGCGCGGACGCGCCGGCGGCGTCGATCGTGCGGAGCGTCTGCTCGGGGTCGAACCGGGGCCGCAGGACGATCGTGGCGCGCAGCGACAGCGCGACCTGCAGCATCGCGTAGCCCCACGTGTGGAACAGCGGCGCCTCGATGAACATCCGCTCGTGCACGCGGTACGGGATGCGGGACAGGATCGACGCCAGCGGCGACAGCCCCGGACGCGAATGCCGGTCGGCGCCCTTGGGGCGGCCGGTCGTCCCGGAGCTGAGCACGATCGTCCGGCCCGCCTTGGCGGGCGGCTCGACCGGCGCGGCGGGCGCCATGGCGATGAGGTCCTCCAGCTCGGAGCCCGTCCCGCCCGCGGTGATGACGTGCACGCTCTTCGGCACCGCCGCGCGGAACCCGGCGAACTCGGAGTCGGCGACCACGACCTCGACCTGCTGCTGCCGCAGCACGGTCACGAGCTGCTCGGTGCTCATCCCGGTGTTCAGCAGGACGAGGTCGGAGCCGCGCTTGCTGCACGCGACCAGCGTCTCGATCATGCCGCGGTGGTTGCGGCACAGGACGGCGACCCGGGGCCGGTCGTTGAACCGGCCGAGCGCGGCGGCGAGGCGGTCGGTGCGGGCGTCCACCTCCCCGTACGTCAGCTCCCCGGCGTCGTCGGCGATGGCGACGACGTCCGGGTCGCGGGCGGCGGCGGACGCGAGCGTGCCGCCGAGGAGGGTGCCCCAGCGGCGCAGCGCGTCCAGCTGGCGGACGACCTTCAGCGGCGGTCCGGGGCGCCACAGCCCGCTGCGGGCGAACATGCCGCCCGCCCGCGCGACCGACACCGTGCGGCCCGACACCGTGCGGCGCCCGAACTCCGATCGTCCGCTCATCTACCGCCTCCGGTCTACGGGGTTCCGGTAACCGACCGTACGGATCGCGGCTTTCGTCCTCTTCTGTTTTGCCTCAGCTCTTCGCCCCGGGCCTTGTCAGGAACCTGACAAGGAACCTTCCGGCACGGTGCCGTCCTGCCCCGTCGGTTCGGGCGAATCGCTCAGGTCGAGGCTGTCGCGCAGGAAGACCGGCTTGAGGAACGCCGCCGCGACGATGCCGACGACCGCGATCGCGGCGGAGACCATGAAGATGTGCCCGGTCGCGTCCCCGTAGGCGGCGCGGACGATCTCCTGGACGGGCGCGGGCAGCGCCCCGACGTCGAGGTTGCCGGCGTCGCCGCCGCCCGCCGACGGGTCGACCCCGAGCCGGCGCAGCCCGTCGGCGATCTTGCCGGCGACCTGGTTGGCGAGGACGGCGCCGAGCACCGAGACCCCGATCGTCCCGCCGAGGGAGCGGAAGAACGTGACCGTCCCGCTCGCGGCGCCGATCTCGTTCAGGTGCACCGAGTTCTGCACGACGAGGACGAGGTTCTGCATCGTCATGCCGACGCCGGCGCCGACCAGGAACATCCCGGCGCCGATGAAGACGAGCGAGGTCTGGTGGTCGATGGTGGCCAGCAGCCCGAACCCGGCGGTCAGCACGACCGTCCCGGCGAGGATGTACGGCTTGACCTTGCCGGTCTTGGTGGCGAGGCGCCCGGCGACGGTGGACGCGCCGAACACGCCGAGCATCATCGGGAACGTGAGCAGGCCCGCCTTGGTGGGGCTGTAGCCGCGTCCGATCTGGAAGTACTGGCCGAGGAAGACGGCGCCGCCGAACATGGCCATGCCGACCGCGAGGCTCGCGATGATGGCGAGCGCGGTGTTGCGGCGCGCCACGATGTCCAGCGGGACGATCGGCTCGGCCACCCGGGACTCCACCCACACGGCGGCGGCCAGGAGCACGACCCCGCCGATCGTCATCGCGGCGGTCTGCCAGGACAGCCAGGCGAAGTTCTCGCCGACGAAGGTGACCCAGATGAGCAGCGTGCTGACCCCGGCGGCGATCAGCGTCGCCCCGACGAAGTCGATCTTCACGTCCGGCCGCCGGATCACCGGCAGCTTCAGAGTCTTCTGCAGCAGCGCGAACGCCACCACTGCGAACGGCACGCCGATGAAGAAGCACCAGCGCCAGCCGAGGAACGAGTCGACGATGAGCCCGCCGAGCAGCGGCCCGCCCACCGTCGCGACGGCCATCACGCCGCCGAGGTAGCCGTAGTAGCGGCCCCGGTCCCGCGGGCTGATCATCGCCGCCATGATGATCTGGACGAGGATCTGCAGCGCGCCGACGCCGAGGCCCTGCACCGCGCGGAACGCGATGAGCTGCCCGGTGCTCTGCGCGAACCCGGACGCCACCGACGCCAGGACGAAGATGGCGACGCCGGCCTGGAGCAGCATCTTCTTGTCGTAGAGGTCGGCCAGCTTGCCCCAGATCGGGGTGCTGGCGGTCGACACCAGCAGGGTCGCGGTGACGACCCAGGTGTACTGCGACTGGCTGCCCTTGAGCGCGCCGATGATCTGCGGCAGCGCGGTGGACACGACGGTGCTGCTCAGCATCGCCACGAACAGCACCAGCAGCAGGCCGCTGAGCGCTTCGAGCACCTGCCGGTGCGACATCGGCGCTGTCTTGGACGGGGCCTCGGTCAAGGGACGCCTCCGGGAAGAAGTGGGAACGAGGAGATCAACCCACGGCCCGCACATCTTATTCCCACTGAGCAAGTTTTCACATTGCGCACACTTTGCCGGTGGGTAGGCTGGGCCCACCATGGAGACCGTTGGCGAACTGCGCGAGCAGCCGGGCGAGACGCGCGAGCGGCGGGGCGGGCTGCGCGAGCGCAAGAAGGAGGCGACGCGCCGCGCCCTGCACGAGGCCGCGATGCGCCTCGCCGTCGAGCACGGCCTGGACGAGGTCACCGTCGAGGCCATCGCGGACGCCGCCGGCGTCTCCCGCCGCACCTTCTCCAACTACTTCGCCGGCAAGGAGGACGCGCTCCTCTACGGCGACGAGGAGCGGATGAGCTCCCTGCTGGAGACGTTCGAGGAACGCCCGGCCGGCGAGTCGTCCTGGACGGCGCTGCGCGCGTCGGTCGGCGTCCTGTCCGCGCAGGCCGGCGAGCTGGACCCGCAGTGGGCCGCGCAGGTGCGCCTCGCCCGCAAGCACCCGTCCGTCCTGGCCCGGCAGCTCGCGCACTACGCCGAGTTCGAACGCGCCCTCGCCGACCTGGTCGCCGCCCGGGACGGCCTCCCCCACCTGCGCGCCCGCGTCATGGCGGGCGCCTTCATGGCCGCGCTGCGCATCGCGTCCGTGATCTGGATCGAGGAGCAGCCCACCCGGTCCCTGGCCGAGGTCGCCGAGGAGACACTGACGGAGATCGCCCGCGCGTACCGCTAGGGCCGCGGGATGGTCCGCAGGTTGCTGCGGGCCAGGTCGAGCATCTTGCCGACGCCGCCGGTCAGGACGGTCTTGCCCGCCGCGAGCGCGAAGCATCGGCTACTGACGGTGCGGGTCGCCCATCGTGAACGACAGCCGTCCCTCGACGTCGCGCGCCCCACGAGTGGTTTGCCCAACTACCACGCGCACGCCCGCGTCCAGCAGCATTTGGCGCCTGTCGGCCGACTCGGCGCTCGTCCACTTCTCGGCATGATCGACGCCCGTGCGAATGCGCTTGGTCCGGGCGGAGGCGACCGGTGCTGCGAGCAGCCGTTCGAGGCGATCAGATCGGCTCTGCAACATCCCGCCGACGGCGTCCGCTGCCGGCCCGCGAAGCTTGCAGAGCTGGGCCGCCAGTTCCCGTACATCGTCCTCCAGTTCGGCGATCTCGCCACTGTGGTCGATCGCAGGAATCGATACCACCTCGATGATCTCTCTGTTCCCGGTCGCGGCGAGGAACTCGCGCTCCACATAGCCGTCAACGGGCTTTGCGACGACATACGCGGGTTTGGCGCATGCTCGCCCATGGGCTTTCGCTGCGCACCTGTACTGCCTCACCGGCACCTTCCTGTTCGGGCCAGGTGACAGCCATGATTGATAGAGGCGCCCGCCACACGTGCCGCAGAAGAGAACGCCGAGAAGGGGGTGAGTGCCCGACCGCCGCTCTGGACCAGTCGTCGCGCGGGAATCCATGACGGCTTGGAGCCGTTGCCATACATCGTCATTGAGCAGCGCATCACCCTGGCGCACGACCTCGCCGTCCTCGTCCTGGACGGGTTGTCCCTCTTCTAGTAGGCAATTCCCGATGATCTCCTCCTGACACCCGCGCCTCGGACAGGTTAAATAGTCAATCCGTGAACCATCGTGGGGGGCGCCGGCATGAAGGATGACGAGGAGCTGGACTTCTGGTCGTTCGTCGACCTCGCGGGGCGGCGGCTGTCGGAGGAGTTCGGCTTCGAGCACCGGCTGGCGACGCGGCTGCTGCTGACGCTGAACCGGGCGTCGGCGATCGTCACCTACGACCTGGAGTCCACGGTGCACCGGCCGCGCGGGCACTCGTGGGCGGGCTTCCGGCTGCTGTTCGTGACCTGGCTCGCCGGGCCGCTGGAGCCCGGCCGGGCCGCCACGCTCGCCGGGATGAGCCGCGCCGCGGTGTCCAACCTGGCGAAGACGCTGGTCGCGGACGGGATGATGACCCGGACGCCGGGCGAGCGGGACGGCCGGTCGGTGATCTTGTCGCTGACCGACCGGGGCCGGCGGGCCATGCTGGAGATCTTCGCCGGGCAGAACGAGCGGGAGCGGCAGTGGGCCGGCGTGCTCACCGAGGCCGAGCAGCACATGCTGATCATGCTGCTGGACAAGCTGATCGCGGGCCGCGCCTCCTTCGACGTCCGGGAACGCAGCTGATCCTTGGGGTGAGCGGCCGGCGGGCGGCCGGATTAGGCCCTTCCCTCGATGGAAGAAGCGTCGTAGTGTCGGCAGAAAGTAGTTAATGCATTAATCATCATCGGAGGCGATGGGACCATGGCCCACTACCGCCGGGTCGGTCACGTGCCGCCGAAGCGCCACACCCAGCACAGGGGAGACGCCGAGCGGCTCTACTTCGAAGAACTGATGGGCGAGGAGGGCTTCTCGTCCGACTCCTCGCTGCTGTACCACCGGGAGATCCCGTCCGCGATCGTGGACTCGCAGGTCTGGGACATCGCGGACCTCACCACGACGCCCAACCATCCGCTCAAGGCACGCCATCTCAAGCTGCACGAGCTGTTCCCCAAGGAGACGTGGGCCGAGACGGACGCCGTCACCGGCCGCCGGGTGATCCTCGGCAACAACGACGTGCGCCTCTCCTATGTCGTCTCCGCCGCCGACTCGCCGCTGTACCGCAACGCGACCGGCGACGAGATCGTCTACGTCGAGTCCGGCACCGCCACGGTCGAGACGATCTTCGGGACGCTCTCCGCGGAGCAGGGCGACTATGTGGTCATCCCGACGTCCACCACGCACCGGTGGCTGCCGACCGGCGACCAGCCGCTCCGCGCCTACGCGATCGAGGGCACCGGCCACATCGCGCCGCCGAAGCGGTACCTGTCGCGCTACGGCCAGTTCCTGGAGAGCGCCCCGTACTGCGAGCGCGACCTGCACGGCCCCGGCGAGCCCCTCAACCTGGACGGCACCGACGTCGAGGTCTGCGTCAAGCACCGCAGCTCGCGCGGCATCGTCGGCACCCGCATGACCTACGCCCGCCACCCGTTCGACGTCGCCGGCTGGGACGGCTGCCTGTACCCGTTCACGTTCAGCGTGCACGACTTCGAGCCGATCACCGGCCGCGTCCACCAGCCGCCGCCCGTCCACCAGGTGTTCGAGGGGCACAACTTCGTCGTGTGCAACTTCGTGCCGCGGAAGGTCGACTACCACCCGCTGTCGATCCCGGTGCCCTACTACCACTCCAACGTGGACTCCGACGAGATCATGTTCTACTGCGGCGGCGACTACGAGGCCCGCAAGGGCTCCGGCATCGGGCCGGGGTCGGTCTCGGTCCACCCGGGCGGGCTCGCGCACGGCCCGCAGCCCGGCGCGTACGAGCGCAGCATCGGCGTCGAGTTCTTCGACGAGCTGGCCGTCATGGTCGACACCTTCCATCCGCTCGAACTCGGCGAGGGCGGGCTGGCCTGCGAGGACGAGGCCTACGCCTGGACATGGGCGAGGCGGACATGATTCCCGCGTTCGCGATCGGCCTGTGCGACGACGCGGCCGTGTTCCCGCCGGGCCTCGCGCCGCTCGCCGACGCGGTCCCGGCCCACCGTGACCACGTCGCCGCCCCCTATGCGGAGCTTGTCGGCCCGCTGGTGCTGCCGGCCGCCGCGCTGGACGACCTGTACCCGCTGCTGCGCGCAGAGCCGCTCGACGTGTCGGTCACCGCGCCGAGCGGCCCGTGCGAGGCGGCGAAGGCGGTGGCGGCCGCCGCCGACCTGCCCATCACGGTGCGCGGCCTGGAGGTCGCGGTGCCGCCGGGGATGGAGCCGGACGAGTTCTTCCGCGTCCTCGGCCGCGTCGACGTGCCGGTCTACGTCGAGATCCCCCGGGACGACCGCCGTCCCTCGTTCATCGCGGCCGTCGCCGCCCGCGGCCATCGGGCGAAGTTCCGCACGGGCGGCGTCAAGGTGCATCTCTACCCGAGCCCGGAGGAACTGGCCGCCGGGATCCGGGCGGTCGTCGACCCCCGCGTCCCGTTCAAGGCGACGGCCGGGCTCCACCATCCGGTGCGGAACACCGATCCCGAGACCGGCTTCCACCAGCACGGCTTCCTGAACTTGCTGCTCGCGACCGACGCCGCTCTGGCCGGACGTCCGGTCCCGGACCTCGCCGCCATCCTCGCCGACCGCGATGCGGCGTCCATCGCCTCCCGGGTGGCGGGCCTAGGCCGGCCCCGGGCCCTCGCCGCGCGCGCTTGCTTCCTGTCATTCGGGACGTGCAGCATCACCGACCCCTTGACCGAACTCGCGGACCTCGGCCTGATCGCGTCCGCGCTCCAGGAGACCTGCAGATGACCCGCATCGCGATCCCCGAAGACTCCCTTTTCGGGCTCGCCAACCTGCCCTACGGCGTGTTCTCGACCCCTGGCACGGCGCCACGCGTGGGCGTCCGGGCGGGCGATTCCGTCGTGGACTTGGCCGCCGCTCTGGGCGACGACGTCTTCTCGGCGTCGTCGCTCAACCCGTTCATGGCGCAGGGACATGCGCGTTGGGTCGAGGTCCGTGAACAGCTCCTCGACCTGGTGGCGGGCGACGTCCCTTCTGCGGCCGTCCATCCGGTCGACGCGGTCACCATGCACATGCCGTTCGAGGTGGCCGACTACGTCGACTTCTACGCGTCCGAGCACCATGCGTCCAACCTCGGGCGGCTGTTCCGGCCCGACTCCGAGCCGCTGATGCCGAACTGGAAGCACCTGCCGGTCGGCTACCACGGCCGCGCCGGGACGGTCGTCCCGTCCGGGACCGACATCGTGCGGCCTTCGGGACAGCGCAAGGGCGAGACCGCCCCTACTTTCGGCGAGAGCCGCCGCCTGGACATCGAGGCAGAGGTCGGATTCGTCGTCGGCGCCGATTCGCCCCTGGGCGGCCCGGTGAGCGTGGACGACTTCTCCGAGCGCGTGTTCGGCGTCGTCATGGTCAACGACTGGTCGGCGCGCGACATTCAGGCTTGGGAGTACGTCCCGCTTGGGCCGTTCCTAGGGAAGAGCTTCGCGACGTCCATCTCCCATTGGGTCGTCCCACTCCTCGCCCTGGAAGCGGCTCGCGTCGCCACGCCAATGCAAGACCCTGAGCCGCTCCCCTACCTCCAGGAGAAGAACCCCTGGGGCCTGGACCTCTCGCTGGCGGTCTCCTGGAACGGGCAGGTCGTCTCCCGTCCGCCCTACCGGGAGATGTACTGGTCGCCGGCGCAGATGCTCGCGCACATGACGGTGAACGGCGCCTCGTCCCGCACCGGCGACCTGTTCGCGTCCGGGACGGTCTCGGGCCCGGCCAAGGACCAGCGCGGCGCCTTCATCGAGCTGACCTGGGGCGGCAAGGAGCCGGTCACGGTCAATGGCGAGCCGCGCACCTTCCTGGCGGACGGCGACGAGGTGTCGATCACCGCCACCGCCCCCGGTCCGGCGGGCGCCCGCATCGGCTTCGGCGAGGTGACCGGCCGCATCCTCCCCGCCCGCTGACCGGTCAACCGGCGGCCGGCTGGACGATGCGGGTGGCGAGCGCCGCCAGCGCGGCCTGTTCGGGCTCGGTCAGGCCGGCGGCCAGGGCGCGGATGCGGCGGCCGATCCGCTGTTCGCCCTCGCGGGCGAGGCGGCGGCCGTGATCGGTGAGCGTGACCAGGACGGCGCGGCCGTCGCGGGGCGAGGGGACGCGGCGGACGAGGTCGCGGCGCTCGGCCCGGGTGACCAGGCCGGTGACGCTGGACTTGTCGAGGCCGAGGTGCGAGGCGAGCTGGAGCATCTCGGCGTCCCGGTCGCGCAGGACGCCGAGCAGCCGGAGCTGGGTCATCGACAGGTCGTGCTCGGCGGCGGCCTCGGCCAGCACCGCCTGGACATGGAACGACAGCTGGACGAGGCCGTCGACGATGTCCAGGCCGGGCGGTTGCGGGGTCATGGCGGCCACTCTAGTTGACATGGTTGGTGCCGCAAACTAATTTAGTTTGTGGCACCAACTATTTCGGGGAGGCCGCCATGCCGTCCACCACCCATGCCGCCGTCGTGCACTCCTTCGACGCCCCGCCCCGCTTCGAGGCCATACCGCTGCCGGAGCCGTCCGGGAACGAAGTGGTGGTCGACGTGCTGGCGGCGGGCCTGCATCCGCGGGTCCGGTCGTCCGCCGACGGGTCGCACTACACCTCCGATGGCGTCCTGCCACTCGTCCCCGGCATCGACGGCGTCGGCCGCACCGCGGACGGCGGCCTGCTGTACTTCGTGCTCCCCGACACCGCGTTCGGTTCGATGGCGGAGCAGACCGTCATCGACCGGCGCCGCGCGATCGTCCTGCCTCCGGGGACGGACCCGGTCGCGGTCGCGGCGGGGATGAACCCCGGCATGTCGTCCTGGCTGGCGCTGCGCAGCCGTATCGACTTCCGGCCCGGGAGCAGCGTGCTGGTGCTCGGCGCCACCGGCAACGCCGGGCAGCTGGCCGTCCAGATCGCCCGGCACCTCGGCGCCGCCCGCGTGATCGGCGCCGGACGCGACCCGCACCGCCTCGGCCTGCTGAAGGATCTCGGAGCCGACGAGGTGGTCGGCCTGGACGGCGACCTCGCGCAGGCGGCGGACGTCGACGTCGTCCTCGACTACCTGTGGGGGGAACCGGCGCAGCGGGCCATGTCCGCGCTGCTGCGGGCCCGTGCCGACCGGTCCAGGCCCCTGGCCTGGATCGAGGTCGGCTCCATCGCGGGCCCGGACATCACCCTGCCGTCGTTCCTGCTGCGCGCCGCGAACGTGACGATCATGGGCAGCGGCCAGGGCTCGGTGAGCACCGCCGGCATCCTCGGCGAGCTGCCGTCCCTCGTCGAGCGGATCACCTCGGGCGCCCTGGCGGTCGATCCCCTGCCCGTGCCCCTGGACCAGGTCGAGGCGGCATGGACGGCCACCGTGGAACCCGGGCGGCGCGTCGTCCTGGTGTCCGGATCCGGCCACGAAGATCGTTCTACCGGAGCATGATCGAATTCCGCCCCGGGCACGGTAATGATCATGGCGATTCCCCGGTCCGCGCACCGCCCCCCGGCTGTCCTCGCGATCGGCGCGGTGACGCTCGCGCTGCTCGCCCCCGCCGCGTCCGCCGACATCGAGTACGGGCCCGGCGCGCCCGGCCTCGGCGACCCCTACTTCCCCGACCTCGGCAACGGCGGTTACGACGTCCGGGACTACAACCTGAAGACCGCGTACGACCCCGGCACCGACCACCTCACCGGCACGACCACCATCACGGCGACCGCCACCCAGAACCTGTCCCGGTTCAACCTCGACTTCTACAAGATGAACGTGCGGTCGGTGCGCGTGAACGGCCGCAAGGCGTCGTTCGACCGCACCGGTGAGCGCGAGCTGGAGATCACGCCGCGCCGCGGCCTGCGCGAGTCGCGGCCGTTCACCGTGGTCGTCCAGTACGACGGCGTGCCCGAGACGCTGAGCGGCCCGATCGTGTTCGACCTGCCGTACGGGTTCCTGCACACCAACGACGGCGCCACGGTCGTGTCCGAGCCGAACGCCGCGTCCACGTGGTTCCCGTCCAACGACAACCCGCGCGACAAGGCGTACTTCACGATCGAGACGACCGTCCCGCGCGGCCTCAAGGCGATCTCCAACGGCCACCTGGTCAAGCGGTGGACCGCCCACGGCAAGGACACCTTCCGGTGGCGGGAGGACCGGCCGATGACGACCTACCTGGCGACCGTCTCGATCGGACGCTTCAACGTCTCCACGACGACGACCCCCAAGGGCGTCACGCAGCTCGACGCGGTCGACTCGGCGGTGGCGTCCGACCCCGACTCGCTCAGCACCCCGGCCTGGACCACGCGCGCGACGGACGAGCTGGCCGACTACTTCGGCCCCTACCCGTTCACCAGCACCGGCTCGATCATCGAGAACAACTCCATTCCGCCGCTGAACATCGAGAACGCGCTGGAGACCCAGACCCGTCCCACCTACCAGAAGCACCCCATCGAGAAGGGTGTGGTGCACGAGATGAGCCACGCGTGGTTCGGCGACAGCGTCTCGCCCGCCCGCTGGAAGGACGTCTGGCTGAACGAGGGCCACGCGCTCTGGACGGAGAAGTACTGGGCCGAGAAGCACGGCGGCCCGTCCGCGGAGGCGGCCTTCGAGCAGATCTACGCCGACCCGCCGCCCATGCCGCCGGGACGCCCCGCGTTCTGGGACGTCGCGACCGCCGACCCGGGCCGCGACCAGATGTTCCACCGCTCGATCTACTTCCGCGGCGGCATGGCCTTGCAGGCGCTCCGGCACAGGATCGGCGACGAGCCGTTCATGCGCCTCACCCGCACCTGGCTCGCCGACCACCAGTACGGCAACGGCACCACCGAGCAGTACGAGGCCCTCGCCGAGCAGATCTCCGGCCAGGACCTCGGCGAGTTCTTCAGGACCTGGCTCCACACCACAGGGAAGCCTCCCGCCTGGTGGTGACCGGCGCGCACCCTCACTGTGCTGCTGGACGGCCGGCTCCGAGCGCCCGTCGTACGGCGCCGGCGAGGGCGGCGAAGGCGTCGGGGGCGGCGTCCGCGGCGCGCCAGGCGACCACGTGGTCGGGCCGGACCAGCAGGGCACCGTGGTCGCCGATGCCAAACGCCGCGGCGGGCGGTGAGCCCGTCCGGCCGGGCAGGAGCACGGCGTCGAGGAACGTGCCGTGCGGGTCCAGCCGGTGCGCAGCGCGCATCCAGGGGTGTCCCTCGGGTCCGGCGAGGAGCAGATGGCGGCCGTCGCGGACCAGGTCGAGCGTGGATCCGGTCCCGTCCCGGCCGCTGAGGAGGACATGCGGCAACCGGGTTCCCGGCTCGCCGCGCCAGCGGCACGGTTCGTCGGCCACCGGCAGGCCGCCGGTGGCCGGGTCCTCATGCCCCATGGGGTAGCGGTAGCCGATGGCGACCGCCGCCTCACTGAGCAGTGGGCCGCCGTCGGCCGGGTCCCGGACGCGGGCGCGCAGCAATGCCTGCTCCACCGTCATCCGGCCCACCGGGCGGCGCTCGGCCTCGTAGTCGTCGAGATGCCGCGGGCCGGCGTGGCCGCGGAGGACCGAGACCAGTTTGGCGGTGAGGTTCCAGGCGTCCTGGATCCCGGTGTTGGCGCCGAAGCCGCCGGTCGGCGGGGTGACGTGCACCGCGTCGCCGAGCAGGAAGACCCGGCCGGCGCGGTAGGAGTCGGCCACCCAGCCGCCCATCTGCCAGGGACGGTGCCCGGTGAGGGTGAACCGCGACGGCGGCAGCCCGAGCGCGCGTGACACTATCCCCCGGCACCGCCGGGCATCGAACATCGCCGGATCGGTGAGCGCGGGATCGTAGGTCACCGACACCGTCCCCCGGTCCTGTGCGGTGCTCCAGGACAGGAACGCCCGCTCAGGCGGGCCGGTGAAGGCCAGGGCGAGCCGGCGGCCCCGGAGCACCCGGCGCAGATCGGCCTCGAAGCCGATCTCCATGACCTGCGAGATCGCCTCGGCGCCGCTGCGGCCGATGCCCAGGCTCTCGCGGACGGCGCTGCCGTTCCCGTCCGCGGCCAGCAGGTAGTCGGCCGCGACGGTGTAGGTGGTGCCGTCGCCGCCGCGTATCCGGGCCAGGACGTCGTCCTCGCGCCGGCGCAGCCCCAGAAGGCGGTGGCCGAAACGCAGGTCGGCGCCGGCGGCGCGGGCATGGGCACGGACGACCTCTTCCAGGTCGGCCTGTTTGACCAGGGCGCTGGGGCTGGGCGAGACGGCGCTGAAGTCCGCCGCGGCGGGCAGCGGCCAGCGCCGCGACTCCGGGCCGGTGAGCGAATCGACCACCGCGGCGTGGTCGGCCGGAGGGAGGCGGTGCTGGACGGCATAGACGTCCTGGTCGGCACCGACCGAGCGGTACGCCTCCATCGTGCGCGGATAGAACAGCTTGGCGCGAAGCCTGGTCGAGACCGCCGGATGCTTCTCGACCAGGACGCAGTCGACGCCGCGGACCGCGAGGAACAGGGCGGCCGAGGCCCCCACGATGCTGCCGCCCACGATCAGAACGGGCGCGCGGGCGGACGGCGGATCGGACATGAGCATCTCCTAAAGGAATCAGAACAGGTCTGTTCCATTATTACTCCGGCCCGCAAACCGAACGCAACAGCGCTGTATCGTTACGAGGGTGGAGACCCAGCCCCGGGACCGCCGCGGCGGGCGGCAGCGCGACCCCGCCGCCGACTCGGCCATCATCGACGCGGTCCTCGACCTGGTCGCCGCCGGCGCCACCCTCACCGGCCTTTCGCTGGTGGCCATCGCCAAGCAGGCCGGAGTCTCGCGGAACAGCGTCTACCGGCGCTGGAAGACCAAGGACGAGCTCTATCTCGACGTGCTGGAGACGATCAACGCGCCGCGCTCCTCGCCGGCCGGCGCCGGTACTCGCGACGACCTGGCCGTGCTGCTGCGGACGCTGGCCGAACGCGTAGCCGACACACGGGCCAGCGCCATGCTGCGCGCCCTCAACGCCGAGGCCGCGACCTTCCCCCGGCTGCACGGCCGCTACTTCGAGGAGATCGTCGCCCCCCGCCGGGAGGCGATGGACAGCGTCCTGCGGCGCGGCGTGGAGCGAGGAGAGATCCGTCCGGAGCTCGACCCCGGCCTGATCTCCGAACTCCTCGTCTCCCCCCTGCTCGCCCGGATGGCATCGGGCGCCACCGACCGGCTCGACCCGGAACGAACCGCCCGGCAGATCGTCGATTTGGTCCTCGACGGTGCGGCGGCCGGAGCCGCCCCTTCACCGCGTCCATAGCCGCCCCTACCGACCCTGGACGCCGTCACGCTCGCGATCGGATCCGGGTCGCTCCCGCGGGCAATCGCGATCGCCCACCGGACGGCGGGCGCCAAGCGCGTCGCATCGGCGCAGCCCGGGTGGGTCCCGCGCCACCGATCCCTGCGAGCACGGCGACCCCGTCCGGATCCGGAAGGGCTTTGCGTGAAGACGAATCTGGCGGGCGGGCAATAACGGGTGTCAAGGTCGTGGCACGGAAGGTACCGGACGCATGACCATCATCGACCCGCCCCCTGTCCCGCCTCTTGGAGAGCCCGTGCGGACGCCCGCGGAGCCCAGCGACGCCAGCGTGATCGCGGAGTCCCGGGAGGATCCCGAGCGCTTCTCGACGATCTTCGATCGGTACTTCGCGGAGATCCACCGCTACGTCGCCTCGCGGCTCGGGGACGGCCCGGCCGACGACGTGGCGGCCGAGACGTTCCTGACCGCCTTCACCCTCCGGCACCGGTACGACGCCGGACGGCCCCAGGCCCGCGCCTGGCTGTACGGGATCGCCACCAACCTCGTCCGGCGGCACCGCCGGACCGAGCAGCGGGCGTACCGGATGCTGCGGCGCGCGTCCGCCGAGACGGACGAGTGCGGTGCGGGCGCCGGCCACGCGGACCGGGTCGCCGACATGGTCAGCGCCCAGCGGATGCAGCCCAGGCTGGCGGCCGCGCTGGCGGAACTGCCCGCTCGCGACCGCGATGTGCTGCTGCTGGTCGCCTACGGCGAGCTGGGCTACGAGGAGGTCGCGCAGGCCCTCGGCATCCGCGCCGGGACGGTCGGCTCCCGGCTCAACCGGGCACGGCGGCGCCTGCGCCACTCCCTCAGCACGGACCTCGAAGGAGATGCGAAGTGATGGATGAGATGCGGCTTCTGCGGGAGCACCACGGCGCCCGGCCCGGCCCTTCGCCCGAGGTGGCCGCCCATGCCCGCGCCCTCCTGGAGGAGCGTGCCCGGACGGCCTCGTCCCCGGTCCGGGCGAAGCTGCGGTGGCGCAGGTACGCGCTGAGCGCCGCCGCCGGCGTCGCGGCCGTCTCGCTGATCCCGCTCGCCCCGATCAACGGCGACCCCGGCGACCGGGCATACGCCGCCGAGGCCCTGCCGGACGGCCGGATCAAGGTGACGTTCGATGACCTCGACGCCCCGCCCAAGGTGGTCCAGCGCCGGCTGGACGGGCTCGAGCGCCGACTCGACGCGCTCGGCGTCCAGGCGGTCATCGACTTCATTCCCTTCTTCTCCCGCTGCTCGGTGTTTCCGCGTGGCACGTTCTACCAGGACGACAACGACGGCAGCCCGACGTGGACGGGTCCCGAGCGAGCCGGTGACAACACGCTCGTCTACATCTATCCCGGCCGCATCAAGCCGGGACGGACGCTGGTGATGGCCTTGTCCGCCGACAAGGTGGGCGTGTCTTCGGCAGTCAAGATCGGAGCGTACGTGGTGCGCGGTCCGGCCAAGCCCTGCGACCCGGTACCGGTCGGGAGACGGTGACGGCCGCCGGGTCAGGGGCGGGCGTGCTCGAAGGCTTCGGCGGTCAGGGCGCGCCAGCGCTGCGGGTCGTCCGCGTAGGGGACGATGGCCCATGTCTTGCGCATCGACGGGCTGACCGCCTCGGCCGTGGTCGCGTCGCCGGCGTCCACCAGGGCGGTTCTCGTTGCCGGGGGCAGTTTCAGCACCAGGCCGCGCTTGTCGAGGAAGGCGAAGAACCTGCCGTCGCGGCTCAGGCCGTCGCGGCCGAACATGCGGCGGCGGGCGACCCCGGGCTCCTCGCCGTACGCGGCGGCCAGGTCCTCGAATGCCTCGGACGCCGAAATCACGGGATGACCTCCGGGTCGGACGATGGCCTGTCAAGGAGACGGTACCGGTCAGGGCCGGTGGCGGCCGGGTTGCGGTTCACGGGAAATCCTGCGGGACGACGGTCGTTTCCTGCATGATCATTCCGGTCCAGGTTCCGTTATCCGGGGGAATAGCAGGCATGTCTTCATGGGCCGAGCGGCTTGAGGCGGCGATCGAGCTGTGGCGGGGGCCGCGCGACCGGGACGGCGCGGCCGCGGCGCTGCGCGAGATCGTGGTGGCCGCGGACGGTGCGGTCGTCGCCGAGGCCTCGCATGTGCTCGGGCTGGTGCTGGCCGAGGGCGGCGACCAGGACGGCGCGCGGGCCGCGCACCGGTCGGTGGTCGCGGGCGGCCATCCGCAGTGGGCGCAGCGTTCGGCGATCGTGCTCGGCACGCTCCTGATGGACGAGGATGCGACCGCGCTGGCCTGCCGTCCGCTGCGCATCGCCGCATCCGGGGCCGACCCGCAGATCGCCGCGATGGCGGACCTGTCCCTGGCCCACGTCCTGCGCGAACTCGGCGACCCGGCCGCGGCCGAGCAGGCGCGGCGGCGGGCGCTGGAGGGCGACCCGGGGGTCGCCGAGCTGGCCGCGGAGATGGGCGGGATCCGGCCGCCGGACGACCAGGACGAGCGCGACCGGGCGGCGTGGGAGGCGTTCGAGTCGGTCGAGGCCGTGCTGGAGAGCGACGAGGACGAGGCGATCGAGACCGTCCTCACGGCGCTGAACGCCATGCTGTCGGCCGGTGCGCCGGCGCTGTGCACGCGGGCGGCGATGCGGCTCTACTCGATCTACGCCCCGCTGGCGGAGTTCGGCGAGTGCCGGCGCGTCACCGAGCACGCGATCGCGGTCGGTGACCCGGCGGAGCGCTGCCGGGCCGAGAAACTCCTCGCCGCGGCGCTGTTCGACCTCGGCGAGCCGGCCGAGGCGCGGGACGCCTACCACCGCGCGGCCGAGGACCACCGGCCCGAGATCAGGCTCGACGCGCTCATCGAGGAGTCCAAGCTCGTCCGCGAGTCCGGGGACGAGGAGGGGGCCCGCCGGATCCTGCGGCGGGTCGTCGACTCGGGGCATCCGCGGTACGCGGTCGAGGCGCGCGCCTGCCTCGGGCAGGTCCTCTCGGAGGCGGGCGAGGTCGACGGGGCGGTGGAGTGCTGGCGGGCCGTCCTCGACGCGGAGTCGGAATTCAGCGCGGGCGCGGTGAACTTCCTCGGGAGCCTGCACTACCGCCTGCCGGACGGCGACCCGCGGAAGGCGGAGATCATCGAGCTGCTCGGCCGCGCGGCCGAGCTCGACGACCCGGACGTCTCCTTCAAGGCGCGGCTGGTGATCGCGCAGGCCGGCATGGCCGAGCGCGGCCCCGACGAGGAGCTGGAACGGGCCGTGGACGACTGCGACGCGGCACTGGAGCGGTTGCGCGCGGGCGAGGTCGGCGCCGCCCGGACGCTGCTGCGCCGGGTCACCGACGCCGGCCTCGGCGAGCAGTCGTCGCGCGCCGCGTCGATGCTGGCGACGCTGGAGCTCGGCGAGGGCGACCTCGACCAGGCCGACGAGCTGCTGGAGTTCGTCGCGGACGGCGCGGACATCACCACCGGGTTCGCGGCGGCCCTGCAGCGCCGGCTGATCGGCCGCGGCGGGGGCGGCCGCCCGCATCCGGTGCTCACCGGCCTGATCGACTACCAGCGGCTCGGCCGGGAGATCGGCATCGCCCGGTACGAGGAGGCGGCCCGGGAACCCGATCCGGCGGTGTCCGCGCCGGCGAAGAGCGCGCTGGCACAGGTCTACATGTGGCTCGGCGCGCCGCTGTCGCAGGTCGTGGAGCTGCTCGACGAGGCGGCCGGCGACGGCGATCCGCTGGCGCTGTCGCACGCCGCGATGCTGTCGTGGCTGCTGCGTTCGGACGACGACGCCGGCGAGGCGGCGGGGTTGCTGCGCCGCGCCCACGCCGGCGGCGAGCCGGCGCTGGCGCCCTGGGTGGCGCAGGCGTTCGGCGCGGCCGTCGAGGAGCGGAGCCCGGACGAGGCCCTGGCCGCCTACGAGCGCGTCTCCGAGTCCGGGCATCCGGGGCTGGCCGTCCAGGCGGAGACGGCGATGGTCCGCATCCTGGAGGATCGCGGCGACCTTGCCGCGGCGGCGGCGATGCACGAGCGGATCGCGGCCGGGGGCGGCGCCCAGACCGTGCGCCATCTGTGGCTGCTGGGGTTCACCCGGGCGCGGATGCGCGACCTCGACGCGGCGCGTGCCGCGTTCGCGGGCGTCCCGGAGGACGATCCGGAACTCGCCGCCGACGGCGTGTTCGCCCGCCGCCTCCTCGACCGCGACTTCCCTTCGGCGGCGGACGCGCTGGCCCGCGTCGACGGCCCCGGCCGTCCGCTGGCCGGCGCGCTCCTCGTCGAGGCCGCGCACACCTGGCAGGGGAACGGCGAAACGGCGGCCGCCGAGGCCGCGCTCTCCATGGCCGTGGAGCACGACCCCGCGGACGACGGGCAGCGGGCCGCCCTGTTCCTCGGCGCGCTGCGCGACGACGAGGGCGACCACGCGGGCGCGGCCGAGGCGTGGGCCGCGGCGGCCGGCGGCGAGGACGACCATCTCGCTTTGCGCGGCGCCCTGGAACTGGCCCAGGTGCGCGCCAGGCTCGGCGACCTGGACGGCGCCGCGACCGCCCGCCGGCGGGCGCTGGAGGTCGCCGACCCGGACGGCGCCGACTACCCCGAGCTGCTCCAGGAGACCGTCAAGGCACTCCTCAGGGCCGGACGGGCGGGCGAGGCCCGCGACGTCCAGGCGGCCGTGTCGGGCGAGGGCCCGCATGTGGACGTGCTGGTCGGCTGGAACCTGTACGAACTCGACGACCACGACGCCGCCGCCAGGAGCTTCGAGACGGCGATCGCGTGCGGAGCCGCGGAGGGGTTCGAGGCCGAGGCCGTCGCCCGCGCGAGCGTCATGCTGGCCCGGATCACGGCCGGGCGCGGCGATGCGGCGGAGGCCGTCCGGCTCCTGCGGCGCGCGCTCGTGCTGTTCGACCGGCGCCGTGGCGAAGGCGACCCGGACGCCGAGTGGCTCGCCGGCGAGGCCGCGTACGACCTCGGCGTCCACTTGGCCTCGACCGGTGACGGGCCGGGAGCGCGCGAAGCGTACGAGCGGGCCGCCGCCGACGGCCCCGGTCTCGTGGCGGCGCGGGCCCGGGAGCGGCTCGGCGTCGCGAGCCCGCGGGAGCGCGCCTTCCTGGCCGTCGAGGACGGCGACCGCCCCCGGGCGGTCGCCCTGTTCACCGAGGAGTACGGCGAGCCGCTGCTGGCCGAGTTGCACCTCGCCCTGTACGAGGGGGAGCACGAGGCGGCCGGGGCGTGGCTCCGGCGCTCCGCCGGCACCGGCCACGCGGAGGCCGCGGCGGGCATGGTCGCCGGTGTGGCGGTGGATCGGCTGCAGCGCGGGATGGACGGCGCCCGCGAGCTGTTCGAGGCGGTCCTGGAGTGCGCGCCGCCCGCGCAGGTGGCCGGGATCTGCGAGAACTTCGGCGACACGTACGAGGAGCAGGGCGACGCCGCCGCCGCGATCGAGGCGCTGGAGCGCGGTTCGGCCGTCGACCATCCGGCGGCGCTGCGCTGCCTGCGCCGGCTCGTCGAGGCGCTGGAGTCGCTGGACGGCCACCCGGCGCTGGAGCCGGCCGCCCGCCGCGCCGCCGGCAGCGGCGACCCGGAGACGGTGGGCGTCGGCGCGTGGGCGCTGGCCGACCTGCTGCGCGTCCGCGGGGACCACACCGGGGCCCTGCCCTGGTACCGGACGGCGCTCGGCAACGCGCGGCCCGAGTCCGTCCCGCACATCCGCGCCCTTCTCGGCGTCACGCTGCACGAGCTGGGCGAGACCGAGGCGGCCTACGCGGAGTTCGAGGCGGTGCTGGCCACCGACGACCACGGCATGGCGCTCATGGCGGGCGCCCAGCTCGGCGGCTGGCTGCTGACCGACGGCTCGCTCGCCCGCGCCGTCGAAGCGTTCGGCGCCGCCGCGGCGGCCGGGTACCGCCACCCCGACCCGGGTGAGGCCCACGGCGAGATGCACCAGGAGGCACTGAACAAGCTGGGGGCCATCGCCGCCCACGCCGGCGAGGAGGGGGACTCGGCCCTCGCGGTCCGCGCCCTGTGGCTGGCCGCCGCGGGGGGCGCCCCGGCCGACGCCGTCAGGATCGCCGAGGAGTACGCGGCCGCCGCGGACGAGGCCGGCGACACGGCCGCCGCCCGCGCCTACCGCGGAGGCGCCGCCGCCTTCCCGGTGGACGGCCCGCCCGGATCGCCGGCCGCGCAGCACGCGGAGCGCGCCGCGCACGCCTTCGGCACCGGCGACCACGAGACCGCCATGCGGCTGTTCGCGCAGGCCGCCGAGGCCGGGGAGCACGCCAGGGTGCTCGGGTTCGTCCAGGGAGCCGCGACGCTCTGCACGGCGGAGGCCGACGTTCCCACCGCCCACGCCTACTACGGCTTCGGGCTGGGCCTCGCGGGCGGGCCCGCGGAGAGCCTGGACCGGATGCGGCGCGCCCGGGACGACCTGCCCACGGCACGGGCCGGGCTGACCGCGCTGTACACGGCACTGAACAGCGAAGACGGCGTCGCCGGAGTCCTGACGGAGCTGACGGGCACCGACCATTACGAGGCCGCGTGCCGGACGGTCGTCGCGGTCGCGAAGGCCCGCGGCAAGGACGACCCGCAGAGTGCGCGCGCGCTGCTGCGCCCGGTCGCCGAGATGGCGCCGCCGGAGCAGGCCGCACGGGCATGGGACGAGCTCGGCGCGCTGGCGGACGACCCGGACGAGGCCGTCCAGGCGTACGAGCGGGCCGCGGCCATCGCCCACCCGGCCGCGCACGCCGCGCTCCGCCACCTGGCGCGGGCGCTCTACCAGCAGGACCGGCTGACGGAGGCGGAGGCCGCCGCCGGCCGCGCGGTCGCGACCGGCGACCCGCTGACTCTGGCCCACGGCCATCGGCTGCGGGGCCTGATCCGCGAGAACCGGGACGACCTGGACGGCGCGATGCGCGAGTTCCGGCTGGGCATGGCGGCGACCGAGGGGATCGGCGAGCCCGCCCTCGCCGGCGGACTGCGCCTCGACCTCGCTCGGGCTCTCCAGCGGCAGGGTGCCCCGGAGGCCGCCGCGGCCGAGGTCCGGACCGTCCTCGCCGAGGCCGGCACGGAGCAGTTGCGGGCGAAGGCCCACACGTATCTCGGCAACATCGCGGCGCTCGGCGGCGACCTCGCCGCCGCGGCGGAGGCGTTCGCCGAGGTCGCCGCGATGGATTCCGGCGACGACGACGTGGCGGAGATGGCCGAAGCCGCCGCGAACAACCTGCTCGGCATCGCCAACAGCGCCTACGGGGACGGCCGCCATCAGCTCGCGGTCGGCGCGCTGACGCTCGCCGCGCGGACGAGCAAGAGGGACCTAGCGGCCGGGGTCGTCGAGGCGCGGGCGGCCGAGCTGGCGGAGGCGGGCGCCCACGCGGAGGCGATGCTCTACCTGGACGCCGGGCTGGCGTTCCCGCTGGAGCCGGACGAGGAGGTCCGGCTCGCCGAGCTGTGCGCCGCCGTGGGCGAGCCGGAGCGGGCGCAGGACGTCTACGAGCGGCTGGCCACTCACCCGGACGAGGCCGTCCAGCGCCTCGCGTCCGCCCACCTGGACGGGCCCCCGGACTCCGTCGGGAACCCCGCCGCGCTCTGGTTGCGCGCGGACGACCTGGTGGACGAGGGCGAGTATGCGGAAGCGCGGGAGATCCTGGTCCCGCTCATCGAGGACGGGTCGCCCATGATCGCCCAGCGCGCCCGCATCACGCTGGGCCGGACGTACGCCGAGGAGGACCCGGCCCGGGCCGGCGAACTGTACCTGGCCGCGCTCGAAGGCCCCGGCGAGCAGAGCGAACTCTCCGTCGAGCAGGCCAAGATGCACCTCGGCGCGCTGGCCAAGCGGCGGCGCGACTGGCCGGAGGCGCTCCGCTGGTACCAGGCCGTGATCGACTCCGGCTCGTCCGGCAACGGGCCGATGGCCGCCGCGCACCTGGGCGAGCTGGCCTACTGGGAGGGCGACCGCGACTCGGCCGTCCGGTTCTACGAGCTGTGCCTGGCGACCGGCACCGACGACGCGGAGCTGGTGGGCGAGTCCGCCTTCCGGGCGGGCGAGATCCGGTTCGCCCAGGGCGACCTCGCAGGTGCCGCCGCACACCTGGGCCGCGCCCTGGAGTCGGGCCACGACGGTTTCGCCGCACAGGCCCAGGAGCTGCTGGTCAAGCTGAACGGCTAGGCGGAACCGGTCAGAGGCCGGCGAGGAAGGCGAGCATGGCGTCGTTGACCTCGCCGGCCGCCTCCATCTGGACGAAGTGCCCGGCGCCTTCGACAACGTGGACGGCGCGCAAGCCTGGGACGAGTCCGGCCATGGAGTCGTCCGCGCCCATCATCTCGCGGACGGGGTCGCGGTCACCGACCACGAACAGCGCCGGGACGGTGACGGGCTCGTCCGGGCGGGCCTGCTTCTCCTTCCACACGTGGTCGTTGGCGCGGTACCAGTTGAGGCCGCCCGTGAATCCGGTGCGCTGGAACTCGCTCACGTAATAGGCGAACTCGTCCTCCGACAGCCACGGCCATGGGAGGGGCGGCGCTTCGGGGAGCACATCGAGGTAGCCGTTTTCGCCGCCTGGGTGCCGCCATATGTCGAGGTACCGGTAGGCGCCGCTGAGCGCCCAGAACACGTTCGCCAGGAAACGCTCCGGGTCTCCGCCGAGTTCTTCGTCGGCCGGACCGGGCTTCTGGAAGTAGTGCGTGTGGAGGAAATGGCGCTCGGCGGCCATCGCGTACAACTCGCTCGGCGGACGCTTTGAAACGGGCACGCGCGGGACGCTCAGCTGCATCAGCGCTTTGACGCGTCCCGGAGCCCATTGCGGAAGGTCCCAGACGAGTGAGGCACCGAAGTCGTGCCCGGCGAAAACGGCCTCGTCGACGCCCAGGACGTCCAGGACCCCGACCAGGTCGGCGACGGTGTGCCGCCGGTCGTACTCGTCGGCCGCGGTAGGACGGCTGCTGCGCCCGTATCCGCGCATGTCGAGGGCGATCGCCCGGTATCCCGCCGCGGCCAGCACCGGAAGCTGATGCCGCCAGCTGTACCAGAGGCCCGGAAAGCCATGGCACATCACCACGGGCATACCGCTGCCCTGTTCGGCCACGTGGAGGGTGACGTCACCGACGTCCAGCATGTGGTGTCGCACATCGCCGAGGCTCATGCCGACGATCCTGCGGCCGCGGCCGGCCCCGTTGTTCCGGCCTCCCGTTCATCGGGACACCGCTGGACGGGACGTCCGCCCGTGCACGAGGGTCGAGCCACCATGCCGCAGTCACCGGACCCCGGCCTCGCCGCGCGCATCGCCCGGCTGGAGGCCATCGAGGAGATCAAGGCCCTCAAGCACCGCTACCTGCGCGCCTGCGACGCCAAGGACCCGGAGGAGTTCCGGGCCTGCTTCGTCGCCGCGGGCGCCTCCATCGACTACGGCCGGCTCGGCGCCTTCGACGACGCCGACGGCATCGCCGAGGTCTTCGAGCGGATCGCGCTCCAGCAGGTCGACGGGAAGAACGTCATCCTCGACATGCACCACGCGCTGCACCCGGACATCACCGTCCACGGCGAGGACCGTGCGTCCGGCCGCTGGACGCTGAAGTTCCGCCAGGTCAACCTGCTCGACGGCACCGAATCGGTCAGTACCGGCGAGTACGACGACGAATACGCCGTCGAGGACGGCCGCTGGAAGATGTCGAAGTGCCACTTCCGCCGCTACTGGGCGATCACCCGCCCGCTCGGCGAGAGCTGCCGCGTCGACCAGTAGCACCCGGCAGTAGAGTCTCACCACGATGGACACCGTGAACCTCATCTTCCGGACGGCCACGGCGGCGGACGTCCCGGACCTCGTCACGCTCATCCAGAGCGCCTACCGCGGGGATTCCAGCCGCGCCGGATGGACCACCGAGGCCGACCTCCTCGGCGGGCAGCGCACCGACGCCGAGGCCGTCGCCGCCGCGGTGGACCACGCGGCCGGGCTGATGCTCGTCGCCGAGAAGGACGGCGCCCTGGCCGCCTGCTGCCAGCTGGAGAACCGCGACGGCCACGCCTACTTCGGCATGTTCGCCGTCTCCCCCGGCCGCCAGGGCGGCGGGCTGGGCCGCCAGGTCCTCGCCGAGGCCGAACGCCTCGCGCGCGACGAGTGGGCCGCGTCCGAAATGCACATGACGGTGATCAGCGTCCGCGACGACCTGATCGCCTGGTACGTCCGCCGCGGCTACACCCGCACGGGCCGGACGACGCCCTTCCCCTACGGCGACGAACGCTTCGGCCTCCCCAAACGGGACGACCTGAAATTCGAGCTGCTGCTGAAACCCCTCACCTGACGCCGCCGAGCATCTCCCGGTGTTCTATGACCGGCGCCAGCGGCGCGGCCGGTCCGTGAGGCTTCGGTTGGAGTAGACGGAGAAGCCGTCGGCGGTCCGCCACACGCGGTACGGGTGGAAGGCGCCGCCCTGGATCGTGTTCACCTGGACGCACCTCTCGGACTCCATGAGGTTGACCAGGAAGTACGTTCCGCCGCCCCGGCCGGCGTCGGTCTCCAGTTGCGCTCGCAGGATGCCTGCGATCTCGTCGAGTGAGCCGCTGACCAGGCCCTTCACCCGCCAGCTCCTGCGGAGATCGGCGTACTCGGCCCGCAGGCGGTCCCGGTCGACGACCGGGACCGCCTTGATCGCGTCGTTGAAGGCCTCGATCGCCGCGGACACGGTGGTCGCCCGCACCGAGGTGTCCCCGGTGACGCGGATCTCCGCTCCCATCTCCTGCGCGCCTTCGATACCGGAGGGCGAACCTGGGTCGAGCGGCGCCGACACGCGGACGACATCGTCACCGGCCGCGCTGGCGACGCGAACGCTTCCGTCCGGGCCGGCAACGGTGATGACGGAGCGCATCGGGCCACCGCCCGAGCCCCGGTCACCGATGTCCGGGCCGACCCGGTGGAACACCTCGCCGACCAGCCGGCGCGTGTGCGGGTCCCAGAGTCGTACGCCGACGTCCTGCCGGTGGGTGAAGCCGAGGGCCAGAAGGGTCCGGTCCTCCAGCGGGACGGGAGCCAGCACGTCCACGCGGACGTCGAACTCGTCCTGTGTCACCTGTTCTCCGGTGCGCACGTCCAACACGGTGACCGTTTGCCTTTCCGCAACGGCGATGCGGGGCTCGCCATCGGCACCGGTGAAGAACGCCATGGCGTTCGGCAGCAGGGAGCCGGGCAGGGGGATGTCACGCCGCTGCCACTCCCCGGCACCGGAGGGGGCCCAGAGTTCTAGGTCACCGCCGTAGCGGACGACGGCGAATCCGGCCGTCCCGTCCCCGATGCGCCCACCTGCCAGGCGGAGGGTCACGGGGTCGTCGTCGAGCCCCTCACCGGTCGCCTCGAAGACCGTCCGGCCGTTCTCGGGATCGATGACCCGCACCCCGCCCTGCGCCGCGGCGACGATCCACGCGGGCGCGGCGGCGGTCGCGGGTACGACGGCCATGTGCCAGGCCCCGTGCGCGTCGGCCTGCCACGAGGGAGATCCGGTGTCGCGCACGTCCACGGGATCCCAGCGCGTGAACCGCATTCTCCCGCAGCTCGCCAAGGCCCACGCCCCGGACCCGAGGCGCACGGCGCCGAGCGCCACCACGGTGTCCGCGTCGACGGTTGCGGGGCCGCCGGCGGGTTCCCCCGACTCCGGATCCCACAGGCGCACGAACCCGTACGCGTCCCCGCTCGCCAGCAGCACGCGGCCGTCGCCCGCCAAAACGGCCGCCAGAGACCTGATCGGCCTGTCGTGGCCGCGCAACTCGCGTGGTTCGCCCATGCCTGGCGATCATAGGTGTCCGGCATCGGCCCGGTGGCCAACCCGGTGTCACCCGCGTTTGAGACTTCGTTCGCCTATCACTGGCCTCTGTGCGATAAAGCTTCACCGGGAGGTTCAATGACACGATTGAAGTGCACTGATCCCCTCAGGAAGGCGGGCACGTGAAGTTCGTTCTTGAAGTGGACATGGCCGAAGGCGCCGTCGCCAAGGACGCGGTCGGCGAGCTGGGACGGATCCTGCGCTACTGGGCCGGGAACCTCAAGCATTACGAGTTGAAGCCCGGGGACGGCGCGGAGATCTCCGACTCGGACTACCGCGAGGTGGGCCGGTGGGCCGTCACCGAGACGACCGCGTAGCGGACGCGCATGACGAAGGCGCCCGGCCGGCGTTCCGGCCGGGCGCCTTCGCGGGAGCCCCGGATCAGGTCAGGTGATGTTCTTCGGGCGGTACGGCTTGTACTGGCTGCCGCTCGACAGCCCGTACGTGCGGGTGCGGTGGTCGGTGCCGTAGCCGCCGCGCTGCTCGTACGCCCAGTAGGCGGTGTGCTTGCTGCTGGTCCACTTCTCGAAGATGACGACGTGCCGGGTGGTGTTGCTCCCGATCGCGTCGATGATCAGGTCGCCCTTGGTGAGCTGGGAGAGCTTGATCTTCGTGCTGTAGGTGGACGACGCCAGGCCGACCGTGTTGGGGCCGGGCTTGGGCAGCTTCAGCGCCATGGACGCGTACCCGGAGCAGTCGGTGCGGTAGCCGCCGTGGGTCTTGGACTGGCTGTAGGGGATCCGGCTGCTGGTGTGCGGGTGCCAGGTCTTGGCGTTGGCGATGACCTGGCTGCGGGTGACCTTCGGGGCCGCCGCGACCTGGGCGTCCGCCGCCTGCAATTGGACGCCCTGGGCCGGCGCCGGGCGGCCGGCCGGGGCGGACACGCCGACCAGGCCGAGGACGGTTCCGCCGGCCAGCGCCAGCGTGCTGACGCCGAGGAGAACGGCTCGAGGGGAAGCCATTGATAATCCTCCGTGAATTGCTTCGGAATTGCGCCCCGCCGGGCGCTGATTGGGGGATGTCGATCGACTCGGCACACTTTAGGGAGCGCGTCGCCGCGTTCGCCAACGTCTTCGGAGAGGTTGGGACACCGAGACAGGTGGGACGGGTCTGACCTGCGTAAAGGCCGTCCCGGCGGGCCAATTCGCGGGACGGCGGGACATCGTCGAACACATCACGCCGATCACATTCAGTACCCGATGAAGGACACTCAGTGATCATCATCGGTTCTCGTACTGGCCTCGAGATAACTGGGCATAATGGGGCCGCCCCGCTCCCAGGGAGATTTGCCCATGAGCCAGCCCCGTCCACCGGCCCCGCTGCCCGGCGACCTGCCGGAACCGGTGCGCATCCTGCTCACCGAACTGCGCGGCCTGAAGGAGGAGTCCGGGCTCGACCTGCGCGCCCTGGAGCGCAAGACGCACGCGAGCCGCTCGTCGTGGGGACGCTGGCTCAGCGGCGAGACGTGGATCCCGTCCGACGCCGTCACCTCCCTCGCGGACCTGTGCGGCGCCGACGCGCGCCGCCTCGCGGTCCTGTGGGAAGTGGCGGACGAGTCGAGGCGCTCCACCGCGCCCGCCGAGCGGACACCCGCCACGACCGCGGACCGCGCCGAACCCGGCGGCGATCCCGCGGACCGGCCGCCCACCCCGCGGACACGCCGGCGTGGCCGGTTCCTCCTCCTCGGCGCCGTCGTCGGCTGCACGCTGGTCGCCGGCACCGCCGGGGTGGCGCTCGGGGCGGCGCTGCAGACACCCCCGGTGTCGGAGGGCGCGACGGGCGACCCGTCCGGCGCGGCCCGGGCGCCGGTCAAGCTCATCAGCCGGCACGACGTCATCGCCCGGACCCGCTCCTGGCATCCGCACGGCCCCAAGCGGGTGCCCTACGACCAGACGGCCGGCTACCAGGGCTACCGGACCGACGGCTCCGGCTACGCGTCCATGGCGCTGGGGCTGCCGAAACCCGGGCCGAACTCGGCGCTGCTGGAGGCGTCCTACTGCCGGCGCGCCCCGATGGCGTCACTGCGCCCCGGCGACCTCGTCATCAAGGCGAGCGGCGGCGCCGGCGTCCGCGAAGTGCTGATCTTCGAGCGGTGGACGAACGCCGGGCGCACCGCCTACTGGGCCTACCAGCAGCGCCGCGGCTACGGGACCGACCACCTGGTCCGCACCGACGGCCTGGCCTCCGGCAGCGACCACCACGGCTGCCACCCCTACAACCTCCAGGACGACGCGGTCGGCTGACCCCGTGCAGGGCGATCAGCTCGGCGGGTCAGGGCGACGGCCCGTCTGCGTCAGGTCCTCGGGGACGGTGGGCAGGACGGACGCGAAGTAGTCGCGGGCCGCGGCCGACGTCCCGACGTCCCGTCCCGACTTCTCCGACAGGAACCAGCGGTGTTCCAGCACCTCGTGGAACAGCTCGACGTCGTCGAGGCGGTCGCGCAGGCCGGGCGGGACCGCGTCGATGACCGGCTCGTACACCTCGGCCAGCCACGTGTTCGACGCGACGACCTCGGGGACCGGCCCGCCGCGCACGCGTTCCAGATGGCCGCGGTAGCCGGCGATGTCGTTGAGGAGGCGGCGGGCCTGGTTCTCCTGGGCGTCCAGCCCGGTGCGGGCCATCAGGATGCGCCGGTGGTGGCCCGGCTCCGCCACGCGCGTGCGCACACGAAGCCGCGCCCCCGACGATCCGGCGTCCACCAGCTCCACTTCGTCCACGTCGAAGCCGAGGGAGTTGATGCGGCGGAGGCGTTCGGCGATGCGGTAGCGCTGGTCGTCGGGGTGCAGGATCTCCTCGCGGGTCAGTTCGTCCCACAAGGCCCGGTAGCGGCGGACGGTGTCGTCGGCCACGTCGATCGGGTCGACGCCGGAGGGCAGGGTGCCCGCGGCCGACAGGTCGAACAGCTCGCCGGCGATCCGCTCGCGGGCGAGGGAGACGTCGTAGCCGCGCTGCCCCTCGCTGAGGGACGGGTGCAGCTCGGCCGTCTCGGCGTCCACGAGATAGGCGGCGAACGCGCCCGCGTCCATCCGGAACAGGACGTTCGACAGCGAGCAGTCGCCCCACATGAAACCCGCCAGGTGAAGCCGGACGAGCAGTTCCACCAGCGCGTCCAGCAACCGGTCCGTGGGGTGAGAGTAGCGCGCGTTGGCGAACAGGGACCGATACGACGAGGAATGGTCCAGGAAACGCGTCACGAGAATGGCGTCGAGGCCGGCGCGGTCGACGACCACGCCGATGACCTCGACGGCGGGCAGGCCCAGTTCGCGAAGGCGCCGCAGCAGCCGGTACTCGCGGCGCGCCAGCCGCGCGTCCAGCTCCTTCATCGCGTACACGGCTCCGCCTTCGGCGACGAACCTGACCGTGTGCCGGGAAAGGCCGCGCTGCCGGATCTCCACGAGCCGCTCGTCGTCCCATTCTTCGAGCGGCTCCGTCCACGGCAGGTCGAGCAGACCGGCCGCCGACTCCCCGGGCGGGGTGAAGACGAAATGCATCAGCTCACGATTCCGCCACCGACGCCCCGGTCTCGTCGTCCGCCGGGCCGCGCTGCGCCTCGCGCTGGGCGGCCCGCGAATCCTCGGCCATGCGGCCGAGCTGCTCGACGCGCTCCTCGTCCCGCGTGAGGTTGTCGCCGGTGGCCGGGTCGAAGATGTGGACCTTCGTCGTGTCGATCCACAGCTCGGCCTCGCGTCCCGGCGAGATCAGGCTCGCCGCGTCCAGCGCCACGACGGCCTGGGTGCGCAGCTGGTCGCTGTCGAGCTCCCGGGAGAGGTCGCGCAACTGGGCGGCCAGATCCTCGGGCGCCTCGTACGGGACATAGGCGTACAGCTCGTTGCCCAGCCATTCCGTGACGTCCACCTGGGCGCGGACGATGCTGCCCCGCGCCTTCTTCTCCTCGCCGACGAGCGAGACGTCCTCGAAATGCTCCGGGCGGATGCCGACGAGCACGACCGAACGGTCACCGACCGCCTCGATCTTCCGCTCGTCGCGCAGTTCGAAACGGCCGAGCGGCGTTTCGAGGAACGAACCGTCCACCGACGCCGGCAGGAAGTTCATCGACGGTGAGCCGATGAATCCCGCGACGAACAGGTTGACGGGCTCCTCGTACAGTTCGCGCGGGCTTCCGACCTGCTGCAGAACGCCCCTGCGCAGCACCGCGACCCGGTCGCCGAGCGTCATCGCCTCCGTCTGGTCGTGCGTGACGTAAACGGTCGTGACGCCGAGCCGGCGCTGCAGCCGGGAGATCTCGGTGCGCATCTGCCCGCGCAGTTTCGCGTCCAGGTTCGACAGCGGCTCGTCGAACAGGAACGCGTCCGCCTGCCGGACGATCGCGCGCCCCATCGCGACCCGCTGCCGCTGCCCGCCCGACAGGTTCGCCGGCTTGCGCTCCAGATGCTCGGTCAGCTCCAGCAGCTCGGCGGTCTGGTTGACGCGGCGCTGCACCTCCTCGTTCGACGTTTTGGCGAGCCGCAGCGGGAACGCGATGTTCTCGTAGACGGTGAGGTGCGGGTAGAGCGCGTAGTTCTGGAACACCATCGACAGGTTCCGCTCGCGAGGCGCGACCTTGTTGACGACCCTGTCGCCGATGACCATCTCGCCGGCCGTGATGTCCTCCAGCCCGACGATCATCCGCAGCAGCGTCGACTTCCCGCAGCCGGACGGCCCGACGAGGATCATGAACTCGCCGTCCTGGACGTCCAGCGACACGTCGTTCACGGCCGGGAAGCCGTCGCCGTACTGCTTGACGATGTTCTTCATGGTGATGGCGGCCATGGTTGCTCCTCAGCCCTTGACGGCGCCGGACGTCAGCCCGGCCACGATGCGGCGCTGGAACGCCAGGACGATGATCACGACCGGGACGGTGACCACCACGGCGGCGGCACAGATCGCGGTCGTCGGCTGCTCGAAGTACGACTCCCCGGTGAAGAACGCCAGCGCCGCCGGCACCGGCCGGGCGTTGTCGGTGGACGTCAGCGAGATCCCGAAGACGAAGTCGTTCCAGCAGAAGAAGAAGGTCAGGATCGCCGCCGTGAACACGCCGGGCGCCGCCAGCGGGACGATCACCTTGCGGAACGCCTGCCAGTTCGTGGCCCCGTCCACCTGTGCGGCCTGCTCCATCTCCCACGGGATCTCGCGGAAGAACGCCGACAGCGTCCAGATGGCGAGCGGCAACGCGAACGAGATGTAGGGGATGATCAGGCCCGGCCAGGTGTCGTACAGGCCGATGTTGCGCCACAGGTCGAACAGCGGCCCGACCAGCGACACGACCGGGAACATCGCGATGGCCAGCGCGAACGACAGGATGATCTTCTTGCCGGGGAACTCCAGCCGGGCGATCGCGTACGCGACGAGCGTCGCGAACACCACCCCGATGAGCGTGGCGATCAGCGAGATGCCGATCGAGTTGATCAGCGCCGAGGTGAACAGGTCGGTCTTGAAGACCGTCTCGTAGTTCTCCCACGTCCAGTCCTTCGGGAAGAAGCCCTGGACGTTGCCGACCTCGCTGGGCGTCTTGAACGACAGCATCACGATCCACAGGATCGGGAACGCCGTCCACACCAGGATCAGCAGCGAGGCCGCGATCCACAGCGATTTAGAGCGTGCCGACTCCATCAGTCACCTCGCACTTGGGACAGGTCCACCCGGAACCCCTTGATGAACACGGCCGCGATCAGCACCACCGACAGGAACAGCAGCACGCCGACCGCGTTGCCGAGGCCGAGCTCCGTCCGCGTGATGATCTGCTGGTAGGTGAGGAACGACAGCACCTGCGTCTTCTCCTGGCCGGACGTCATGATGAAGACGTTGTCGAAGATCCGCCACGCGTCCAGCGTCCGGAACAGCACCGCGACGAGGATCGCGGCCTTCATGTTCGGGATCGTGACCCGCTTCAGCCGCTGCCACGCCGTCGCGCCGTCCACCGTCGCGGCCTCGCCGAGGTCGCGCGGCACCTGCGCCAGCCCGGCGAGCAGCAGCAGCGACACGAACGGCGTCGTCTTCCAGATCTCCGACAGGATGATCACGAACGTCGCGGCCCAGCGGTCGGAGAACCAGGCGAAGTCGCCGAGCCCGAACCAGGAGTTGACGAACCCCGACTGGACGTCGAACGCGTACTTCCAGGCGAACGCGGAGATGACCGTGACGATGCCGTAGGGCAGCAGGATCGCGGTCCGCACCGTCCGCCGCCCGAACACGGCCCGGTGCATCACCATGGCCAGTGCGAAGCCGATGACCAGCTCCACGCCGACCGTGACCACGGTGATGATCAGGGTGGTGACCACCGTCTGCCAGAACAGCGGGTCAGACAGCGCGGTCCCGTAGTTGCCCAGCCCGACGAAACGCCGGTCGTCCGGCGCGGTGAGCCGGTAGCTGAACAGCGACTGGTACACGGCGTTGATCAGCGGATACGCGGTGACCAGCAGCATCACGATCACGGCGGGCGCCGACAGCAGCAGCCCCAGCCTGCGCTCGGCCCGGCCGCGATCGGAGATCTCCGCCTTGGCGGGGGCGCCGGCGGGACGCTTGAGCGCCGTATCTGCGGACGTCATCCGACACCTCCGTTAGAGCAGGGCCTTGCCTTGCAGGACCTCGCGGATGAACTCGGCGGACTTGCGCGGTGTCGTGTTCGGGTTCACCGACGCCGGCGGGTGCCACCGGTTCTGGATGGCCCCGGACACGTCCGCGTAGTAGGGCGTGGCCGGACGCGGGCCCGCCGTGGCGATGGAGTCCCGCATCAGCGGGGCCATCGGGAACTCCTTGAGGATGTCGGGATCGTCGAAGATCGCAGGCCGCGCGGCGACGTTGCCCTCGTCGAGCATGTACCGCTTCATGTTCGCCGCCGAGGTGATGCAGCGGACGGCCTCGACCGCCAGGTCGTCGCGGTGCTTGCCGTACGCGCCGATCCCGATCTCGATGCCGCCGAACGGGGGCTTGCTCTCCTGCTGCGGGTTCACCCGCGGGTACCGGGCCCATCCGAGGTCGCCGATGATGCTCTTGTCGATCGCACCGGCCTCGGCGTCGCCCTTCTCGGCCCGCCACACGTAGCCCCAGTTGAGCAGGAACCCGCCGCGCGGCCCGTTGATCGTCGCGCGCGACTGCTCCTCGATGTCGGTGGACAGCGTCGGGCTCGCCGCGGACGACCGCGCCAGCCTGGAGATGATCGACGCCGCCTGCTCGGCGGCCGGCGAGTCGATGTCGATGCTCGCCTCGTCCCCCTTCTCGGCGTCGCTGATGATCCGGCCGCCCGCCGACGCGATCAGCGCGTTGATCCACACCATGTAGCCCTCGTACCGGTTGCCCTGCACACCGATCGTGGTGTTGGTGCGGTTCGCCGCGTCGAGCAGCTTGTCCCAGGTGAAGCCGGGCGCCGCCGGGTCGATGCCCGCCTTCTTCGCCACCGACTTGCGGTACCAGAGCAGCTGCGTGTTGGCCCAGAACGGCGCCGCGTAGAGCTTGCCCTCCCACATCGAGCTCTGCACCGCCGTGTCGAACACGCCCTCCGTCAGCGGCGCGGCCTCGCCCTTGGCGAACGGGCGCAGGAACCCGGCGTTGGCGGCTTCGGCCACGAACACGGGGTCCAGGCTCATCAGGTCGAGCCCGGAGTCCTTGGCCGCGAGCCGCCTGATCAGCTGCTCGCGCTGCGCGGTCGCGTCGCTGGGCAGCAGCGACGTCTCGATCCGGTACTTGCCGCCCGCCGCCTGCGTGCACGACTTCGCGATGGCCGCCTGCCCGCCGCTGTCAGGGTTGATGTACCAGGTGAGTTTCGGCGTCCCGCCGCCGCCTCCGCAGGCGGTGAGCCCCCCGGCCATCAGCGCCAGCGCGACCGCGCCCCGCACTTTCCCCGGCGGTCCGTGCCGCCCGGTGCCCCCGCCCCGCCACCGGGCCCGTCCCGGCTCTCTCGCTCGTCCGACTCGCTCGACCATGGGGCCTCCCGAAGCCTCCCCACCGGGCTGCGGGCACTTCGCCGGGCCGCACCCACGGCGGGACGGACCCCCATTCGATCATCGGATCGGGTGACTGTCGAGATCCAAAGAGTAATCGGAATGCAAAGCCCGCCCCACCGGCAACACAAGCAACTCGGCCCCCGGCAGGGTCGTGGCGCAACACGTCCGCCGGGCGGCGGACGTGAAGAAGGCGCGGAGGGATCGCGGACCCCGACCGACCCGCGAGACCTCCGCGCCTTCGCCTGTGGGGCGGCGCGATGGCGCCGCCTAGTAGCCGCCGCCTGCGCCGTAGCCGCCGTCGCCGGTGCCGGTGCCGGTGCCCGTTCCGGTGCCTGTTCCGGCGGCGGAGCCGGTGCCGGCGGCCTTCGCGCCGGTGGGGGTGGTGGCCCACCAGACGCCGCCGACGCCCTGGCCCGTCGTGTCGCCGGGCTGCTTGTCCTTCTCGTAGTAGTACATGGGCCAGCCGTTGATGGTGAGCTGGCACTTGCCGTCGTCCTTGCGCTCGATGAAGTTGACGACCTTCTTCGAGACGCCTTCGAGCTTGAGGTGCTTCCAGCCCTCGAAGGTGGCCGGCGGCCATGCCTTCTTGCACGAGCCGAAGCAGTTCGTCGTGGGCGGCTTGCTCTTGTCCTTGTCGTAGCGGTAGAGCGTCATGCCCTTGCCATCGGTCAGGATGAGGCCGAGCTTCGGGTCCTGTTCGGCCTTGACGACCGTCCAGCCCTTCCAGCGGTTCGTCTGCTTGACCGGGGTCGCCTTCTTGCCGGTCGGCGTGGCCGCGTACCAGGTGCCGCCCACGCCCTGCCCCTCCGTGTCACCGGGGCTCTTGTCCTTGGCGAACCGGTACAGCGGCCAGCCGGCGAGCGTGACCTGCCAGGTGCCGTCCGGCCGCTTCACCTTGCCGACGAGCGACTGGTCGACGCCCTTGACCTCGGTGTTCCCCGCACCGGCCTGGACCGGCGGCCACGCCTTGGCGCACGCCTCAGCGCAGGTGGACGCGGGCGGGCGGGCGGTGTCGTTGTCGAACCGGTACAGCGTCAGGCCCTTGCCGTCGGTGACGACCTTGCCGAGCTTGGTGACGCTGGCGACCTCCAGGACGCTCGGCTGGACGGCCGGCGCGGCCGGGGGCTGCGCCTGGGCCTGGGCGCCTGCGGCGTTCTGCGGACTCCCCCCGGCCTTCTCCTGCCCGCACGCGGACAGGACGAGTCCCGACGCCGTGAGGGCGGCCGCAGCGGGGATCGCCCAACGTGGGAATTTCATGTCGTCGTCCTCCATGTCGTTTCGGGCCCCGGCTCCGGACCAGGTCCCGCACGTCGATCGAGGTCGAGCCGCCGCACCGCTCTCCCGGGATCGACGAGCAGTACGGTGATGGCCGCGGACCGGGTTCAACCTCCCGGAACCGGTCGCCCGCGCACCGAGTCGGATGCATGCGGCAAATGACAGGGAAGGCGAACGTGACCACCGGAAACGACTCGGTCGACCTCACGAAGGAGCGACCCCCGCCGCACCCCGGGCCGGCGTGGATCGTCGTCCCCGCGCGGGTGATCGCGCTGATCGTGGTGGTCCCGCTCCGCCTCGGCTGGGACCTGGCCGTGCTGGTGGGCCGCGGCGTCCGGGCGGCGTGGAACGCTCTCATGCGGGCCCCCGGGCGCTTCGCCCGGTTCATCGGCCGGATGCTGCGCGGCGCCTGGCGCGCGCTGTACCGCTGGGCGCTCGCCCCGATCGGACGGCTGCTGGCCGCAGTCGCACGCGGCATCGGCGCGCTGTTCGACCTCGTCATCGTGCGGCCGCTGCGCTGGCTCGCCGTCGTCGTGATCCTCGGTTTCCTGCGCTGGTTCGGGCGCGGGACCGGACGGCTGGCCCGGTGGGTCCACCGCTATCTGATCGCTCCGGTCGGCCGGTTCCTCGCCATGGTCGGGCACGGCCTCGGGTGGCTGGCCGGGCTCCTCCTGCTCCGCCCGCTGCGGGCGCTCGGGCACGGGATCGCCTGGCTCCTCGGTGCCCTTGGGGACGGCTTCCGGCTGCTGTTCCAGGGCATCGGCCTGCTGATCGGCGTGCTCGTCGTCCTGCCCGCCGTGCTGCTGTGGCGGTACGTCCTGCGCCCACCGCTGCTCGGCCTCGCCTGGCTTGGACGCTGGGTCTGGGGCGGTCTCGCCTGGGTGGCGCGCGGGGTGTGGGGT
>NZ_SMKY01000549.1 GCF_004349235.1 Actinomadura darangshiensis | reverse complement strand
CGCGGGGGCGGCGAGCGGGTCGGGCGCGGCGGCGCCCGGCGCGGCGGCATCCGGCGCGGCGGGCTCGGCCTCCTTGTCGACCTTCGGGCCGATGCCGAGCTTCTCCTTGATCTTCTTCTCGATGCCGTCGGCCATGTCCGGGTTGGCCTTGAGGAAGTTGCGGGCGTTCTCCTTGCCCTGGCCGAGCTGGTCGCCGTCGTAGGTGTACCAGGCGCCGGACTTGCGGACGAAGCCGTGCTCCACGCCGAGGTCGATCAGGCCGCCCTCGCGGCTGATGCCCTGGCCGTAGAGGAGGTCGAAGTCGGCGACGCGGAACGGCGGGGCCATCTTGTTCTTGACGACCTTGATGCGGACGCGGTTGCCGACGGCCTCGGTGCCGTCCTTGAGGGTCTCGATGCGCCGGACGTCCAGCCGGACGGAGGCGTAGAACTTCAGCGCGCGGCCGCCGGTGGTGGTCTCCGGGGAGCCGAACATGACGCCGACCTTCTCGCGGAGCTGGTTGATGAAGACGACGGTGGTCTTGGTCTGGTTGATCGCGCCGGTGAGCTTGCGCAGGGCCTGCGACATGAGGCGGGCCTGGAGGCCGACGTGGCTGTCGCCCATCTCGCCCTCGATCTCGGCGCGGGGCACGAGCGCGGCGACGGAGTCGATGACGACGATGTCGATCGCGCCGGAGCGGATCAGCATGTCGGTGATCTCCAGGGCCTGCTCGCCGGTGTCGGGCTGGGAGACCAGCAGGGCGTCGATGTCGACGCCGATCTTGGCGGCGTACTCGGGGTCGAGCGCGTGCTCGGCGTCGACGAACGCGGCGATGCCGCCCTTCTTCTGGACGCTCGCCACGGCGTGCAGCGCGATGGAGGTCTTGCCGGAGCCCTCGGGGCCGTACACCTCGACGACGCGGCCGCGGGGCAGGCCGCCGATGCCGAGCGCGATGTCGAGGGAGATCGCGCCGGTGGGGATCACCTCGACGGGCGCCCGCGCCTCCTCGCCCATCCGCATGACCGACCCCTTGCCGAACTGCCGCTCGATCTGGGCGAGTGCGGTCTCGAGAGCCTTCTCCCGGTCGTTCGCTGCCATTGAGATGTCCTTCTGTCGTGAGGTGTCGGCTCTCGGCCGCTGCTTGCGATGTCGAGGGCGACGTTACGGCGGGCCACCGACACTTTTCGAGCCCGGCGCGAATTGTGGATGACGCCGCGGACCGCGACCAGCTTACCGAACATCCGTTCGATCATCGTCCCGAACGCCGATTCGGGGTGGAATCTCCGTGCGTTCCCTGGTCCCCACCCCGTACGCTGGCGGCGTTGACGGAGGGTTCCAATCATGACGCTGACCGTCCTCTTCTGCGTCGATCCGCTCCACCCCCGGCGCGTTGACCCCCACTTCGCCCGCGAGGCCGCCGCCGTGCGGGACCATTACGGCGAGATCGTCCTGGTCGACCACGACGCCCTGCGGCGCGGCGACGTGGACGATGCCGTCGAGGCGGTGCCGGCGAGCCTGGGGCCGGTCTGGTACCGCGGCTGGATGGTGTCGGCGGACGAGTACGGCGCGATGGCCGCCGCCTTGAAGCGGCGCGGGACGTTCCTGCTGACGCACCCGGACGACTACCGGCGCGCGCACGAGCTTCCGGGCTGGCACGACACGTTCGCCGGGCTGACCCCGCACAGCGTGTGGCGTCCCCTCGGCACCGGCCAGGACCCTGGTGACCTCAACGAGCTGGGTGAGCTCGTCAAGCCGCTGCGGGGCGGGCCCGGTGTGGTCAAGGACTACGTGAAGTCGTGCAAGCACGAGTGGGAGGAGGCGTGCTTCGTCCCCGATGTGAAGAACCTCGCACGGCTGCACGACATCGCCTCGAAGATGGTCGCGCTACGGGACGACAGCCTGGCGGGCGGTCTCGTCGTGCGCGAGTTCGAGCAGTACGACGGCGAGGGTGAGGCGCGCGTGTGGTGGGTGGACGGCGAGCCCGCCCTGGTGGGGCCGCATCCGGACAGCCCCGGCGTGGAGCCCGATCCCGACCTGGACGCCGTGGCCCCGGCGGTCCGCGCGCTGGGCTGCCGGTTCATCACCACCGACGTGGCTCGCCGCTCGGACGGCGTCTGGCGCGTCGTAGAGGTCGGTGACGGGCAGGTCAGCGACCTGCCGTCGTCCGTGGACGCGATGGACCTCTACGCGCATCTCCCCGTCCCCGACTGACGGCGGCGGCGCCCCGATCGGAACTCGCGCCGAACCGGAACGGGGTCATGGCCGTCTTACCGTGGACGGCCTTGCGCCGCCCCGGTTGCCCCCCACGTGAGAAGGACGTGCTCTCTTGCCCCCACAGGAGCCCACTCGCCGGCTCAGCTCCCGCGCCGTGAAGGTGGGGATGGTGAGCGCGCTGTCGCTGACCCTCGTCGCCTGCGGTTCCGGTTCGACCACGGCGAGATGCGTGGACCGGAACGCGCCGGCCAAGGGCAAGAGCGGCCACAAGGTCGTCCCGGACAACAACTGCGACACCGGCGACATCGACAACGGGTCCGGTTCGTATGGGCGCTACTACTGGTACTACGGCGGGAAGAGCAGATCCGGTTTCGTGTCGGGCGGCAGCAGCACCCGGCCCGACGGGAAGATCAAGTCCAGTGGCGGGCGGACGC
>NZ_SMKY01000548.1 GCF_004349235.1 Actinomadura darangshiensis | reverse complement strand
TCCCCGCCCGCCGCGGCGGGCGGGGACGGGCTGGATGGCGGGGCGGCCGTAGTGGTCGTCGCGGAGGCGTTCGGCGAACCCGCGGCGGTTGGCGGCGATGTCGGAGGCGCTGAAGAACACGTCGCCGCTGATCTGCGGGTACTTGGCGTTCAGGGTGAGGTGGCGGGACAGTTCGGCGGGCTTCTTCCAGGCGGCGTCCTCGCCGACGCGGTAGGCGGCCTGTCCGATGGTGAGCTGCACGCCGGTGCCCTGCACCTGCCGGGCCCACCAGGCGGCGAGCTTGGCGTAGTCGGCGCGGGGGTCGCCGATGGTCCAGTACAGCTGGGGGGTGACGTAGTCGAGCCACCCCTTCTTGATCCAGGTGCGGGTGTCGGCGTAGATGTCGTCGTAGCTCTGCAGGGCGCTGGTGGGCGACCCGCCGGGGTCGCTGGACTTGTTGCGCCACACGCCGAACGGGCTGATGCCGAACTGCACCCAGGGTTTGGCCTTGTGGATCGAGGCCGACAGGGACTGGACGAGGGTGTCGACGTTCTTGCGGCGCCAGTCGGCGCGTTTCATGCCCTTGCCGTAGGCCTTGTAGGCGGCGTCGTCGGGGAAGTCGCCTTCCTCGGGGTAGGGGTAGAAGTAGTCGTCGAAGTGGACGGCGTCGATGTCGTACTTGCCGACGACGTCCATGACGGCCTTGGTGGCCAGGTCGCGGACCTGCGGCAGTCCCGGGTCGTACCACAGGCCCTCGCCGTACTTGCGGACCCAGTCGGGGTGCTTGCGGGCGGGGCTCTTGGGCGACAGCTTCTTCAGGTCGTCGTGGCGGGAGACGCGGTAGGGGTTGAACCAGGCGTGGAACTCCAGGTTGCGGGCGTGGGCCTCCTTGAGCATGAACGCCAGGACGTCGTAGCCGGGGTCCTTGCCCTGCGTGCCGGTGATCCACTGCGACCACGGCTCGTAGGGCGAGTCGTAGAAGGCGTCGGAGTTGGGGCGGATCTGCATGAACACGGCGTTCATGTTCATCGCCTTGGCGGTGTCCAGGAGCCGGGTGAACTGCTTCTTCTGCTCGGCCGCGGAGGCGCCGGGCTCCTTGGGCCAGTCGGTGTTGCCGACGCTGGCGATCCACATGCCGCGCACCTGCCGGCCCTTGGTGCCGTCCGGCGCGGGGGTCGATGGGCATTCGGCCTTCGCGCCGGGCGGGACGGGCCCGCCGGCGTCGCGTCCGCCGCCGAGGGTGGTGATGCCGCAGGCCGCGAGCGCGCCCGCCGCGGCTCCCGCCGTCAACGCCGCCGTCACTGCCCGGGTCCTGGATCGCCATGCCATAGCGGCCCATTGTTACGCACCCGTAGCGATGCCACGTACGAAACCGCGATGCCCGTGTGATCCCGTGTCGTCCCGTTTCACCCGGTCCCCGCGTTGCGATCTTCGAACACGCGTTCCATACTGGCCGGACGTTCGATCGTTCACGTGTTCGAGGAGGCGGGGTGCGCTGGGACCACCTGCGGCTGGACGGCGACGACCCCGGGCCCGCGCCGCCGCTGATCGAGCGGCGCGCGGTGGCGCGCACGTTCGACACCCCGGAGTTCCGCGGCATGACCTTCTACGAGGTGCACGCCAGGACGGTGATCAACAAGCTCCCGGAGGCGTCCCGGATGCCGTTCCGCTGGACGATCAACCCCTACCGGGGCTGCTCCCATGCCTGTTCCTACTGCTTCGCCCGGAAAAGCCACGAATACCTGGATCTGGATGCGGGGGCGGACTTCGACTCGCGGATCGTGGTGAAGGTGAACGCCGCCGACCGCGTCCGGGCGGAGCTGGCGGCGCCGCGGTGGCGGGGCGAGCACATCGCGATGGGCACCAACGTCGACTGCTACCAGCGTGCCGAGGGCCGCTACCGGCTGATGCCGGGCATCCTGGCGGCGCTGTCGGACGCGGCCAACCCGTTCTCGATCCTGACCAAGGGGTCGCTGATCCTGCGCGACCTGCCGCTCCTGCGGGAGGCGGCGGCCCGCACCCGGGTGAGCACCGCGGTGTCGGTCGGCTCGGTCGACCGCGACCTGTGGCGGCTGGTGGAGCCGGGCACCCCGCCGCCGCGCCGCCGGCTGGAGGTGTGCGCGGCGCTGAACGAGGCGGGCGTCGGCTGCAGCGTGCTGATGGGGCCGGTCATCCCCTACTTGTCGGACTCCCCCGCCCAACTGGAGGCGGCGGTCCGGCAGATCGCCGACGCAGGCGCGACATCGGTGTCGGCGATCACGCTGCATCTGCGGCCGGGGGCCCGCGAGTGGTTCATGGCGTGGCTGCGCGAGCACCACCCGGGCCTGGTCGTCCCGTACGCGCGCCTGTACCGCGGCGGCGCCTACGCGCCGCGCGAGTACCAGGAGACGATCTCCCGCCGGGTCCGGGACCTGGCGGCGCGGTACGGCGTCGGCGACCGCGCGGAGCACCGCCCCGCCCCTCCTCCACCGCCGCCCGCACGCCCGCAGCAGCTCACGATCCCGTGACCCGCCGCGCCGCGCGCCGCTCGGCGCGCCGGGCACGGCCGGGCCTCGGGCAGCGCTGACCGGAAGCGACCGCCGCCGGCCAGGGCCGGATCAGTCAGGCGGGATGGGTGAAGTTCGCCGCCCTCTCCCCCCGATCTGTCCCCGAGATGGCC
>NZ_SMKY01000547.1 GCF_004349235.1 Actinomadura darangshiensis | reverse complement strand
CCTCCGCATCCGCCGCCACCGCCGCAGCCGCTCCCGCCGCCGCACGAGCCGCCACCGCCGCAGGACGACGACGAGCACACCGAAGCGGTCGACGAGCAGGACGAGCCCGAGAATCCGCCGGACGTGGCGGCGACACCGGTCATCTCCAGGTACCGGCCGAGCCCGACGGTCTGCGCGAACATCGGGTCGAACGCCATCAGCGCGGCCGTGCCGAACAGCGCGACGCCCAGCAGGACCGCCGGCCCGGCGAGCCCGGTGTAGGCGGGCGCGTTCTCCGGGTCCAGGTGCGGGTTGGACGCCTTGATCTGCTCGACGATCCGCTCCCCCGCGGCCGTCCGCTCACCGCCGGAACCGAGCACGACGCTCCCCGCGATGGCCAGGCCGAGCAATGCCGCGACGGGGACGAGGACACCCGGGAGCCCGCCGAACGCGTCGTTCATGACAAAGGCCACGAAGCCGACGAGCATCCACCCGTAGAAGGCCAGCTGGAAGGCCCGCAGCCGGCGCCGGCCGTCCTCCGGGACCACCATGCCCTGCGCGACCAGCCCGTCGCGGAGCTGGTCGAGGGCGGCGCGGACCCCCTCGTCGGCGGTGAGCTCGGCGAGCGTCCCGCCCCGGCCGCTCGCGATCGTCGTGAAGACGGCACCGTCCAGCGGCGTCCCGGCCGCGCGCGGACCGTCGCCGGACGGCCCGGTGGCCAGCAGCCTGCCGTCGGCGTAGGTGTCGACCGCGCGGTCCAGCCGCAGCGCCGTCACCGATGCCGCGATGGCGTGCCGCCCGCCCCCGTGCAAGTAGGCGACCTCGTACGGATGCAGCTCGCGCATCGGCGGGCCGCCCCGTCTCAGCCGCGCCCGCCTGCTCCGCAGGACCGCCAGCAATGCGAGCCCGAGCAGGATGTGGGCCGCGAGGTACCCCAGCTTCGGGCCCCAGATCTCGTCCATCACGGCGTGCTCCCGTCCTGGCGAACGTTCGCAGGATCAGACGCCGGTGCCGCCGCACGGGTTCGTCCGGACCGCTACTCCTCTTCGTCGAGGCCCTTCTCGATGGCGTAGCGGACGAGTTCGACCCGGTTGTGGAGCTGGAGCTTGCCGAGGGTGTTCTGCACGTGGTTCTGCACCGTCCGGTGGGACAGGACGAGGCGCTTCGCGATCTGCTTGTACGTCAGCCCCTTCGCGACCAGCCGCAGGACCTCGGTCTCGCGTTCGGTCAGGCGCGGAGCGTCGTCGTCCTCGCGGGCGGGGGCGGCGGCGAGGCGGCGGTACTCGCCGAGGACGAGGCCGGCGAGGCCGGGGGTGAAGACGGCGTCGCCGGCCCCGGTCCGCTGGACGGCGTCGAGGAACTCCTCGCGGGCGGCGGACTTCAGCAGGTACCCGGTCGCGCCCGCCTTGACCGCCTCCAGGACGTCCTGCTGCTCACCGCTCGCCGAAAGCACCAGCACCTGGACGGGCGGGTCGGCGGCGGCCAGCTGCCGGGTCACCTCGACCCCGCTGATGTCGGGGAGCTGCAGGTCGACGACGGCGACCTGCGGCCGCGCGGCGGCGGCGATGCGGACGGCGGTGCGGCCCTCCCCCGCGGTGGCGACCACGTCGTGGCCGGCCTCGGCGAGGTCGCGGGCCACCGCCTCGCGCCACATCGGATGGTCGTCCACGACCATGACTCGGAGGGTCACGGGTCACACCCTAGCCCGGGGCACGGTCAGCTCGATCTCGGTGCCGTCGCCCTCCGCGGTCGTGATCGCGACCGTGCCGCCGAGGTCGGCGACGCGGCCCCGGATGGACTGGGCGACGCCGAGCCGGCCGTCCGCCGCCGCCTCGTCCAGCCGTCCGGCGGGCATCCCCGGGCCGTCGTCGCGGACGCTGACGGTGACCTCGTCCGGGCCGTCCTCCAGAAGGACCCAGGCGCGGGCGCCGTCGCCGCAGTGCCGCCGGACGTTGTCCAGCGCCGCCGCGACCGCCGCCTCGACCTCGCGGGCCGCGTGCGCGGGCAGCCGCACCTCCGTCGCGGGCGTCGCCACCGTGACGGACGTGGACGCGTGCCCGGTCAGCAGCGTCCGCAGGTCGATCTCGGTGCCCGGGACGTGGGCGGGCGCCGGAACCGGGCCGGTGCCGATGAGGGAGCGCAGCGCCGCCTCCTGCTCCCCCGCCAGCCGGCCCAGCTCGGCCGCCTCGCCGCCGAGCTCGCCGCCGCGCCGCTGCACCATCGCGAGGACCTGCAGGACCGAGTCGTGGATGCGGCGGGCCAGCCGCTCGCGCTCCCGGGTCGCCGACTCCAGCTCGACGGCCCGCGCCAGCCGCGCCTCCGCCTCCAGCGCCAGCCGGACGACGTGCCCGACGACGAGGCCCGCGAGGAACAGCAGCACGATGCCGTTGAACGTGGTGCTGCCGATCCCGCCGCTGGTCTCGGCGACCGCGTGCACCAGCAGGTTCGCGACGGCGAGGACGAGCGCGGCGGTGAGGCCGAGCCGCCGCCCGCCCGCGACCGCCCACGACAGCACCGCCGCCGCCACCCACGACACCGGCAGCGTCGGGCGTCCCGCGCCGATGTTCGCCTCCGTCTCCACCCAGGCCGTCGCCAGGACGCAGCCCGCCGCGACCACCAGGTCGGCGACCAGCAGTGGCCATCCGCGGCGGCGCGGCTCGCCGAACGCGAACGTGGCGTAGCC
>NZ_SMKY01000546.1 GCF_004349235.1 Actinomadura darangshiensis | reverse complement strand
CCCTTGCCGCACCCTCGAAGCCCGGCCCGCCGCCTTCCTCGTCCCCGACCGGATTCTGCGAGGCGGTGCGTACGGGTGCCTCCTGCGACGAGGCGACGGGAACCGCGCGGAAGGAGACGCCGGCCGCCGGGTCGACGAGACCGGCCGGGCACTCGGCGAGCCTCGCGGTCTCCTGGACGAGGGTGCGCAAGGTCACCCTGGCGGCGATCAGCCCGTCGAAGAAGCCGATCACCCGCACGGCGTTCTCCGCGTCGGCGTCCAGCGCCGACAGCCGCAGGAGCAGGCCCTTCATGCGGGAAGGGTACGCCAACCGACGATCGGCGGATTTCCCGCCGGTTTCCCCGGCGGATGTCGGCTGGGCACGGAGCGCGGCACGGCCGACACTGGTGACGCCCGCCGTTGAGAGGAGCACCGAGGTGTCGTACGCCTACGATCCGGAACTCGCCCCCTGGGTCGCCATGATCCCGCGCCTCACGATCACCGACATCGAGCAGACCCGCCGGAGCGAGTCGGCGATGTTCGCGGACATGCCGAAGTACAAGGCGCCGGTTCCGGTGGAGTCCCGAGACGTCATCGTGCCGGGGCCTCAGGACGCGCCGGGCGTCCCGGTCCGGATCTTCGCGCCGGCCGGCCGGGAAGGCGATCTGCCGGGCCTCGTCTACATCCACGGCGGCGGGTTCGTCCTCGGCAGTGTCGACCTGTACGTGGAGGACGCGACCGCCATCGCCGCGGAGGTCGGCGCGGTGGTCGTCTCCGTCGAGTACCGGCTCGCCCCCGAGCATCCCTTCCCTGCCGGCCTGGAGGACTGCTATGCCGCGCTGACCTGGACGGCCGCGAACGCCGCCGACCTCGGAATCGATCCGGCACGGCTGGCCGTGGGCGGCGAGAGCGCGGGCGGCGGGCTGTCCGCGGGGGTCGCGCTGCTCGCCCGAGACCGGGGCGGCCCCTCCCTGTGCTTCCAGCTCCTCGGCATCCCGGAACTGGACGACCGGCTCGACACCCCGTCCATGCGCGCCTACCACGACACGCCGATCTGGAACCGGCCCAATGCCGAACTGAGCTGGGACTACTACCTCGGTGAGGGCGTCCGCGGCACCGCCGGCGTCTCCCCGTACGCGGCGCCCGCCCGCGCCGGGGACCTCTCCGGACTCCCGCCCGCCTACGTCACGACCTGCGAGTTCGACCCGCTCCGCGACGAGGGCCTGACCTACGCGCAGCGGCTCATCCAGGCGGGCGTCCCGGCCGAGGTGCACCACTACCCGGGCACGTTCCACGGCTCCAGCATGATCGCGGACGCGGCCGTCTCGAAGCGCATGAACACCGACCGGCTGGCCGCCCTCCGCCGCACCCTGCACCCCGCCCCCTAGGACCATTGAGGTGCGGCGTCTACGGCGGCGGTAGCAGGACGCCACACCGGAGTCGATCCCGCGCGCCGCCGGCGAACTGCTGGATGTAGGGCCCGGTCGACCTGGATGGCAGCACGCCCAGCACCGTCCCGCGTCGCGAGACAGCCGACGTCGGACACTCGACCCCGCCCGTGAGCTCGGACAGTCGGCCGCCGAATCGACACACCGACGCACCGACGCACCGACGCACCGGAGGCCATAGCAGTGTGGACGGCGAACGCCACAGTGACGCTGCTGCCTCGCACCGCACATGCTGCGCGCCCCGCCGACTAAAGCTCCAGGACAAGGCGAAGGCCGCGGGCACGCGACACACAAATCATCATGAAGCCGCCGTCCGCGCGCTCCGCCTCGGTCAGCACCGAGTCCCGGTGGTCAGGCTCCCCTTCGAGGACAGGCGTCTCACAGGTCCCGCACGTTCCTTCGCGGCAGGACGAGAGAACGTTGACGCCCGCTTTCTCGACGGTCTCCAAAATAGAGCAGCCCGGCTCGATCCGCAGAGTAAGGCCACTCACCGAAAGGTCCACCTCGAACGCCTCGTCCGCTCCCACGACGGGCTTCGGAGTGAACCGTTCAGTCCGCAATGAACCATCTGCAAGGGCCGCACACCGCTCCTCGACCGCCACGAGCATCGGCTCTGGCCCACAACAGTAAACGAGCGTATCCGGTGTCGCTTCACTCAGCGCACTGTCGAGATCGAGCAGGCCGAACTCGTCTTGAGGACGTATCTCGACCCGTTCACCATACGCGGCCAACTCGTCCAGGAACGCCATGGCCGACCGTCGCCGTCCACCGTAGAGAAGCCGCCATTCGGCGCCCGCCGCCTCCGCCTCGGCCACCATCGGCAGGATCGGCGTGATACCGATGCCCCCTGCGAGGAACAGATAGCGCGGCGCCTCCTTAAACGCGAAATGATTGCGCGGCCCCCGCGCGACCAGGTGGTCCCCCACTCGCACACGCTCGTGGACGAACGTCGACCCAGGCCCCTCCTTGAGGACGCCGATCCGCCACGTCGTCGAATCGGCCGAGTCTCCGCACAACGAGTACTGCCGGACAAGGCCCTCGCCGAGCACCAATTCAATATGTGCCCCGGCCCGCCAGAAGGGCAGTTCCCCGTCCACGCCCCGCAGGATCAACTCCAGCACACCATCCGCGAGTTCCCGCCTCCCGATGACCACAACTTCCGTATCCGCGCCCACCAACGACCACCCATCACCACGGGTCCCTCAACACCACCGACCACGCGTTCCAGACGCCCTTGGAC
>NZ_SMKY01000545.1 GCF_004349235.1 Actinomadura darangshiensis | reverse complement strand
GACCAGGCCCGCGGACGTGGCGCGTCAGAGATCTAGCTCGCCCCTGCTCATGCGGTCGGTCAACTGCCGCCACGCGGTGCGGTCGAGGAGGATCTTGTGTCCGCTGGGGTTCTTGGAGTCGCGGACGGCGATCACTCCCGCGGCGTGGGCAAGCTCGACGCAGTCGCTGCCACTGGCGCTGCTTCGGCTGGCCTTGCGCCAACGAGCCTTGGAGAGGTCATCGTGGAGGCTCATGGGGTTGCTGGTGCTCCCTGGCGATGTCGACGATCAGGGCGAGCGAGTCCTCTTCGGAAAGGGCCTGCTCGCAAATGCGGTCAAATCTCACGTTACCGCGCGCGACCTGCCCGACGTCTTCGACATAGATTTCTCCGCCCATGCCTTCCAGGTAGACGACGTCCTGGTCGAGCTCCCCGGCGAAGCTCAGAGCGACGAAGGGGCCGTCCATCCCTGCGTGCTCGCCCACCGAGATGGGCATGACGCGGATGCTTATGTTGGGCTTGGCGGAGGCATTCACGAGCGCTTCCAGCTGCCGAACCATGACCTGCGCCCCACCCACTGCGCGCCTGAGTACGGATTCGTCCAAAACGACTGCGTACGAGGGCGCGTTCTCCCGCTCCAGGATCGCGCGGCGTGCCATGCGCGCCTGGAGTCGTCGTAGCAGGACGTCTTCGGAGTCTTCCGGAGTCAGGATCCGGATGAGTGCCAGCGCGTAGTCGCTGGTTTGCAGCAGACCCGGGATGAACTGGACCTGCCAGCTGCGGATCGTAATGGCGTCGTCCTCGAGTTCGGCGAATGATCCGGTCAGGACATCGTTGAACGCCGACCACCAGCCGCGCTTGCGGATGTCCCGCGCCAGCTGCATGAGTGCAAGCTTGACGGCCTCGTGCCCGCCGTAGAGGTCGAGTATCTCTTCGACGTCCGAGGGCTTGGGGCGCGTCTTGGCCGTTTCGAAGCGGAGCAGCTTCGGGCGACTCCACCCCAGAGCGGCGGCTGCTCCCTCCATCGTCAGCCCCGCCTTCTCCCGCTGCTGGCGGAGTTGGCGAGCAAGCCGGCGGTGTCTCACTGTCGGACTCTGCGCGTTCGGCATGTCGCTCAGTGTCGCACGACGATCATGACCCAGCGTTGGCATCAGGCGAAATAGTGCCACGGGAATTTGAACAAGTACATAGACAGGTGTGCCACGGGAAGGCATGATGGCCGTGGGTTACTTCCCTCGGTGACGTCTCGATTCCTGTGCGTGAGCGCGCAACGGGCAGGCGAAACCCGGTGGGGAGAACCGATCGGGCCCAGGAGGGGCCCACCTGACCGGACAGGTCGGGCGGTCTCGGACCGGTGTAGCAGCACCGGTCCGAGACCTTGATCGGACGCAGGAGGTCCAACCCATGCACGATCGTACGAATCAATCACCCGTCAAGGCGATGGCACCCGCCGCGAAGCGCGGACCTATTGTCGAAGCGGGGCCGGTCAGTGCCCCGATGCCGCCCGTGACGCCGCCCGTCCGGAGGACCACGAGCGGGGGCGGCGGATGCTGACCGGCTGTCCGGCCGACATCCCGGCCGGCGGCGCCTGCGCTTTCCAGCTCCCCGGCGACCTGAGCGCCGCCGCCCACGCACGTTCCCTCGTGGCGGCAACCATGCGCCAGCTCGGCTTCACCCCCGACCCGATCGAAGACGCCAGACTCGCGGTCTCCGAACTGACTACCAACGCGCTGACCCACGCGCCCTCAACGACGCGGCCCGAACTGTGGATCTGGGCGCGCACCCGCCCCTCCCCGCGACTCGTCGTCTCCGTCTTCGACGCCCACCGCGACGCCTGGCCGTCCGTCCGCAGCGCCGACCTGCTCGACGAGCACGGCAAGGGGCTGTCCATCGTCGCGGCCCTCGCCACCGACACCGGCATGCACCTCACCCGCTCACGCCTGACCGGCCTGCCCGGCAAACGCGTCTGGTTCGCCCTCGCCCATCCCATCCCGTGGCCGGTGACCAGCAGCGTCATCGCCCCGACATCGGCGGCCGACCGGCTCACCTCAGCACTTCGATCCCGCGGCGTCCCCACCACCCGCCGCAGCGACGACGGCGGCATCTCCGTCCGCACCGCCGAAACGATGAACATCTGGGTCGAGCCGAAGGCGTTCTCGTGGCACGACGGCCACGGCTACACCCGCGAACCATTGATCGACGTTCAAGAAGTCGCCGAACGCATCGTCCACCATCACGAGACCCGCACCCTGCCTTCACCGACCTGACGAGCCCCTTGCCCGGAACTTCGGTCCACATCCCCGGGGACGCGGCGGCGCCTCCCGTCCGCCGCGTCCCCGGCCCTCGCCTCTTGAAGGACGGGACTCCATGCACCCCGCCGCCAACCGCGACGCTCACCTGCTGCGAGCCGTCGAAAACATCCGCGCACTAGCCGAACGAGCCGACCGCGACGCCATCGGCCGGCTCCTCACCCAACCGTCCGTCACCGGCTACCTCGACGACCCCACCCTCGACTTCCTCCGACGCGCCCAAGACCTAGGAACCCATGACCTTCGACGACACCGAGGGGGTATCTATCCAAGGGCTCTTCCAAGATTCCGGTGGTAACTGAAGGTGTGTCGTTGGCTACGTGAGTGGATCTGGGTGTCACGGTAGGTCGCGTGTGACCGTGACATGGTGGATGTCGTGTTCCCTCATCTGGCGGATGTG
>NZ_SMKY01000544.1 GCF_004349235.1 Actinomadura darangshiensis | reverse complement strand
GGGCGGGGGCCCCGCTGGACGGGCACGGTCCGGGCCGAGATCTCGTTCCGTGCGCTCGTCCTCGTCGGTCAGCCCTGGGATGAGGGGGAGGGCTGTCCACGAGTGCATCGCGGCGGGCGGCCGGGTGTCAACGGATCCATCCGCCACTGGATTTTCAATTGTGTGAACGGGGTCGTGGAAATTACTGAAACCGGCCCCTGAGCTGCGGCTACCCGGCGCCGCCGCCGGCTGCGAGCGTCCAGACGGCGTTCGCGATGGCGTCTGCGTTGCGGTCCAGCGCGGTGTCGTCGATGTTGGACGTGGTGTCGCAGGACGAGTGGTAGCAGCGGTCGAACGCGATGCCGGCCTGGCCGCCCCAGAGCTGCGCCTGCTGGGACGTCTTGCGTCCCTCGGCGCCGGTGAACAGCCCGCCGGCGGGGATGCCGACGCGGATGAACGGGCCGTAGTCGGAGCGTCCGTCGAACGCGGTGTCCTGGACGGGCACGTCGATCGTCTGGAAGTAGGCCCGCAGCACCTGCTCGATCTCGGCGGACCCGGCCGGGCCGCCGCTGCCGCTGGACCCGTCGCCGTCGTAGGCGAAGTAGCCGGGGTTGGGCGAGCCGACCATGTCGAAGTTCAGGTATCCGGTGATCTTCGACCGCTCGCTCGACGGCAGGTTGTCGACGTAGTACGTCGAGCCGACGAGGCCCAGTTCCTCGGCGCCCCACCAGGCGAACCGCAGGTGCCGGTCGGGCTGGTAGTTCTCGCGGGCGACGGCGAGCGCGGTCTCCAGGGTCGCGGCGGTGCCGGAGCCGTTGTCGTTGATGCCGGGCCCGGCCGTGACGCTGTCGAGGTGCGCGCCGGTCATCAGGGTGTCGTCGACATCGCCGCCGGGCCAGTCGGCGATCAGGTTGTAGCCGGTGGCGCCGCTTCGCGAGAACGATTGGACGCTGGTCTGGTAGCCCGCGGCGTCCAGCTTGGCCTGCACGTAGTCGAGCGAGGCCCGGAAACCGGGACGGCCGTGCGCGCGGTTGCCGCCGTTGCTGCTCGCGATGCTCTGCAGCTGCGACAGGTGCGCCTTGACGTTGGCGAGCGGGACATCGGGCGCGGCCAGGGTGGCGGGCGCGGCCGACGCGGACGGTGCGAGGAGTGCGGCCGCCGCCAGGGCCGCCGCACCCAGGGTCGCGATCATGCGCGATCTCATGTGTTCCTCCAGGGAGGGCGCGGCCCGCGACGGGGGAGCGGGCCCCGTCACGGGCCGCGGGAGGGGGGCGGTCAGCCGCAGGCTGCTTCGCCGCTCTGCGCGGGGACGTTGATCGCGCTCCACGCGGCCTTGACCGCGTTGCACTCGGTGGCGGAGCCGGGGAACAGCTCACGTGCCGCGTTGACCGTCTGGAGGCGCGCCTGCGCGTGGCTCCAGTTCGTGGTCTTGCGGTTGAGCCCGCCCATGAAGACCTGGCCGGCCTTCTGGACGCCGATGCCGGTGACGGTCGAGCCGTTGCAGGTCGGGCTGGCCGGGCTGCCGTTGCTCGGGTTCGAGCCCTCGGCCAGCAGGTAGAACCAGTGGTTCTGCGGGCCGGCCGCCGAGTGCACCTCGGTGCGCGGGATCGAGGACGAGTAGCAGTTCGGGTCGCCCAGCGCCTGCGGGTTGTACATGTTGCGGATCGGGCCGGAGCCGACCAGGTCGACCTCCTCGCCGACCAGGTAGTCGGGCGGGTCGAGGCTGGCGGGCTCGTTGGCGTAGTGCTCGGTGAGCGCGCCGAAGATGTCTCCGGCGGACTCGTTCATGCCGCCCTTCTCGTTGCCGTTGCCGCCGCTGTCGCCGCCGGGGGTGGTGGTGAAGACGGCGTGGCCGTTCTCGTGCCCGGCGACGTCGTAGGACGTGGCCTGCTTGGTGCCGGCCTGGTTGTGGCCGAAGTTGGTGTAGCTGCCGTTCCAGTACGCGTTGGCCTGGTTCAGGCCGACGCGGATCGGGAAGCCGCCGCCGTTGCCGTTGATGCCGTCGCGACCGAGCCAGTCGCCCAGCATGTCCCATTCCTTCTGGACGGCGTACATGGCGTCCACGCAGGCGGTCTCCAGGCTGGTGCCGCTGCCGTTGCCCCAGGCGCTGTCGCTGCCGGTGTAGGCGGAGCCGTTCTGGCCGCCGCACCGGAGGCCGGAGCGCTGCGGGTCCGTCATCGACGTGGCGGCGGTGCTGAGGTCGACGGTGCCGTGGTAGTTGCTCTGGTCGTCGGCCGCGTCCCGGACCTCGTCCCACGTCTGGACGACCTTGCCGGACGTGGCGTCGACGAGCACGTGCAGCTTCGTCGGGGCGTTCTTCGCGGTGGCGCCGCTGACGACGGTCTCGTAGACGAGCCGTCCGGAGCCTTCGGCCAGCACCGTCAGGCGGGGGTTAGACGCGCTGTCGACCTTGGCCACGCGGGCCCGGGACGTCTTCGCGGCCTGCGCCGCGCCGACCGTCGCGCCGGTCGGCACACTGATCGTCTTGGACTGGTCGACGGAGGTGCTCAGCACCGCGCCGCTCTGGTCGGTGGTGACGACGAAGTCGCCGCCGAGGACGGGCAGGCCGGCGTAGGTGCGCTCGTACGAGACGTGCTGGAGGCCGCGCAGGCCGGAGGTGACCCCGCGTCGGACGATCTTGTCCTGGGGGGCCTTCTTGAACGCGGTGGGCTTCGCCGCGACCAGGCGGTCGGCCGAGGCGGCGGCGAGGGTGCGGGGGTCCGGCTTGGCG
>NZ_SMKY01000543.1 GCF_004349235.1 Actinomadura darangshiensis | reverse complement strand
GGTCAACCGAGTCTGGCGGGGGGCGTCGTCTCGGTGGGTGAGGACGGCAGCGCGAGGGTGCCTCGATGGTTCCGGGGCGTCCTGAGGAGCGGGACGCACAGGAAGATGAACGTGCCCATGACGAGGAAGAAGGGCGTCGAGCCGGCGTCCAGGAGGAAGCCGCCGGCGAACGGGCCGAGGAAGAAGCCGAGCTGGCGCACCTCGGACAGGCCGAAGTAGGCCCCCTTGCGCTCGTCCGACGCCATCTCGTGGACGGCCATGTCCGGCATGGGGAGCAGGATTCCCTCGCCGATCGTCCAGAAGACGATGCCCGCGAACAGCCACGCGAGCCCGGCGGTGCTCGCCCAGAAGCACGCGTACGCGATCGTGAAGTTCGCCGCGCCCGCCACGATCATGGTCGTGCGGCCGAGGCGGCCGGACACCTTGTCGATCGGGAGCTGGAAGGCCAGGGCGAGGACGGCGTTGGTGATGAACAGGGCCGCGAAGTAGCCCTCGGTGCGGTCGCCGTACTGCCCCTTCATGTACAGCGGGATCATCGACTCCAGCTGGGAGAACACGAAGAAGACCACGATCCCGCCGGTGACGACGGCCAGGAGCCGCCGGTCTCGCAGCGTGCCGAGCACCGACTCGCGGCTCGACGGCGGCGGGCCGTGGCCGCGCGGGGGCTGGAGGGCCATGAGGGCGCGGTTCCGGATCAGCACCACGACGAGGTAGCAGGCGTAGAAGAACGCCGGGACGGCGAAGAACGCCACCGGGCTCACGTGGTAGAGCGCCCCGCCGATCGCCGGGCCGCCGATGCCGCCCACGCAGAGCGTCATATACCGGACCCGGAACATGCGGCCCTCGTCGTCGGCCGCGTGCGACAGCAGCTTCTTCGCGCCCGGCTCCACCATCGTCCGCGCCACGCCCAGCAGCAGGAACAGCACGACGATCGGCGCGGCGGCGCGGACGGCCGCCAGCAGCCCGTACACGGCGACATAGGCCACCAGCCCGGCGCGCATCAGCGGCACCGCGCCGATCCGGTCGACGATCATGCCGCCGAGCAGCCCGCCGAACGCGGCGGTGAGCGCGACCGCCCCGACGACCGCGCCGACGCCGGGCTTGCCGAGGCCGGTGTGCCCGGTCAGGTACAGCGGCGCGAACGGCATCGCCGCGAAGAACGCGAGCGAGTTCAGCAGCTCGCCGCCCTCCAGCAGGCGCTGCGCCGGAGTGAGCCGCCACAGCGGCGTCCGCTCCGCGGGTCCGGCCATGCGCCGAAGCTACAGCCCGGCACCGACAGAACGGCGGCGTGATCCGCGTGGGACGGGTATACGTCGGTACATGGAGGTACGGCTGCGGAGAGTGTACGAGCCGGTCTCGTCCGACGACGGGAAGCGGATCCTGGTCGACCGTGTGTGGCCACGGGGCCTGTCCAAGGAGAAGGCGCACCTGGACGAGTGGGAGAAGGACGTCGCGCCCTCGACCGAGCTGCGCAAGTGGTACGGGCACGAGGTGGCGAAGTTCGAGGAGTTCACCCGCCGCTACGACGCCGAGCTGGCCGAGCCGGAACGCGCCTCCGCCCTCGCCCACCTGCGTGAACTCGCCGGGCAGAGCACCGTGACGCTGCTCACCGCGACCAAGGACGTCGAGCACAGCCAGGCCGCCGTCCTCGCCGCGCGGCTGCGCGACTCCGGCTGACCCTGTCAAGGGTTTCGACGGGTTTCGTACGGGGCCCTTGAAAATGCCGGTCGGTTGAATGGAACGATCCTTTTCGAGGGTTTCCGTGCCGTCCGTCCATTGGACGTTCCATTGTGGCTGATCACCCTCTTTGGAAGGTCCTGTTTCACGGTTTTCAGTCCGCCCATGGAAAGTTAAAAAGCGGCGATTGACCTCCTGGCCAGTGAAGTTTACGCTCCCTTTGCGCAGGTCCCAGCGAGGAGGAATCGCATGCGTAAAGGGATTGCCGTAACCGCTGCCGTCGCCATTGCCGGAGGTGCCGTGTTCGCGGCCCCGGCGGCGGCCACCACACGTCGGGTGCACGGGCCGGACGGAGTGACGATCGAGATCGCGACCGTGAACGGGTCGGGCTGCCCCGCCGGCACGGCCGCCGTCGCCGTCTCCGAGGACAAGGAGGCGTTCACCGTCACCTACAGCGACTACCTGGCCCAGGCCGGCGGCTCCTCCGGCCCGACCGACTTCCGGAAGAACTGCCAGATCAGCATGATCGTGCACGTCCCGCAGGGGTTCACCTACGCGATCGCGTCCACCGACTACCGGGGCTTCGCCTGGCTGGAGCCGGGCGCCAGCGGCGTGGAGAAGGCCAGCTACTACTTCCAGGGGATGCCGCAGACCGCCGCCGTCTCGCACAACCTGAAAGGCGAGTACGCCGACAACTGGCAGTTCACCGACACCAACGATGTGGCGCAGCTCGTCTACAAGCCGTGCGGCGAGGAGCGCAATTTCAACGTCAACACCGAACTGCGGGTGCTCCGCGGCACCTCGGACCCGGCGAAGACCAGCTTCATGTCCATGGACTCCACCGACGGCAGCATCAAGACCACGTACCACTTCGCCTGGATGCAGTGCCCTCCGTGGTAAGCGCCCCCGGCCGGTAAACCCCCGTGGTAAAGGCCACAGCGGTAAAACCCGCCACGGCGAGAGAAACCCCCGAGTAAAGGAGAACAACCGATGCGCACAGGACTGACCGCCGCGGCGGCCTGCCTGGCCGCCCTGGCGCTGCCGCTGTCCGC
>NZ_SMKY01000542.1 GCF_004349235.1 Actinomadura darangshiensis | reverse complement strand
CATTGGGGGATTGTCGGATTTCTTGGGCAATGTATCTGCGGGTGGCGGAATATGGGGGGTCCGCTCCTTATCAGGCGGCTTATGCTCCGCTCGCTTCTGCACGCTCATGCGGTCGATCTTCTCGACGAGCTCCCGTACCGACGGAGACCACTGCCGGTAGGCGGGCGCGCCCGGCCGGACCGCGCCGGCGAACTGCTTCTTGCGGCGGGCGCCGAACTTGTCGATGCGGACCTTGGCCCCGGTGTGCGGCGCGTGCAGGAAGCGGCCGTGCCCGGCATAGAGGCCGACGTGGCTGCGGCCGTGGAAGAAGACGAGGTCCCCGGCCTTCAGGTCCTTCATCCTCACCTTCCGGTCCACCTTGCTGTACTGGGAGTAGGTGACGCGCGGAATCTTCACCCCGGCCTTGCGCCAGGCGGCCATCGCGAGGCCGGAGCAGTCGAAGCCGCTCGGGCCGTCGGCGCCCCACCGGTACGGCTTGCCGATCTGGTCGCGGGCGAATCGCATCGCCTTCTTCGCACGCTTGCGCTGGGACGCCTCACGCGTCCGGTACTTGTCGTAAGCCTGGACCTTCTTCAGCGTCGCCGAATCCAAGTGCAGGCTCTGCAGCACCGTGGGATTGAGCGCGGCGAGGGCCTGTGAGGCCATCGGCACGGTCAGCGCGAGCCCGGTCACCGTCGCGGTCGCGGTGACGGCTGTCCGGAGCATTATCTGTTTTCGGGTGGCCGCCGGGCCGCGGCCGGTATGGCCGGCGAATGCTCCGGATGCGCTTTCGGTCTTGTGTGAGCGGCGTGCGATGGACATTCTCGTGCTCTCCGTTTCCCATCGTCTTTCCGGCAGGTGATCTTCCTGCCGACAGATCGGATACCCGTCCGCCGCCGCGGAATTGGGAGAGCGCGCCGATTTTACATGATCATGGCCCGGAATTGGATGCGGGCTTTGGTGTCTTTGATCATGCGGTCAGATGGGCCAGCGATTTCAGCGGGACGGGCAGCCAGGCCGGCCGGTTCCGCGCCTCGTAGCGCACCTCGTAGACGGCCTTCTCGAACTCGAACGCGCGGATGAGGACGGCGTGCGCGGCCGGGTCGGGCCCGCCGGCGGCGGCGTAGCCGCGGCAGAACGCGGCCCGGTTCCGCGCCGCCCAGGCCTCCGCCCGCGTCTCCAGCCACGGCCCCGACTCGGTCGGCACCGAAGCCGACTTGGTGATGAGGAACCGCGCCGCGTACTCGAACGAGCGGAGCATCCCGGCGACGTCCCGCAGCGGATGCGCGAGGGCCCGGCGCTCGGTCTGCGTCCGCGCCGGCTCGCCCTCGAAGTCCAGCAGCGTCCAGCCCGACTCGGTGCGCAGCACCTGGCCGAGGTGGTAGTCGCCGTGCACCCGCTGGACGGGCAGCGGCTCCGCCTGCGCGGCCAGGTCGAGGAACGCCGCGGTGAGCGCCTTCGCGTGCGGCGCCAGCCCGGGCACCGCGCGGCAGGTGCCGGTCAGCTCGGCGTTCATCCGCGCGGCCATCGCGCGGACCTCGCCGGCCGGGACGACCGTCACGCCGAACGCGTCCGCCAGCGCGCGGTGCACCTCGGCGGTCGCCGCGCCGAGCCGCTCGGCCTCGGCCGCGAAGTCGCCGCCGGCCGCGCTCGCGTCCAGCTCCGCCCACTCGTCGTCGCCGGGCGGTGGGGTGTGCGCGTACCAGTCGCGGACGCTGGCGATCGCCAGGCTCCAGCCGTCCGCGCCCGTGTGCAGGTAGTCCGACAGGAGCCCGAGCGTGATGGGTGGCTCGCCCTTTCCGTGGGGCTCCAGCTCGATCCAGCCGTGCACCGCCGGGACGTGCGTGCAGCCGCCGCGGGTCAGCGCGAGGTTGACCTCCAGGTCGAGGTTGACGCCGCGGCTGAGCCGCCGGAACAGCTTGCAGATGTAGGCGTCCCCGAACAGCAGGGACGTGTTGCTCTGCTCGGCGGTGATGGGCAGGCTCGCCAGGTCGGTCCGGATGCGGGCGCCGTCGGCGTGGTGGAACCGCAGCGGGCCGATGGACGCCCCGCCCGCCAGCTCGTTCAGCAGGATGCGGGTCAGGTCCGGGTCGTGGACCGCGTCGTACAGCCGCGCCTTCGCGCCCCGCCCGCCGGCGGGCGCGCCGATCTCGGCGTACCGGAGGCGGTCGGGCAGGTCGCGGCGGACGCCGAGGAGGACCTGGTACTGGTCGGTTTCGCCGTTCTGCCGGACGTCGAGGATCAGGTGGTGGAGGGCGGGATCGCCCGGGAGCAGCTCGGTGGCGGTGCCGATGGACAGGTCGTCGATGGGGCCGTCCTTGCCGCCGAACCACCGCTGCCGGGGCAGCCACTCGGCGAGGTCACGGACGAGGTCGGATTCCGGTGGCAGCACCGTCAGACGGTCCTTCCCGCGCGCGTGCCAGGACCCGCGTCCATGCCCGCGTCGGGATCGCCGTCCTCCGGTGGGATCAGCTGGAACCAGAAGAACCCGTGTCCGGGCAGCGTCATCAGGTACGGCAGTTCGCCGATGGCCGGGAACTGGACGCCGCCCATGCATTCGACGGGGGAGTAGCCCTCGAACCGCCGCATGTCGAGCTCGACCGGCTGCGGGAAGCGCGACAGGTTGCTGATGCACAGGACCGTGTCCATGCCGCCCCACGGGCTCTCGTCCTCGGTGATCTCGCGGGTGAAGGCGAGGACGGAGGGGTTGGAGGCGGAGAGTTCGACGTAGGTGCCGACGCCGAAGACGGGGTGGCGTTGGCGGATTTCGATCATTTTGCGGGTCCAGTGCAGGAGTGATCC
>NZ_SMKY01000541.1 GCF_004349235.1 Actinomadura darangshiensis | reverse complement strand
GGGTCGGGGGTGTGCGGCCAGCCGGGGTCGTGTGGTCGGTCAGGGGTGTGCGGCCGGTCAGGGCGAGGAAGGCCTCGTCCAGGCTGGGCTGGCCTAGGGAGACCTCGGCGACGCCCACGCGTGCCTCGGCGAGCCGGGTCATGGCGTGCCCGACCAGCCCGCCCACGTCCGCCGCGCCGGCCGGAGTGGCGAGCAGCATGGACAAGGCGAGCGGATCGGAGCCGGGATGGACCGTCCCTTCCAGGGCGCCCGCCAGGATCTGCCGTGCCAGCGGACGCTGCTCGCCGTCCAGAAGCCGGACGTGCAGCGCGCCCGCGCCCACCCGGGCCTTGAGTTGCGCGCTGGTGCCTTCGGCCACGATCCGGCCCTGGTCGATCACCGCGATCTGCTCGGCGAGCTGGTCGGCCTCGTCGAGGTACTGGGTGGTGAGCAGCACCGTGGTCCCCGCGGCGGCGATCTGACGGACCAGCTCCCACACCCGGCTCCGGCTGCGCGGATCGAGCCCGGTGGTCGGCTCGTCGAGGAACAGCAGGTCGGGGGTCAGGATCAGGCCGGCCGCGATGTCCAGGCGGCGGCGCATCCCGCCCGAGTACCCGCCCACCGTCCGGCCGGCGGCGCCGGTGAGGTCGAAGGCGGCGAGCAGGTCATCGGCCCGCCGCCCGGCGGCGGTGCCTGCCAGGCCGTGGAGGCGGCCCAGGATGATCAGGTTCTCGTGCCCGGTGAGGTCCTCGTCCAGGGCGGCGAACTGGCCGGTCACCGACACCCGGGCCCGGATCGCGTTCCGCTCGGCGACCAGGTCGTGGCCGAGGACGCGGGCGGTGCCGCCGTCAGGCCGGGTCAGCGTGGCCAGAATGCGGATCGCGGTGGTCTTGCCCGCGCCGTTTGGTCCGAGGAACCCGAACACCTGACCGCGCCGGACCGTGAGGTCGATTCCGTCCAGCGCCCGGGTCGCCCCGTAGACCTTGACCAGCCCGTGCGCCTCGATCGCCGCACCGCCACCCGCACCGTTCTTTGACATGCTGTAAGCGTTAACTATCTCTTACGACGTGTCAAGGTTGTGTCGGGCGGATAGCATCGCCGGGTGAGTGACACGCCGGACACCGCCGCACCGTCCCGCCCCCGGCGGTCCGACGCCCGGCGGAGCATCGACGCCATCCTCGACGCGGCGCGCATCGTCCTCGGCGAGCGGCCCGACGCGAGCATGGAGGAGATCGCCACCAAGGCCGGCGTCACCCGCCAGACCGTCTACGCGCACTTCCCCTCACGCGACGCCCTCATGGCCGCCCTCATCGAGACCGCGGCCGCCGAATACGCCGCCCTGCTCGACGCCGCCGACCTCGAAACCGCCCCGCCCGCCGACGCGCTGGCCGGGTTCCTCGACGCCGGCTGGCGATTCCTCCGCCGCTACCCGCTCCTGCTGGACCCGACCGTCACCTGGATCCCGCGGCCGACGAGCAACGACCCCCACGACGTCGTGCCCCCGCGCCTGGAACGGCTCATCCAGCGAGGCCAGCGCACGGGCGACCTGGACGGTTCGGTCTCCGCCGCCTGGCTGACCGCCGCCGTCATCGGACTCCAACACGCCGCCGCCGCAGAGGTCTCCGCCGCCCGCCTATCCGCCGACGAAGCGGCGACCCTGTGCCTGGAAAGCACACTCCGCATCTGCGGCAGCACCACCACCCGCCCCACGCCGACCCACCCATGACGCGACCCTCCGCGGGCTCGATGGGTCGCCTCGGCGCGGCAGTGCAACTGCCGGCGCGGCACGTTCGTTGGCGGAGCTATGGCGCTGGTTGCATTTATGACGATTCCTGGGCTCGTGGTCGGCCTGGTCGCTTTCGCCGTCCTCGACCACGCCGGCCTGTGGGCGCATCGCAAGTTCCGCCTCCCTTGGCGCCGGGACGAGGTGGGCCGCCCGGTTTCAGCGATCGCGGTAGGGGAGCTGGACGTCTTCTTCCAGGGGACGCACCGCAACCAGCAAGACCAGCGCAGCTCGTCCCTGATCCATCGGGACGAGGAGAACGACGCCGCACCCCCGCACACCACCATCGACCTGGACGCGGGAACAGCCGTCATACGTCTCCCGCCTACCCCAGCCTGACAACTAATGGGCCTGGGCGAACTGCCCTCGCCCGACCGGGCTACGCGAACCTCCTGCCGGGCAACGCCCGCCCAGGAACGTCCGCAAATGCCGACGCCCAAGCTCGCCCAGCGAGACGCCGACCCGCGCCCCGCCTTCAAGCGTTCGGCGTAGGCAAAGTGTCGGACCCAAGTGGCAGGTTCATGTGCTCGGTACAACGTCCCTCTACGTGGGGAGGCCAATGGCCAACTGGCACGAGGTCGTCGAGTCGGCACCGGAGTTGCAGCGTCTTGTGCTTGTGCGCTTCGAATGATTCCCGTACCAGGGCCGCCCCACGCTGCGCAGCGACGGCTCGCCACGGGTCAGCGGCATCGAGGCCTACTTCATCGGCGACGACCTTTGGTTCGGCTCCATGTCCGGCGCTCTGAAGACCCGCGACCTCCAGCGTGACCCCCGGTTCGCATTGCACGGCCCACCCGTCCTCCTCAGCACCGAGACCAAGCCCACCGGCCCAGGCGACGCCAAGATCTCCGGGCGCGCAAACCCGGAAACCGACCGCGACCGCATCAAGCAGATGCTGACGGCCCGCGGCATGGACGCCGACGCCTTCACCGACTCCCACTTCTTCACCGCCGGCATCGAAGAGGCCGTCCTGACCCAACTAGAGGGCCCGACCATGACCATCACCCTGTGGCGCCCAGGCCACCCCCTACACCACACCACCCGCACC
>NZ_SMKY01000540.1 GCF_004349235.1 Actinomadura darangshiensis | reverse complement strand
CCCTGGAACCGCCGGGTGCTCGCCACACTGGTGGACGGCCTCTGCCTCGCCGTCCCCCCGATCGCGGTCTTCGCTCTGCTGCTGCTCGTCACCCTGGCAGGCAAGGCCCTGGACGCCGACCCCGGCTTGATCATGGACTGGCTCGTCCCGCTCCTCGTGGCGGCCGCCTACCTGGGCATGCTCGCCACGGCCCTGTGGCTGTGCCGCCAGGAAGGTCTGACCGGCCAGACCCCGGGAAAACGGCTCCTCAAGATAAGACTCCAGCACGCCGACAACCCGGCCCCCATCGGCTTTGGCAAAGCATTCCTACGCAGACTGGCCCACGTCCTGGACAGCCTCCCCTGCTACGCCGGCTACCTATGGCCCCTCTGGGACCCACGCCACCAAACCTTCGCCGACAAACTAATGACCACCGCAGTCGTCACCACACCCCCGAGCGACCACGACTAAAGCGCCTGGACGGCCACGCGAACGCGACATCGGCTTTGAGGCCGGCCTGGCCGCGACCTCGCGCGGCCGGACATCACTCAGGAGCACAGCTCGCGGTACGCCTCCTGCAGCTCAGCGGCCTCCGGCACGCCTCGCGCCTCCACCGCCGTGATCACCTGACTCACCCGCCAGTAGTTCGACGGCACCAGCCGACCGCTCTCCACCGCCTCCAGCGCGGTGTGCGCCGCCTGCGCGGGTTGATCTCCCGCGAACAGGGCGAGTGCCAGGTCGAGCCGCGCGGACGCCGCCCGCCTCGGCCGCGCCGGGCCGTCGGACGGCCGCTCCAACCGCGCCACGATCTCCCGCGCATGCGCCTCGGCCGCCGGATCCCCGACCCAGGCGAGCGTGGTCGCCGTGTACGCCTCACGCTTGGTCGGGTCGTACCGGTAGTGATGTTCGGGCCGATCAGGCCGCGCGAGGGGTTCCACGAGCCGATCCACCCGCGCGAGGGCGTCACGCGTCTCCGGGCCGGCGCCGAGCCGCGCCCACACGCGGCCCTCCTGCGCGGTCGCCTGGATGAACGCCGACGACTTGCGGGGCGCGACCTCCTGCGCTCCCCGCGCCAGCTTGATCGCTTCCCGGCAGTCCCCGTCTGTGAGTCGCTGCCACGCGCGGGTCTCCAGCACCCACGCGAGAATCTCCGGGCGGTCGGCGTGCTCGGCGAGCTGTGCGGCAGTCCGCAGCCGTGCCGCGGCGATGAGATTCTGGCCCAGGTCGATGTCGCAGGTTGCGGCGAGCAGCGACAGCCAGGCGCCGATCACGATCAGGCGGCGGCGTTCGGCCAGCGTCATGCGTGCGTCAAGGAGCGCGGACACGTAACCGAGGTGGCGCCGGATCCGGGGCAGCAGGTCGGCCGGCGGGGTGAGCGCATACGCGGACGCCAACTCGTCCACGACCATCTCCAGCGCGACGAGCATGTCGTCTCCGACCTCGCTGGCGGCGACGCGACGCGCGAGGTCCAGCGCCTCGATCTCCTCGTCAGTGCCGCCCCTGGGCGTAGGCGGCAACGTGGAGGGACGCAGTGCGGCCAGCTCACCACCCGCGTCGAGCAACTCGTCCAGCCGCGCCGCCAACTCGGGGGAGGGGCGTCTGCGGTCGTTGCCGATGCGGGACAGGAATCCGTCATCACAGGGGACCAGTCGCGCGAGCTTTCGCTGGCTGATCCCGCGCTCCGCCATGAGCTGACGGAGCTTCTCACCGAAGGTGACCATCGCCTCGCCCGTTTCGCCCCGGGTTGACCCGCTGCCTGACACTGCCCGCCGGGTCGGCAGCACGCAGCGCCTTCCACGCTAATGCTGACTGCGGTCAGGTGGGGTGCGAAAGGTGTCGCTGACACGAAAGCGGCCCCGGCCGGCGCGCGAACGCCGGTGGTTCCGGGGCCTGGCCCGATGGAGGTCGGACCTGTGAACGATGCTAGGGGCGGCCGCCCGATGGCGGGTGAGACGGACATCGGTGGGCTCGCCGCCGAGTTCCCCGGTTGGACGATCGAACTCGTCCAGGAGCCGCCGGTGTTGCGGGCGTCCCGCGACATGGCCCCGCCCCTGGTGATCGCCGCCGGCTCGCCCGCCGAACTGCGGACGCTGCTGGACGAGGCCGACCGGCTTGACTGCCGCCGCGCGACCCACGCGCTCGCCGAGATTCTGCGCGGGCACGGCGTGACGGCGCAGGTGTACGGGCAAGCTGTCATCGCCGAATCGTCACGGAGCATCCGCCGCACCATCGTGGCCGGACGCGGCCTCTACAGCTGGACGTCCGGCGTACCGATCGGCGCGATCAGCAATGTCGCCGGAGCCGCGGAGCGCGTGCTGTGCGGGCTGGGGGAGTCCTGATGCCGAACCCGGTGACCTGCTGGTACGGGAAGGCGACGGGCAGTTGGTGGGCGGTCGCGCGTGACGGCGCGGGACGGTGGCGCCTGGTCGAGGCCGCCTCCCAGGCCGAACTCGGCCGCCGCCTGACCGAACTCGGAGCACACGGTTACGCGGCCCTGGCGCAGCCCATCTTGCCTTCGCGGTCGGGCGTGCCGCCCGTCCAGTCCGCCGCCAGGCCGAACCACGCGCCACGCCACCACTACTGATGCGGGAGCCCAACATGCGAGACATCTTCGGGCCCGCAGAGGTCCTCCATGCGGCCGTGCGGCGCCGCGCTCCCCAGGTCGCTGTGGCGATCGTGCTGGACGAGGAAGAGGGGCTGCGTCGAGTCAGCGTCACCTACCGCGACGTCGGCCCCTACCTCGTCGGCTGGGACGGCACCGCCTACGAGTGGCGGACGGGCCCGGCCGCGGGCTCGCCCCCCCCCCGAGCACGCCCAGGCCGAGCGCCGCCGCGTGCTCCGCCCCGCCG
>NZ_SMKY01000053.1 GCF_004349235.1 Actinomadura darangshiensis | reverse complement strand
GGACACCGCCGTCCCCGCCGCACCCGCGCGCCTCCGGCGCCCCGCACCCGCGCGCTCCCGGTGTTCGCCGTTCCGTCATCCGGAATGCCGAAAACAGTTATTAACTAATTACGGCGTTATGTTCGACGTTCCGTCCATTGACCAGGCAACGCCATTTTTCTAATATTATGACGCGATCAGATCAATGGTCAGTGGCGCACCGGAAGACGATCTTGGAAACGCCTTTCCCGGGCATTTCTCACCGGATTCCCGCGCCGACTCCCGACCGCGTCACGGACGGAAGGATGCCGCGTCATGCGCAACATCTCGGAAGAGGCCGTTGAACGTGTAATCGAGAACATGTACCTGAACTTAGGCGAGCAGCTCACCATCGACGACATGGCCCGTACCGCGCTCTTCAGCAAGTTCCATTTCTCCCGCGTCTTCCGTCAGGTGACCGGGGTGTCCCCCGGCCGGTTCCTGTCCGCGCTCCGGCTTCAGGAGGCCAAGCGGCTGCTCATCTCCACCACCATGACCGTGGCCGACATCAGCAACCAGGTCGGCTACACGAGCGTCGGGACGTTCAGCTCCCGGTTCAAGAGCAGCGTCGGCCTGGCGCCCTCCCTCTACCGGCAGCGCGGCGGGGTGCGGCCGCGGATCCACACCGACCCGCGCCGCAACGACTGGGGGACGCGGTCGGTGTCGGTCGGCGGGCGGATCCTCCCCCCGGAGGACGGCACCACCGGCACCGTGTTCGTCGGCCTGTTCCCCGAGCCGATCCCGCAGGGCTCCCCCATCCGCTGCACCGTGCTCGACGGGCCCGGGCGCTTCCGGCTGGACCGGGTCCCGCAGGGCACCTGGTACGTCCTGGCGCACTCCCTGTCGGACGACGACCCCCCGGTGCCGGCCGGCCCCCTCGCCGACGAGCCGGTGCCGTGGGTGGGCAGCCACGGCCCGATCTCGATCGCCGCGGACACCGTGCCGCTCCCCGTGGTCGTCCAGCTGCGCCCGATGCGGATGATCGACCCGCCGGTACTGCTCGCCCTCACCTTCATCAGGACGGACGCCAACGCCACCACCGGCTGACGCCCCCGCCGAAAGACGTCCGGCACCGCTCCGCCCAGGGGGGCGGGGCGGTGCCGGACCCGCTCGGGGCGCGCCGGACCCGCCGCGAAGGGCGGGCAGGGCGTCATCGGCCGCCGGACTCGACAAGACGGATGTTCATCGGTAGGCCGCCGCGCATCCGCAGCGACAGCATCGGCTCGGGGACGACCCGGTGCCCCGGGGGCACCGAGAGCCGCAGTTCGCGGGCGATCAGCGCAAGGACGAACGTGGCCTCCAGCATCCCCAGATGGTTGCCGACGCAGAACCGGGGCCCGGCGCCGAATGGGATGTAGGCGTACCGCGGGCGGGCGGTGGCGTTCCCGGGCGCGAACCGCTCGGGCTCGAACCGCTCCGGGTCCTGCCAGAAGGCCGGGTTGCGATGCAGCGTGTACGGCGCGATCAGCACGTCCGCCCCGGCGGGGACGTGGTAGCCGCCCACCTCGTCCGCCGCCAGCGCGGTCCGGGTGAGGATCCACACGGGCGGGTAGAGCCGCATGACCTCCTCGATGACCATGCCCGTGTAGGTCAGGCGGTGCAGGTCCGCGTACTCGGGCAGCCGGTCGCCGAGGACGGCGACGGCCTCCTCGTGCAGCCGCCGCGCCACGTCCGGGTGCCGGTCGATCAGGTACAGCGACCAGCCGAGGGTGCTGGCCGTCGTCTCGTGCCCGGCGAGCAGCAGCGTGATCAGCTCGTCGTGCAGCCGGCGGCGGGCGGCCTCCGGGTCGGCGGCCGAGCGGGCCGCCGCGATGAGCAGCGCGAGCGCGTCGTCGCCGTCCGCGCCGCGCGCCGTCCGCTCGGCGACCAGCCGGTCCACGACCCGGGCCAACTCGGCGCGGGCGCGCCGGAACCGCAGCTGCTTGGGCAGCGGCGTCCACGGCGGCACGGCGCTGAGCGTCACCATGTCGAACATCGCCTGGTCTTGGACGGCCTCGAACGCCTCGCCGATGCCGCCGTGGGCGCTGAGGTCGGCGTCCAGGAGGGTCCGGCCGAGGACGCCGAGCGTGAGGCCGGTCAGCTCGCCCATCAGCTCGACCGGGCCCCGCCCGGCGTGCTCGCGGAGCCGCCGGACGAGGCCGGCGGCCTCCTCGGCGACGGCGCCGGCCTGCGCGGCGATGCGGGACTGCCGGAACGCGGGCTGCACGGTGCGGCGCTGCGCGCGCCACCGCTCGCCCTCGCTGGTGAGCAGCCCGTCCCCGAGGGCGCGGCGGGCCTGGGCGAGGCCGATGCCCTTGTGGTAGTTGCCCGCGTTGTCAGCGAGGACGCGCTTGGCGTGCCGGGGGTGGTTGAAGATGTAGAGCGTCTTGGGCCCGGCCGCCACCCGGACGGCGTCCCCGTACTGGGTGGTCGCGTCCATCATCAGGCCGAGCCGGTCCCGGACGAGCTTGGCGAAGATGCCCGGCATGGCCCGCCGCGGCGGGCCCGGCGGCGTCCGCCGCCCGCCGGGCGCGGCGTCCGGCTCGGCGGCCGCGCCCGCCCCCGCCGCCTCCGGCGCGGGGACGGGCTCCCGCTCCGCCGCGCTCATGCCGTCACCTCCGTGCGCTCGGGGCGCAGCGGGTGGAATCGCCCGTCGAAGAACAGCAGGGCGCCGTCGTCGTCGCGGCGGGCCATCGACAGCAGCCGGGCGGTGAAGATGGTGTGGTCGCCGCCGTCGTAGCGGCGCCACACCTCGCACTCGAACCCGGCGAGCGCGCCCGTGATCAGCGGCACCCCGGTCAGCACGCCGGGATGCCAGTCGACGGCGTCGAACTGCGCGGCGCCGAGCGCCCGCGCCGGGTCGGCGAAGTGCCGGGCCACCGCCTGCTGCCCGGCGCCGAGCACCGACACGCCGAACTGGTCGCCGGTGAGCAGGTTGCGGTGCATGTTGGCGCCCCGCCCGACGCACACCAGGATCAGCGGCGGGTCCAGCGACACCGAGGTGAAGGAGTTCGCGGTCATCCCGTGCGGGCGGGGCCGGCCGGCCGTCACGACGGTCACGCCGGTCGCGTACGCGCCGAGGGCGCGCCGCAGCCTCGCGGGGTCGAGGGCGCTCACGCCGTCCTCCCCGCCTCGGCGAGGCCCGCGGTGTAGGGCTGCAGCGCCCGGCCGAGGGCCTCGGGGATGCGGGCGGGGGCTGTCCGGCCGTTGGGGCCGCGCATGCAGGCGACCCGCTGCCGCCCGCGCGCCACGAGGGTCTCGGCGCCGCCGCCGTCCAGCCGGACGTAGTCGAACCCGAACTCCAGCTGGGTCTGCGCGAGCTCCAGGAGCCGCATCCGGATCGAGACCTCGTCGAAGGCGGTGATCTCCGCGAAGAACTCGCAGTCGACCCGGAGGGTGAACAGCTTCAGGTCGGCGTTCAGGTCGTCCAGGACCGCCGGGGCCCGCTGCTTGAGGAACATCTCCCGGCACCGCCCCTGCCAGCGCAGGTAGTTGACGTAGTAGACGTTCCCGACGAGGTTGGTCTCCTCGAAACCGACCGTGTGCAGGTACTCGAAGTAGTTGCCCATGGGTGTTCTGCGACCGCCCTTCTCGGGTCACGCGCGGCCGGTGGCGACCGGCCGGCTCAGGACTGCGAACACGACCGGCTCCGGGACGTCCCGCAGGGTCGTGGCGAACGTGGCGACGCGCAGGTCGCCGGAGGCCAGCACCACCCACCCGGGGCGGGCGGCCGGCAGCAGCGTCAGCGGCGCCGTGGCGGGCAGCCCCGCCTTCTGCAGGCACTCGCGGGCGGCCCAGATCCGGGTGCCGGCGGTGCCGGTGCCGGGGTCCTGCTCCGCGGCGACCAGGTCGAGCAGCGGGCGGTGCGGACCGAGCAGGCCGTCCCATTCGGAATCCGGGCGGGGGACGGCCCGCTCGGCGTCGCAGCCGAGCGGACCCGGCGCGGCGACGGCGAGGGTCAGGCCGGGGCCGTGCGCGGCGGACACCGCGACCTCGCCGTCCGGGCCGCCGGAGCCGGCGTCCAGCTCGGGCCGGCCGTCGGGCCGGTGGCGCAGGGCTGCCGGGCGGCCCAGCGCCCGGCTCACCGCGAGCGCGGACCGCTCGCGGCGATCGCCCTCGCCCCGCCCGTCGCCCGGTCCGTCGCCCGAGGCCAGGCCGGGTTCGAGGCCGACCGCGACACGGATCCCGGCGACGTCCGCGAGGGTGCGCTCCAGGTGGGCGGCGAGCAGCGGCACCGCCCACGGCCCGGTGCCGTCGGACCTGCGGACGGCCCGCAGCCGCAGGCCCTCCCAGCGCTCGACGACGGTGCCGGCGGCGTCCCGGACCGCGATGTCGTAGGTGTAGGTGTCGCCGTCCTGCTCGCGTTCGACGGCACAGTACCGGAGCGTCCCGGTCAGCCTCTCCCCGCCCGGGTGGACGCGGTCGACCGCGACCGGCAGGAGGGTCGCGTCGGGGACGCAGACCTGGTTGCCGTGCATCAGCGCGTCCCGCAGCCCCGGGTCGCCGAGCAGCAGCGCCTCCGGGAGGTATCCGGCGAACCAGTCGGCCGGCTGGGCGGCCACGTCGGCGTCGACGTGCCGGGCGGCGGCGCGGTGGTAGCGGCGCAGCCGGTGGAACCGCTCCCCCTGGAACAGCACGCCGCCGTACAGGTCACCGGCGGGGGCGAGGGGGACGTCCGGCAGCCCGTCCGGCACCTGGGCGGGCGGCCCGCTGGCCGGGGCGCCGGCGCCGTAGCGCAGCCGCGCCCGGAAGTGGTCGGCGGCGAAGCCTGTCTCCGCGCTGCGGATCGCGACCTCGACGGTGTCGTCGCCGGTGGCGACCGCCGCGATGCGGACGGCGGTGGACCCGTCCGGCGGGACCACGACGGGCCGCAGGAACGCGGCGTCCTCGACGACGGGCGTCGTCTCGTTCCCGGTGACGGCGCGGGCGACCTGCGCCATCGCCTCGATCCCGAACACCGCGGGGAACAGCATGTTCCCGTCGAGCAGGTGGTCGGGCAGGTACCGGTCGGTGCCGGCGCCGAGCTCGACCTCGGTGACCAGCTCGACGCCCGGGTAGTGGACGAGGACGCGGTCGACGAAGCGCAGCAGCGGCAGCTCGGCGCGGTCCCGGCGGACGGTGTCCACGCGTCCGGTCCGGCCGCTGACGACCACCACCGGGGGCGCGTCCGGGTCGGCGACGAGCCGGCGCATCAGCGCCACGCCCTCGTCGGGGCCGATCGGGGTGATCCCGCCGCGGGCGAGCGATTCCACGACGGACAGCCGCTCCCCCATGCCGACGCCGGACCAGACCGACCACTCCAGGCACAGGCACCGGCAGTCGGGGTGCCGCTCGGCGAACTCGCGGGTCAGGTGGGCCATCCAGTCGTTGGCGACGGCGTAGTGCGCCTCGCCGGGGAGCCCGCTGCGGCCGATGATGCTGCCGAAGGCGACCAGCAGCCGCAGCGCCCCGGGGTCGACGGCTCCGAGCACCGCCCGCAGGCCGTCCGTCTTCGGGGCGATGGCGCCGTGGAAGGCGGCCGCGTCGAGGTTGGGCAGGGCGGCGGGCTCGTTGCGGCCCGCGCCGTGCAGCACCCCGGTGACCGGGCCGAGCACCTCGCCGATCTCCGCGACGGCGGCCTCGACCTGCGCGGCGTCGGTCACGTCGGCGCGGACGTAGTGGACCCGCGCCCCGGAATCCGCCATGCGCCGCAGGTTCGCGGCCAGTTCGGCGTCGCCGTCCGGGTCGGAGCGGCCGAGGACGCCGAGCGCGGCGCCGGTGCCGGCGGCGACGGCGAGGGCGCACTCGGCGGTGATGCCCTTGCCGCCGCCCGTGACGAGCAGGACGTCCTCCGGGCCGAGCGGCTGCTCCTGTCGGGCGGGGGTCACCGGCATCGGCCGCAACGTCGGGACGAGGCGGCGCCCCTCGTCGTCGTGCACGGCCTCGTTGAAGCCCGTGGTGGCGGCGACCTCGGCGACGACGCGCTCCACGGCGCCGGACCCGGCGGGCAGGTCGACGACGGTGACGCGGAGCCGGGGGGCCTCCAGGCGCAGCGTCCTGGCGAGCCCGGCGGCGCCCCGCCCCCGCCCGGTCAGCACGAACCGGGTCGCGGCGCCGTCGGCGAGCGCGGCGTGCGCGCCGTCCAGCGCGAGGCGCAGCGCGTCCTCGTCGCAATCGGGCGGCAGGCACACCAGGACTCCGGTGCCGACGCGGGCCCGCTGCAGCGCCTGCCGTAGCGCGTCCGCGAACGGATGGCCGGGAGGCGCGAACAGCGTCCAGGGGCCGTCGTCCTCGGGCTGGGCGGGCGGCGGAACCGGGACCGGGTCGAGGTCGACGGTGAACGCGCGCGCCCACGCGGCGGCGCCCTCGACCACCGGCGCGGCGGACGCGCCGGACGCGGTCTCGGCGAGGGTGTCGAGGGCGGCGGCCAGCTCGCCGAGCGAGGCGGTCGCGAAGTTCGCGGCGGTCTGCGCCGGGGGCAGGTTCAGCAGCAGCGCCGCCTGGTTCATCAGCTGGCCGACGGTGATCGAGGACAGGTGCAGGTCGTCGAGCAACCTGCTGTCGTCGCGGACGAGCTCGGCGGGCAGCTCGGCGCGCTCGGCGGCCAGGCGGCGCAGCAGCTCGACGCTGGTCTCCCCGCCGGCCGCGGCCGCCGCGGCCGCTCCGCTCGCACCGCCGTCGCCCGCGCCGTCCGGGCCCGGGACGGACGTCTCGGCGGCCACGTCGAGGCTGAGCTCCGGCGCCGCCTCGCACGGGCTGGCCAGGAAGTCGAACTCGGCGCCGATCTCCAGCGGCCGGACCAGCCGCCCCCGGAACAGCGCCGCGGTGTCGACGGGCGCACCGGACACGAACGCCGCGGCGGCGACGCGCAGCAGCGAGGCCAGCGACTCGTCGTCGGTGTCGAGCGCGACGGCGGGGGTGCCGGTGATGCCGGCGACCAGCCCGGTCAGCACCCGGCCCGGCCCGACCTCGACGAACAGGTCGGCCTCCTTGGCGGCCAGCTGCAGCGCCTGGCTGAACAGGACCGGTTCGGTGATCTGCCGGCGCAGCAGCTCCCGGACGTCGGTGCGGGCGGGCAGCGGCTCCCCGGTGACGGTGGACACGATGCGCCGCTCGACGTCGCCGAACCGCTCCTCCGCCAGCCCGTCGACGAACGCGCCCGCCGCGGGCGCGACCAGCGGCGAGTGGAACGCGTGCGAGACGGCGAGGCCGGTCCAGGGCAGGCCCGCGTCGGCGGCGCGCCGCCCGGCCTCGCGCACCGCGTCGTCCGGTCCGGCGATCACCGCCTGGGCGGGGCCGTTGTACCCGGCGATGACGACGGGCAGGCCGGTGACGAGGTCGGCGACCCGCTCGGGCGGCGCGCTGACGCTCGCCATCGTCCCGGACGCGCTGTGCTCGGCCATGGTCCGGCCCCGCAGCGCGGTCACCCGGAGCAGGGCCTCGTCGTCGAGCGCGCCCGCCCAGTGCAGCGCGGCGATCTCGCCGAGGCTGTGCCCGACCGCGACCACGGCGTGCACGCCGAGCGTCTCCAGCACGCTCAGCCCGGCCATGGACCCGGTGGCGATCCGGGGCTGGGCGACGGCCGTCGCGGTGACGTCCCCGGCCGACGGGAGCGCCGCGCGCAGGTAGACGTCCTCGGCCACGGCGAAGCGGCGGCGCATCGCCCCGCCGCTCGTGCCGCGCCCCGACCCCTGCCCGGGGAACAGGAACCCGACCTTGGCGGGCCGGGCGACCCGGCCGAGGAAGGACGTCCCGGCCGGGGTGAGCCGGGAGGTCTCCCCCGCGTCCAGCGCGTCGACGAGGCGGCGGATGCGCTCCGCAGCCTCCTGCGCGGACGAGGCGATCACCGCGGCGCGCGCGGAACCGCCGGTGAGCCGGGGCTGCAGCGCGGCGCCGAGGTCCGACAGCTGCGCATAGGACAGCGACGACACCCAGTCGGCCAGCCCCGCGAGGCGGTCGCGCAGCTCGCCGGGCGTGTCGGCGTCGAACAGGAGCAGCTCGGCGTCCTGCACCGAGCGCACCAGGGCGTCGGACGCGGCAGAGGCGGGCGCGGAGCGGCGCCGGCCGGTGCCCTCGACGACCAGGTGCGTGTTGATGCCGCCGAACCCCATGGCGGTGACGCCCGCGCGGAGCGGCGCGTCGTCCGGCCACGGCTCCGCCCGGCGCAGCGCCCGCAGCGCGGCGTCCTCGGCGGCGAGGACGGGGTGCGGGTCGACGCAGCCGACGGTCGGCGGCACCATGCCCTCGCGCACCGCCATCACCGCCTTGACGAACCCGGCGATCCCGGCGGCGGCCTTGGTGTGGCCGATCATCCCCTTGACGGACCCGATCGCGGCCGGCGCGGCGCCGCCGCCCGCCTCGGCCCGCGCCTCCGACAGCGCGGTCAGCTCGGTGGCGTCGCCGACCGCCGTGCCGGTGCCGTGCCCCTCGAAGAACGCGACGGTGTCGATGCCGAACCCGGCACGCTCGTAGGCGCGGCGCAGCGCCAGCCGGTAGCCGTGCTTCTCCGGCCGGGTGATGCCGCCCTTGCCGTCGGACGACACGCCCCACCCGGCGACGACCGCGTAGGGCTCGCGGCCGTACCGGCACGCGTCCTCCTCGCGGACCAGCACGACCATCCCGCAGCCCTCGCCCGGCCAGAAGCCGTTGGACCCGCGGTCGTACAGCCGCATCTCGCCCTTGGCCAGCGCGCCGGTCTTGGCGAACCCGACGATCTCGAACGGGTCCAGCGACAGGTCCACGCCGCCCGCGACGGCGGCGTCCAGCTCCCCGTCGAGCAGGGCGCGGCAGGCCGTCACGACCGACAGCAGCGAGGACGAGCACGCGCCGTCCACCGTGTAGCCGCCGCCCTTGAGGTCGAAGTGGTTGCAGATCCGGCCGGCGATCGTGTTGGACAGCCCTCCGGCGAGGGTGTCCTCGTTCACCGCCGGGAACGGCGCCTTGTAGCGGCGCTCCAGCCCGGCCAGGAACTCGGCGAGGTCCTCGTCCGCCCAGCCCTGGTCGCGCAGCGCGGCGGCGACCGTCCGGCGGACGTACGGCCAGCGCACCCGCATCAGGTTCGCGCGGGAGAACTCCCCGGTCAGCGTGTTGCCGACGATCACGCCGGTGCGCTCGCCGGGCAGTCCCTCCGCGCCGGCGAACCCGGCGTCGGCGAGGGCCCGCTCGGCGGTGTCGAGGGCGAGCCAGTGGGTCAGGTCCGTCGACCGGAACGTGCTCCCGGCGATCTTGTGCCGGACCCGGTCGAACTCGTAGCCCTCCAGGACGGCGGCGTTGCGGGCGTAGAACCGGTCGGGCGCGGCGGGATCGGCGTCCCAGTAGTCCGCCAGCCGCATGCGGACGTCGGGCAGCCGCCGGAAGGCGCGCCGTCCGGCCAGTGCGTTCTCCCAGAGTTGCGTCGGCGAGGTGGCGTCCGGGTAGCGGCACGCCATACCGATGACGGCGATCCTGCTCATTCGGGGGCAGCCTTCTTTCAGCGGTCGCCGGCACAGGGCAGGAGCGAAACCGGCGCGGTGGTCGTGGAGTAGGGGTCAGTCCTGACCGGGGACGAGCGCCGCGGCGACGTCGCGCCGCCACGCCTCGTAGGCGGGGACCTCCGCGCGGGCGTCCGCCGCGGAGTCCGCGGGCCGCGCCGGCATCCGCTCGGTGCAGACGCGCGCCGCCTCCTGCGGCGTCGTGGAGCAGAGCACCTCGGTGGCGAGCTCGACGTGCGGGACGAGCAGTTCGGCGCGCAGCCGGGCCTCGGCGGCGAACGCGCAGCCCTGGGCGAGCTGCGGGCGGTACCGGCCGGCCCGCTCCCGGAGCACGCGCAGCTCCTTCTCGTCGGCGCCGCCCGCGTAGCCGGCGGCGAGTCCGGCGCCGGAGTACAGGTCGCCGCGGCGGTCCTCGGCGAACGCCTCGATCCGGTCGGCGACCAGGCGCGGGTCGGTGCCGCAGACGAACCACAGGGCCCGGCCGATCCCCTGGTCGACGGCACGGCCGGCGTAGGGTGCGCGGTAGACGGGCCAGGACACCGGGTCCACGGCCTGCCCGTCGACGTACCGTCCGGTGCGGAAGTACGCTTGGTGGAAGCCGTAGCCGTCCAGCGCCAGCCAGCGCAGCAGCGGGTCCGGGGCGGCGAGCCTCGACCGCCGGAACCCGGGCAGCCGGGCCGCGGCCCAGCCGACGCCCACGTAGACCATGTAGACGTGGTCGCGCCCGGCGCCGTCGAGGAACTCGGCGACCCGCCGTTTCCCGCCGCCGGGGAGGCCGTCCAGCATCGCGAGCCCCATCGCGGCGCCCTCGTAGGCGAACCCGCGGAACCGGGTCGGGACGTCCGCGAGTTCCGCGGCGACCTCGCCCATGGAGGGGACGCGGGTCGCGGCCGCGTAGCCGGTGAGGAACGTGCGGCCGATGGTCTCCAGCACGGCCTGGGATTCGTAGTCCTTGACCCTGAAACCGCGCACCGACATTTTCGTGGCCGAAATGCTCGGGGTCAGGATCCTGCTGCGGAGCCTTCTCAGTGAACCATTCAATTCAGCACCTGGATTCGCCGGTTCGTGTGATTCCAGAATTGGCCGGTCCGGCAGGCCCCGTCCACTCCGGTCGTGCTCAGCGGCGGGCGGGGCACCCGGGCACCGCTAATCCCGAGGCAGGCGCGGGGCGAGCCGGTCGCGCACGTTCGCGCGCCAGAGCTCGTACGCGGGCTCGCCCTGCGCGTCCGGGTCCACGACGGCGTCGTCGGCGAGCCGGTCCGCCGCCTCGGCCGTCAGGCCCGTGATCGCCCGCAGCGCCTCGCGGGTGTGGCCGGGCACGAACCCGGCGTGGCAGCGCGCCTTCGCGGCGAACACGGCGCCCTGCGCGAGAGCGGCCGCATGCTCGCCGACGTGGCCGCGCAGGGCGGCGTAGCCGGCCGGGTCGCAACCGCCCGCGAAGGTCGCGGCGAGCCCGGCGCCGCTCCACAGGTCGGCGCGGCGCCGCTCGGCGAACCGTCCCACCGCGGCGGCGACTGCGTCCGGCGCGCCCCCGTGGACGAACCACAGGGCGCGTCCGACGCCCTGGTCGAAGGCGCGCGGGAAGTAGTCGGGCCGGCCCAGCCAGGGGTAGGGCGCGGGCACTTCCTGCGCGTCCACCCAGCGGCGGGTGTCGAAGTAGGCGCGGTCGAAGCCCAGCCCGTCCACGGCGAGCCAGCTCATCGTCGGGTGGTACGGCGACCCGGCGAGGTCGGGCAGGACCTTGCGCCACAGGACGCGCGGCAGCCGCGCCATCGCGAACCCGATCCCGATGTAGGCGAGGAAGATGTGCGGGCGCCCGGGTCCGAGCAGCAGGTCGCGGGTGCGGTGCCCGCGGCGCGGTCCCATCGCGTCCAGCACGGTGAACGCCATGGTCGCGCCCTCGTAGGCGAAGCCGCGCTGCTCCGGCGAGACCAGGGCGAGCCGCCGCTCGACCTCCCACTGGTCGCGGGCGTCGATGCCCCATTCGAAGCCGCAGACCACGGCCTGCGGTATCGCCTCCAGGACGAGCACCCGCTCGGACGGGGTGACGGGGAAGCCGCGCTCAGCGAAGCCCACCTCCGCGAGGGACGGGGCCATGACGAGCCTGCGCAGCGAGCCGATGATCGTGGACATGGGGCACTCCTCAGCGGCGGTGACGTCCACCGCAGTGTGCGCCGCGGCCCGCGGGCCCTTCATCTCCCGGTTTGCTGCCGCATCCGGCCCGACCGCCGGGCGCGGGCGGCGCGGCGCGGCCTTTCCGCGCGGCCGACCCTCGAATACCCGGCCAAATAAAATGACAGTGTTATTTTCTCTATTCCCGGCTGATCGCGTTCCAACGGCAAAATCGGAGAAGACGCGAGGATTGGCCTGCCGAACACTGGAGAGGGCGCACCCCGCCCCAGAAATGGCGGGAACGCACCGAGGAAGGGGAATTCGTGAGCGCATCCGAGGCCGACTTCGTTCCGGTTCAGGTTCCGGTACCGCGGCCGCGCGGCGCCCGCCTGCCCGCGGTGGTCACCGAACCGGCCCCGCGGTCGATGGCCGGGCTGCGGCGGGACCGCGACGAACTTCGCGCCGAGACCCTCACCGACCGCGCCCCGGCCGTCGAGCGCCAGCACGCGCTCGGCAAGCGGACCGCGCGGGAACGGCTCGATCTGCTGCTCGACCCCGGCTCGTTCATGGAAATAGGAATGTTCCGCCGCCGCTCCGAAGGCCCGGACGAACCGGCGGGTCCCCGCACCGACGGAGTGGTGACCGGATCCGGCACCGTCGACGGCCGCACGGTCTTCGTCTACTCGCAGGACTTCACGCTGTCCGGCGGGTCCCTCGGCGCCGCCCACGCCGCCAAGATCCACAAGGTGATGGACCTGGCGCTGGCGAACGGCGCGCCGCTCATCGGGCTGAACGACAGCGGCGGCGCCCGCATCCAGGAGGGCGTGCTGGCCCTCGACGGCTACGGCGGCATCTTCCGCCGCCAGGTCCGCGCGTCCGGCGTCATCCCGCAGATCAGCGTGGTGCTCGGCCCGTGCGCGGGCGGCGCCGCCTACTCCCCCGCCCTCGCCGACGTGACGTTCATGGTCCGTGGCACCGCGCAGATGTACCTGACCGGCCCGGACGTCGTCGAAGCGGTCAGCGGCCGGCGGGTCACCCACGCCGAGCTGGGCGGCGCCGAGGTGCACGGCGCCCGGTCCGGGGTGGCGACGTTCGTGCACGACGACGAGGAGGGCTGCCTGGACGACGTCCGGTACCTGCTGTCGCTGCTGCCGTCGAACTACCTGGAGCCGCCGCCCGCCGCGGCCGCGCGGAGCGCCGCGGCCGACGTGCGGCCGCGGCTGGCGGAGCTCGTCCCGGTCGAGCCGAACCGCCCGTACGACATGCGTACCGTCATCGCCGAGATCGCCGACGACGGCGAGTTCATGGAGTTCCACGAGGACTGGGCGGGCAACGTCATCTGCGCGCTGGCGCGCATCGACGGCGAGGTGGTGGGCCTGGTCGGCAACCAGCCGATGGTGCTGGCCGGCGTGCTGGACGCCGCCGCCTCCCAGAAGGCCGCCCGGTTCGTCCGTTTCTGCGATGCGTTCGGCGTCCCCCTGGTGACGCTCGTCGACGTGCCCGGGTTCCTGCCCGGCGTCGACCAGGAGCACGCGGGCGTCATCCGGCACGGCGCGAAGCTGCTGCACGCCTACTGCGAGGCGACGGTGCCGCGGATCCAGGTGATCCTGCGCAAGGCGTACGGCGGCGCGTACATCGTGATGGACTCCCGCTCGATCGGCGCCGACCTGTCGCTCGCCTGGCCCACCAACGAGATCGCGGTGATGGGCGCGGAGGCCGCCGTGAACGTCGTGCACCGCCGCGAACTCGCCGCCGCCGCCGACCCGGGCGCGCTGCGCGGCGTCCTGATGACCCGGTACGCCGAGCGCCTCACGCACCCGTACTTCGCGGCCGAGCACGGCCTCGTCGACGACGTCATCGACCCGGCCGACACGCGCGCCGCCCTCGCACGGGGCCTGGCGGCGCTGCGCGGTAAGCGGGAGATCGCGGAGCCGCGCAAGCACGCCAACATACCCCTCTAGTGCTCTGAGTCAATAGTTCATTGGTAGTCGGTAGGCTGCGGCAATGCCGAGCCCGAAGCTTGGAAGCTGTCCACCGATCCGCAGTTCGTGGACAAGGTCCGCGACGTGGCCGGCCTGTACCTGAACCCGCCTGAGAACGCGCTGGTCCCTGGCCGTGGACGAGAAGTCGCAGATGCAGGCGATCGACCGGACGGCCCCGATCCTGCCGATCATGCCCACCACCCCGGCGCGGATGACCCACGACTACGTCCGGCACGGCACCGCCAGCCTGTTCGCCGCCCTGGACCTGTCGTCCGGCTCGGTGATCGCCCAGCACCACCGCCGGCACCGCCATCAAGAGTTCCTGCGATTCCTCAAGCTGATCGACGCCGCCGTGCCCAGGGACCTTGAACTGCACCTGGTGCTGGACAACTACGCCACTCACAAGACCGAGCAGGTCAAGAAGTGGCTGATCCGCCACCCCCGGTTCCACCTGCACTTCACCCCGACCAGCTCGTCCTGGCTCAATCTGGTGGTGCGAATGAGGTCGCATGCGTATAGCGGCGCTCATCGAAGGAGGATCGATGTCGATGATGTAGTGCCCGGCCCAGTGCGTAAGGACCGTCCCCGCTCTGGCGTGCGTCACGGGTGACTGCGGGGTGCGAAGCCCAGGGAAGTGCCCAAGGGCCCCTGTTCCATCCGGGGGTCACAGGCTGGGGAAGACCGGGCGGGCGAACGCAAGTGAATCCTCGATGGCGCCTCGTCATCAGCACTCTCGCCGATGGGTTGTGTGAGCGGGAGATAGGGGCCGGCCGTTGGAAGGCGGCGGGTGCCGGCCGGGGGGAACCTGGCCGGTCGGGAGCGCACCACCGTCCCCGGGGTGCAGAGGACGCCCACCCCGGTCGCATCTATCGCATGCGGAACGTGACAACCCCGATGGGGTCCGATGTCATGCGCCGGTTGCCCTGGCTCGAAAGAGCGCTGACGCGGGTCTGGTGAGCCTGCGGAGACGACGTGGTCGAGACGCCCGAACCGACGGGGCGAGTCGGACACCGATCAGGTGAACGGACCCGAGGACGGCGGCCTGGACTGGGACTGTGTGGACTGGGGCCAGGCCGAGGAACACGTAAGGCGGTTGAGACGGCGGATCTTCGCGGCATCGCAGGCGGGAGACCTCGCCAAGGTGAGGAATCTGCAGAAACTGATGCTCCGTTCCCGCAGCAACGCGCTGGTGAACGCGCGGCGGGTGACGGAGATCAACGCTAGCCGCAAGACGGCCGGGGTGGCCCTGATGTCCTCCCAGGAGAAGGCCGATCTGGTCGTCTGGCTTCAGCGCGGGGCTGCTGCGTGGTCGCCTCGTCCCGTCAGGCGGGTGTATGTGCCCAAGAGCAACGGGCGCCGCCGCCCGCTCGGGATCCCGGTGATCACTGACAGGGCGCTTCAGGCCCTGGCGGTGAACGCGCTGGAACCCGAGTGGGAGGCCAGGTTCGAGCCGAGGTCGTATGGCTTCCGGCCGTGGGTGTCACGACGCGATCGTGGCCGTTCACACCACGGCGAGCCGCAAGGACGCCAGACGGCTGTGGGTGCTCGACGCCGACTTGGAGGCGGCCTTCGACCGGCTCGGCCATGATCACATCCTCGCCTCGCTGGGGACCTTTCCCGCCCGGGGCCTGGTCCGCCAGTGGCTGCGGGCGGGAGTGATCGAGGACGGCCGGTTCGCCCCCACCGGGCAGGGCGCGCCCCAGGGTGGAGTGATCAGTCCGTTGCTGATGAACGTGGCGTTGCACGGCATGGAGTCGGCGGCCGGAGTCAGGTACTGGGAGACCAGCGGTGGTTTGAAGGCCACCCCACGATCCCCTGTCCTGGTGAGGTATGCCGACGATGCGCTGGCCCTGTGTCGCTCGCGTGAGCAGGCCGAACAGGTCAAAGACCGGCTCGCACGGTGGCTCGCGCCCAGGGCCTGGCCTCTAACGAGGCCAAGACCCGTATCACCCACCTGGATCAGGGGGTGGACTTTCTGGGGTTCGAGATTCGGCGCTTCAGGAGCAAGCTGCTGACCAGGCCGAGCAAGGACGCGCTGGCACGCATCCGGAAGCGATTGTCGACACGCGATCACCCTCGCCGCGGACCCCGGCACGCCGGACGACCACACCGCCACGCACCTCATACACGCCTACTGCCGCCGCCGACTCGACGGCGACCAAAGCCCAGCACTTCCAACCGCCTACGAGCCTTCAGGGCTTGCTTGAGCCGGTTGCCTGGAAACGGGCACGGCCGGTTCTGAGGGGACCCCGGGCGCAGCAATGCGCCTGGGGTTACCCGACGAGCGCTGGTTCGCCGAACTCACCAACCGCAAGCTACGCCGCTCGGCCCACCGCAGCGTCATCGAGCTGGAACGCGACGTCCGCGGCTGGATCAACGAGTGGAACAAGAACCCCAAGCCGTTCGTGTGGACCAAACCCGCCGACGAGATCCTCGAAACCCTCGCCGCATACTGCCAACGAATTAACGACTCATGACATTAGGCACGGCAGGGCGCCCGGCTCCGCAAGGAGAGCAACCAAGAAGAAGACAGGCCGTCCCCGGCCTCACGAAAATCCTCTCCATCGGAGGCCCCCTCCGAAGTAGCCGACACTCGTGAGGACGCACTGATGCGAACACGGCCCGTGGGTGGTATCGCCTTCGCCCATCCCCCGCCTTCTGGATCGGGTTCATCGCCTGCGTCGCGGGCGTGGCCCTGCACCTGCCGATGTACCTCGACTCGGCGGACATGCACTACAACATGCGCGGCATGGAGATGGACGCCACCATGCTCACCGGGATGGCGCTCATCCTGGCCGGCATGGCGCTGACCGCCTATGGGCTCATCCCGCGCGGCCTCGCAGCGTCCCGGCTCGACGACGAGGTACGCGTGCGCGGCGTACGACGCGCCGTTCCGGCCCGCCCACATCGGGCTGGTCGGGCGCCGCTCGTCCATCCTGGCCGGAATGATCCGGCGGCACCGCAAGGCGATCGGGTCGACCTGGCGGTTGCTCAACCCCGGTCAGCGGGCCCTGCTGGTGCTGGTCCACCTGCGCAAAAGCGACACCTTCGGCGGTCTCGGGGCTGGTTCGAGATATCGACGAGCACGGCCTGGAGGTATGTCCAGGAGGCGGTGGCGCCGCTGTCGGCGCGGCCGCCGAAACTGGCGGCGCTGCGGAAGGCCAAGCAGGACGGGCTGCACCTGCTGATGCTGGACGGCACGCTCATCGCGTGCGACCGGGTGCGGGCCGACCGGCCGTACTACTCGCCCACGCACCGCTGCCACGGAATGAACGTGCAGGTCATCGCCGGCCCTGACGGGGCGATCCTGTGGACCTCGGGAGCACTGCCCAGCCGCACGCACGACCTGACCGCCGCCCGCGTGTGGGGCATCCTGCGCGAGCTGGACAGGCCGGGATCATCACGCTGGCCGACAAGGGCTATCAAGGCGCCCAGGCCTGCACCGTCATCACCCCGTACAAGGGACGCAACAAGCCCGAGTCCCGGAAACAGGCCAACCGCTCGCACGCCAAGCTCCGCGGACCCGGCGAACGCGCAAACGCCCAGCTCAAGGTGTGGAGGATCCCGCACCGGCGGGAGAAGGAAGACATCCGCCTCCTCGCCGGCAAGAGCAACCGATTTCGCCATGCGGAACTGAGATCAAACTGCGCATGGCGTTGATCAGAGCGTGTCAGCGGATAGACTTATCTGGTGGATCCTCTGACGATTGAGGGCGCTTATCAGTTCACGCCCAGTGTGCATTGGGACGACCGGGGCTCCTTTAACGAGTGGTTCCGGGAAGACCTGCTGGAACGAACCGGGTCTTCGTTCCGGCTGGCGCAGGCGAACTGCTCCACGTCGGCCAAGGGGGTGCTGCGGGGAGTGCATTTCACCGATGTCCCTCCGGGGCAAGCGAAATATGTGACCTGCGTGCGGGGCGCGATCCTCGATGTGGTCGTCGACCTGCGGGCCGGTTCCCCCTCGTTCGGGCGGCACGAGGCGGTGACACTGGACTCCGATAACCGATCCTGTGTCTATATCGCGGAGGGGCTGGGCCACGGCTTCATGGCGCTGACCGACGAAACCATGATCTTGTATTTATGCTCGGAACCGTACACTCCTCATCGGGAGCACGGCGTGCATCCGCTGGACGTCGATCTGGGTATCCAGTGGCCGGTGAACGTGCCCCCGGTGCTTTCTGCGAAGGACGCCGCCGCGCCGTCCCTGGCCGAGGTGCAGAAGGCGGGACTTCTCCCCGACTACCAAGTCTGCCTCGACTATCACGCCCAGCGCTGACCCGAAGCCGGGGCGCCTCACCTTGGCGGCGTTCCATTCGTCGTGGCATTCCGCCACATACGCGACCGTACTCTTGCCCCACAGCATGACGGCAGTGTGGAAGGTGCCCAACGCCCCGAAGACCAGGCACACGAGTCACACGGGGACGGCGCCCAGGAGCGACGGGGTCCGCGGTAGATTGTTGCCCGGCCGCAGCACCAGCGCGGCGGCCTCACCGGTCCTGCCCGCACCGTGGTCGATGAACGCGGTCATCGGATGGAATCCGAAGGTGCGCTTCCACGTCGGGGCGGCGTGTTCTTTCTCCGAGTGTGCGAGCACGATCGTGGCGTCCAGATCCACCGGGATCAGGTCACCGCCGGTGCTCGGGGCGTGCTCACCGGCCAGTTCCCAGGCCCGGGCGCGGGCCGCCGCCCGGGCCTTGCGGATCGCCCGCAACGCCTGCGGGCCGGCCTGGGCAGGGTGGTGACCAGCCGCGACACCGTCGGATCGGACGACACCGGCCCGAACAGCTCCGGTTCGGCGCGCAGGATCGCGATGTCGGACAGGCAATCCCCGCCCAGCGCCAACGTCACCGCCAGGTCCGCGACGACCTTGCCCGGATCGTGGACCGCCCGCGGCCTGCGCCACCGCTCCAGCCCAGCGGAAAGCGCCCGGTCGAGCCCGGTGACCCGGAGCGTCTCGATCAGCAGCACCCCGCCGGCCTGACCCACGATCCCCGCCCCGTCCGAAGACACCGCGAGCTTGGCAGGGCGACCTGTAGTCTTCACGCGAAAAGTGCTTTCGGACTGGGGCGGACAGGACTCTCGACAAGCCCTATCCTCCCAGCTCAAGGGCACTTTTCTTGTCTAAACGATCACTCTCGACCCGCCGTCCGGTGAAAGCCCGAGGCTAAAAGAGCGTTTCTACCGCCAGGGTGTCGACGGGGTAATGCGCACCATCTCTCGGGTCAGCGCCTACCTGCTGGTGATGGTAGAACCACTCGGCAAATCAGTCCCCTAAGTGCTGTTCGTGTGCGACGCCAATGCCGGACGCTCCTGGATGGCGGCCACCCTCACGCGCGGCTTCGGCCGATAGGCCGGCTCCGATTTCGGCCGCTCAACCTCCCTCGACACGAACAGACTTCGGCGAAGGCCACCGCCGACGCCGATCCCACCGCCCGCCGCCGCCTTCGGTGCCGTCATGATTGCGATCCGGCGGCCGCTCCTGACGCGTCTGGTAACGCGGTGAATTCAGCGACTAACTGTTTGATGCAGATGCGGATGTCGTCGCGGATGGAGCGGACGGCGTCAGTGGTGAGGACCTTGGGGATCTCGGCGGAGATGTCGATCCCGTCTCCGGCCATCGCCTGGACAACGGCGGGATTGACCTGGTTGGCGGGCCCCGATCCGGCGGAGCGGACTTCGATCCGGTCGCCGGCGAGGCGGGTGAGGTAGGCGTCGGCCGGGGCCATTCTGGCCATCGGACTCGAACCGACCATCGTCGAGGCGATGGAACCGTTCCGACGGTCAAGGTCTGCTCCACTGCTGCGCGGCGATCGCTCCACCGTCGACCAGGAGGATGTAGGTGCCCATCGGGCCGTGCAGTTCTTGTGCGCCCATCGGTGTGGAGATCACGCCGGGGCTGATGGTGTTCAGTCGTACGCCTCGGCGTCCCCAGGCGCGGGCGGCGGCTTGGACGCGGCTACCGCTGGGCCAGTGCGCGCAGGCCGTCGGTCATCGCGTGCTTGACGACATGGTCTTGGGTGTCGAGCATCTCTGCGATCTGGCCAGTGGTGTAGAGCCGCAGGCAGCCCAGCGCAATGCAGCAGGACTGCAGCGCAGAGAGCCCGGGCCGCCCGACCCACGCGCGAGGATCCGCCGCGCCCTCACGCCCAGTCTCGGTCGCGTGCGAGGCGTGCCGGCCGGGCGGACGCACCAGCAGGCCAAGCACCGTGCGATGCATCAACGCCCTCAGATCCGCCCCCTCCAGGCAGGCACCACCGGTTGTTCGCTGACCGGCTTCCGTCCGTAGTAGGGGCCCCAGGTGTTTGAAGGCTTCTTCGACGGCCCGCGCGGCTACATCGGGCCGATCGCAGGCCATCAACGCCAGTCGATATGCGTCGGCCGACAGCAGGTCATACAGCGCGACCATGGCCTCGGCATCGCCGCTTGTCCCGCCTTTGGCCACATGTTCCGGGCCGCTACCGGCGGCGACCGGTGACCTCACCTTCGGACGGCGATGTCGACTGCCCCGCTGTCATCACCACCTTCACCACCGCCGCTTTCTGGGCGCGGTACCGGTGTCGACCGGCGGGGTGGCAGCTGTGCGGACGCCGACCGGTGTCGGTCGATGGCGTGAAGTGCGCTTTCCAGATCGGAGTGCAGGGGCAGGGCCCGGTCGACGCCTGTCAGGCACAGGACGCGGGCGACCTTGCCGTGGGCGCCCGCCAGTTCCAGCGTGCCCTGGCCCCGGCGGCACAGTTTCAGCGCCTTCACCAGAACGGAGATGCCGCTGGCGTCACAGAACACGACGTCGGTCAGATCCACCACGATCCCTGCGGCACCGGGGCCACCGGTGATCGCGGTGGTCAGGCGGCCTGACAACCAGCCACTGTTCGAGGCGTCGATCGCACCGGTCAGCGTCACCAGCAGCACACCACCGATCACATCAGTGGTCTGGAACGTCAACGCCCCATCGTTCTGGCAGGGTGAAGATTCGGCGCTGGACGCCCAAGTAGTCCAGTCTCCGGCCGATTGGACGACAGGTGGCTGCCAGATGCCTTTGCCTGTTGTGACTCGATGGTTCGGGACCGTCATGCCGAGTCCTTCCCTGGGTGGACTGTGGAGCACCACCAGGGACTGGAGTGGCGAAAGGCCGATCTTCGCTGCGAAGGGACAGCCCGCACGGGCCATGACCTCCGAGACCGAATGTAGGTGTCCCAGGGCCCATCTGCAACCAGGGTCAGGCGCCGACGGCTATCCGCGCTCTGCCGACCCGTTCGTCCCGGCGATGTGGGCATCCCGCTTGCCTTGGTCGCCAGCACCGGCGCGATCGCGTTGGCGGACACCGGATCCTTCGCACCCCGACTCCGCGATCGTGGAAGGGGACCACCTCATACCGGGAGTCGAGCAAGTAGCTGGGAGCGCGCTGGTAGGACGCGGGGCGTGGGGTGGGGCGGTCGAAAGACTCGAACCGGTACTCGGCACCTCGTGGTGGGACCGGCCAGCTCCCGAACTCCTTGGGCGCGGTGCGGCTCGCGGCTTCGCGGGACCCTTGGTAGCGCTCCAGCCAGTACTCGGCCCCCTCGCTCCCGAGCGGAAGGGGTGTCCTTCTGGTGCGCGCGTAGTGCAGACACGCGTTGACGAATGCCTCGACCGACGAATCGCGTGGGTCGGTGGTCCCATCGAGCAGGTTGCCGACGGTGGACTTTGACAGTGCGACTCCCGGCAGCGCCCTGGCCGCATGGTCGTGGATGACGCGTAGCCCCGGGCAGCCGACCAGCTGGTGCAGCTCGTGCAGCACCTCGCACCAAGCCGGCCGAACGGGCTCCACCCTGCTCCTTCCCAGGCCGACCGGCTGCCGCCGTGTCCAGTTTCCAACTTGGACCAGGCTGGACAGTCGGCGCGTCACGGTCGTCCTAGACCAGACGACATCGGGGGCCGCGACGACCTGATGATCGCCGCGTTCACCGCGTGGACGGAGCCGACCGCCTGGCAGGCCCGTACGTACGGCACGGTGGACCGGCCCGTCGACCGCCTGAGCCGCCTGCTCGAGCGCGAACTGACCCCTTCGGTGCGGTCCCGGCTCCTGACGGCGTACGCGAACGAGCTGATCGGCGAGGACGACCCGACCGTTCTGGAGGCGGCGCAGGAGGCCCTCGACCCCCCGCCTGCGGGCCGCGGCACTCCAGATCCTGGCCGAAGTGTACGGCGACGCCGGACTCTGCCGGGAGCTCGTGAAGATCGGCACCGACCACGACCTGCCGGTCTACCGCGTCACCGGGCTGCTCAACCAATGCAACGGTCGCCGCCGCCGCCAACGACCCGGTGACCATGCGCCAGGTGACCATCGAGGCCCTGGAACTCGCGCGCACCTACCGGACGCCCGAGGCGATCGCCGTCGCCGAGATCACGCTGGCGGCCCTGGCGGTCATCGAAGGCCGGGAGGTCCGCGCGTCATCCGGCCCGATCCGCCCCGACTTCTTCTTCACCTTCGCTGCGCGCGATGGCGATCGTCGCCTTGGACGACCGCGACGCCGCCGAGGAGATCTACGCGACGCTGCTTCCGCACCGCGACGGTCCCCCCGCGGGCGCCACGAGCCTGGCGCTGGCGCTGCGACCGGTCGCCCAACACCCTCGGCGAGCTGGCCGTCTTCCTCGGCCGCGACCACGAGGCCGCCGCCCACTTCACCCAAGCCGCCGTCATCGCCGACCGATGGAACGCCCCCCACTGGGCCGCCGAAGCCCGCTCCCGAGCGACCACCTGACCTCTGCCCGCCGCGCCGCACATCCACAGCGTCCCGGCGTCCAGATCAGGGGGTGAGGCCGAGCCGGCGGGGATGCGCGGGGCGGAGCGGCCCGCTGTTCGCCCACCAGTCGTTCGGAGTCTCGCCTGACGCGGGATCATTGCTGCCACCAGGACGAGCGCGGCAGCACCCAGGCGCACGCAGACGAGCGGCCCGACGAAGCCCGCGCATGCCGAAAAACTCCGTCCACGCGGGTCAGGTGGGGTCGCTGCCGGACGGCAGCCAGTGGGCGTGCCGCAGCCACCACTCCCCGCGCGGGTTGGTCGGGTCATGTCGGCTGGCTTCCCTCCCCATAAGAGAAGTCCGCCGCACCGGCGAAAGTCTGCACCCAGCCACGATCCACCCGCCGCCCGCACCGCGCCGGGACGCGACCCACACTCAGATCCTGAGGACGCGGACTAATACCGCTGCGCGTACCAGGTCGGTTGCTCGCCGAACATGCCCTTGAAGTCGCGGATGAAGTGGCCCTGGTCGACGTAGCCGAGGTCTGCCGCCAGCGCGGCCCAGTCGATCGCCCCGCCGGCGGCCATGCGTGCGGTCACCTCGTGCAGGCGGTAGCGGCGGATCACCCACTTGGGCACGATGCCGACGTACTCCGCGAACAGTCGTTGCAGCCCCCGCATGCTCAGCCCCAGCTCGTCGGCGAGGCGCTCGACCCTCGTCACGGCCTTGTCCTTGGCGATCAGCTCGACGGCGGCCACCGCCTGGCACACCCGGGGGTCCTCGTCCGGCAGGTGTTTCAGCAGGAAAGCGTCCACGGTCGACACGTCGAGCGTCGTGGGCAGATCCGGGCCGAACACCTCGGTCGCCGGGACGACGCGGTCGGTGATCGTCGAGACGGAGGCACCGAGGAACGGGCGGAAGCAGCCCGGCCGGAACGCGACACCGAAGACATGATCGCGGCCCTCGAGGACCTTGATCTGGTAGCCGCTGCACACGCCGTTGACGTCCGCGCGGCCGCCGCCGAACGACAGGTGCACGTTCGGGTACGGCACGATCTTCTGCCGGTAGGGCTCGGCGTAGTCCCAGCGAGCCTCCCAGTACCGCTCCACCCATGGCGCGAGCGCCGGCGACGGGCTGTGGAACGTGTGGCGCTGATAGCTGGTCCACGCACCCCGCAGCTCACGAACGTCCCGCTCCACACGGCAGAGTGTATGTCGCCTTTGTCCAATACCCCTCCGGCCTGGGCCGCCTAGCCTCGCTGCCATGTCGCATCTGTCCAACGCTGCCGAGGCCATGGCCGCAGTCGCCCGCACCATCACCGACGACCAGCTCGCCAACAAGACTCCGTGCACGGAGTACGACGTGCGGGCACTGGTCAACCACCTCCTGTTCTGGGGCCCGTCTCTCGCGGGCGGCGGCCGCAAGGAGTCCGTTCCGCAACCGGCGGGTACCGAGTCCGAGGCGGACCTGGCGGTCGGCGACTGGCGCGGCCGCCTGCTCGCCCTGCTGGACGACATCACGTCGTCGTGGGCGCCGCCGGGCGCCTGGGAGGGCGAGACGAGCATGGGCACACCGCAGACGCTGCCCGCACCCGTCTTGGGCGACATGATCGTCGGCGAGCTGGCCTTGCACGGCTGGGACTTGGCGGTCGCGACCGGGCAGCAGCTGGAACTGCCCGCCGACCTGCTGACGCATCTGCATGACAGGGCGCTCACCGGCGTGGAGCAGGGGCGGGAGATGGGCATGTACGGACCGGAAGTCGCGGTGCCGACCGACGCACCCACCTTGGACCGCATCCTCGGCCTGACCGGCCGTGATCCCGCCTGGACGTAGTCACCGACTGGTGATGTCGGCCAATATCCGGCGCGAGCTGTCGAAGCGTGGTGTGGTGGCGCCGACGGTCCTCGCAGCGTTCATCGGCTACTGAGAACGCAACATCCGCAACCCCGAACCCGCGAAAGCGACCGGACTACGTGGCTACCAGCACGGCGCCTCAGCCGCGGGACGGGTGCCGCGCGAGCGGCACCCGTTACCGGCTGCAACCTCCCCGCGGCAAAGGCCGGGACCGCCAAGAGCGCCGCGCATGCCGGGAGCCGGAAGGGTCGCCGGCTGGTCGCCCTCACCGGCACCGCTCGCGCCCCCGAGCTCGTCGAACGAGCCGCCCGATGCCCGATCAAAGCTTCGCTCGGCCACTGGCCCCGCTACCTCGGCGGTGGGTCAGCTGATTCTTCGTCCGCGACCTGCGCGCCCTGTTCGGCGGCGTCGGCGACTCCGGCGTCGCACGTGAAGGTGGCGTGTACAGCCGCGAGTTCTTCACCGAACCCAACGCCGTGGTCATGCAGATCAACCGACCTCAAGGGCAGCCAGCGGGAGGGAACCGTCCGGACGTGACTAGGGTGGCGGAGTGACCGATGGTGAGTTCCGACTGGCCTGTGTGCCGGGCGCGTGACGCCCGGGAAGTGCCCGGGGTGTTGGGCCGAGAGGGTCCGGGAGGTGCCGCTTCGCCTGCTGCAGATGCCGGCGACCGAGGTCGTCCCCCTGCTGCGGAACGGTGGTGTGGACGCGGCGTTCGTGCGCCTGCCCGTCGACCCACGGCCCTTCATGTGATCCCGCTGTACCTGGAGACGACCGTCGTGGTGGTGCCGAAGGATCACGCCGTGGCCGCGGTGGAGGAGGTGGAGCTTGCCGATCTCGCCGACGAGGACGTGTTCGAACCGCTCGACGGCGTCTTGGCCTTGGGCGACCGCCCCGGGCAGCCTGCCTTCACCCGTCCTGAGAACACCGCCGACGCGATCGAGTTGGTGGCGTCGGGAGCCGGCGTCCTGCTGCTCCCGCAGTCTCTGGCCCGCCTCCACCACCGCAAAGACCTCACCTACCGCACCGTGACCGACGCTCCTCAGTCCCAGATCGGCCTGGCCTGGCTCGAGGCCGAGACGACCGACCTCATGGAGGAACTGATCGGCATCGTCCGCGGCCGCACCCCCAACAGCTCCCGTGGCCGCAAACCGCAACAGCAGCCCACCCGTAAAAAGCCACCGCAACAGCGCCCCGCCTCCAAGCACCGCCGCCAGAACCGCCGCCGAAGGTGACGAGAGTCGCGCTCACCGACAACACCCCGCCATCCCTCTTCGAATGCCCAGGCAAGTGAGCTCGTCCGGTTCGGTGGCAGAGCCCGACATGTCATTCGCTCGGCTGGGGGACCTTGCAGTTGGCGGTGGGGTTGAGACCGATGTAGTTGAGCGGACCGGAGGCCAAGGTGATTCCGATCGTGGCGATCCTGGCGCAGCTGCCGTCAAATTGGGTGTAGTAGTGGCGCTGTCCCCCGGCGAGCGCTCCTATGATCAGCCAGGCGACGAGCATCCACCGTCCGGACCTCATCGCTACCTCCGGTGACCGCTTCGCCGACCCTGGGGTACGACAGTAACGACAAGATCGTCCATAGTTAAGCAAGTCGGGCCGGGTGTGTCATGTCTTCCTGCACGACGGCACCGCCGACGAGGTCGACTCCTACGACCTCGGCGAACCGCTGCGCCCGGACCGGTGCTCCCTCGCCGCACGCATCGCAGGCCAATCCCCCCAGGGCGACTACCGCCGCCCCTCCTTCCACACCGACCGGCCTCTGGCGGCACGCCGAGCGCCGCTGACCAGCCGAACACCGGTCAGCGGCGCTCACGGACCGACCGGCGCTACCGCCATCAGGTAGAGCAAGGTGCACACCAGCCGGTCGATGCCCGCGCCGGCCACAGGGCATCCACCATCGACGGCGAAGGCTACGCTTGCGGAGGACTACATCCGCGCAGGTCAATCGGCACGCGGCGGCATTGGCCGGCCTAAAAAATTGGGCTCGATGCGGACAGGCTGACACAGAATGGCACTCAGAGCACCGCACTGATATGGCGATTTCGGACTTTTAATCCGTAGGTTCTGGGTTCGAGTCCCAGGCGGCCCACTCACGCATTTGCCTATGTGGCTTGCGGAAACGTGTCGTGTGTGCGCGACGAAGGGCTACTCCTCCTCGTCCTGAGAGGACGCGGGGAGGACGGAAGGCCGGGCTTCCCGAGTCGGGGTCTTCCTTCACCAGTGCTGCAGCGGCTTCGGCGGCTTCGCGGGCGACCCCGCATGAACACCTTTCCCGGGTCCCGCCACGCCTGGCCCCACTCGGCCCTGCCCTGTTCCCGCCGCCCGCGATGGGCGCGGAGCACGGTGACGGTGCCGGAGTCGAGCGGGATCGTGTCGTCGCCTGCGTCGGTCTTGAGGTCGCCGTCCTCGATCTCCTGGTAGGTGATCTTCACGCGGTTCTCGCGGACGGTCGGCGACGCCGCGGCCAGGTCGAGGTCCGGCCACGCGAGCCCGCACGCCTCCCCGCGTCGCAGCCCCCGGAAAGCCATCAGGTGCAACAGGGCGTACAAAGGGTGGTCTGCGGCGTGATCGAGGAAGGTCCCGGTCTGTTCGGGTGTCCACACCATCACCCGTGAAGGGCGCGGCAGGATGTCCAGAGCTTGAATGCGTTACCCGTACGGCCACCGGCTCGTTCCCACTCTGCCGCGATTTCCCGCTCGCAGGCGGTCTGCCATGCGGTGACGCGTTCGCTGGTCCACACCAGCGCTTTGGGGCGCTTGCCTGTTTGGAGCTTGGTCAGCTTCGCCACGTTCACTGCGACCAAGCCTTGCCGTACCGCATCCGCCAGAGCCGACCGGAGCGTCGCGCGAATGCGCTGCATGGTCGCTGCTCCGACCGTCCGGCGGTGCGGCGAAAGCCCGGCGAGTTCGGCGCGAGCGGCTCTGTATGCGGCCTTATCCCCAGATCGCCCTGCCTGCCGGGCAGCCGCAGGCCGGTCCAGTTCGATGTGACCGAGGTGGAGTTTGAGGTAGTACTCGATGTGCTCGCCATATCGCACGACAGGCCGGGGACGCCGCGACTGACCGTCGTCCGTGGTGGACGATGGTGTGAGGTCACCGCCATTTGCATGCCCGCATGCGCCCGCGGTAACGGCGACGCGTTGCAACGGTCAGAGGTGGTGGCGGAGGGTGAGGTCGGCCGGAAAGGGGTCCAAATAGGTCTGCTCAGCCAGGTAGGCGAGGTGTTCCCCTTCGGCGTGATGGCGCAGCAGGGCTACCGGGACGCTGAGCGGTGCCTCACCTTGACGATAGGACTCGATGGCGGCCACGATGTCGTGGCGCCGGGGCTGATTGAGTCGCTCACTCAATGGGCCCAAGACGTGCAGTAGCGCGTTGGCATTGCGGCCGCGCTTGGGGCGGGCGGCGAGAGCGTCGGCGAAGGCGCCGCGATAGTCGGACTCCAGTTCATCGCGGTCGCGGGTGCCCGCCTGGGCGACGATCCGCCCCATAAGCCGGTAGGCGGACGGGTCGTGCGCGAGGATTTGCAGTTTATGCCTTGTATGGAAGGCGACAAGGTCCCGTGGGCGCCAGTCGCAATCGAAAAAGAAACGGAGCCGGGCGTGAGCGAAGACCCGTTCGATGAAGTGCTCACGCAGGCCGGGGTCGTTGAGCCTGCCGTTCTCTTCGGTGGGAAGGTAAGGAAGCGCGGTCTTGACAAGGTCGGAGAACAGACCGCGACCGCGACGATCCACAGGCTGGCCGTCGGTACGTTCGCTGGGTTCCCCGGATGCGTAGCGCGGTAGACCGAGCAATCCGCAGCTGGGCGAGCGGGACTTGAACACATACCCGTCGACGTCGGCGATGTCGGAGATCCGGTCGTCTGCCAAGGCGGTCAACGCCTTGGTGTGATCGGCGGTCCGGTCCTTGGTGACGACCCGCCCGTCGGTGAGCAGATGCAGGGTGGGACGGGGAGCGCCGAGCCCGATCTCCATCTCCGGGCAGACCGGCACCCAGTCGATGTGGTGTGCGAGGGGGCCGGTGAGGAAACGGTCGCGGCTGTGGCCGCCGTTGTAGCGGACCGGTGCGCCCAGCAGGCAACTGGACACGGCGAGCCGGGGACGCGGGTGGCCCGGTTCGGCGGCGGGGCCCGGTGGCGGCAGGCGTGGGGTCACAGCAGCTCCCTCATCCTGCGCAGCCCGCGGGTGGTGCGCGCCTTGACGGTGCCGAGCGGGATGTTCAGCCGGTCGGCGATCTCCCGCTGGGTCAGCTGCCCGAAGTGGGCCAGCACGATCGCCTGCCGCTGCGGGACGGGCAGCACCGCGAGGGCCTTTCGGACGTCGCACGCGGCGTCCACGGCAGGGGCCGCGTCGGGGACCCGGCCTGCCTCTTCCAGCGGCACCGCGCGACGCTGATGCCGTGCTTCGGAGCGCAACTGGTCGATGGCGCGCTTGCGGGCGATGGCCAGGACCCACGGCGTGAGACTGCGTGACGGGTCCAAGCGGCGGCGCGTCCGCCAGAGCTCCAGAAAGACGACCTGGACGACATCGTCGACCGCGTGGCCGGGGACCAGGCGCGCCACATGATGACGGACCAAAGGCCCGAGCGTCGCATAGCACTCGGTCAGCGCTGTCTCGTCGCCCCGCGCGATCCGGGGTCCAAGGGTCATGCCCACACCTGTCCCCAAAAGGAATCGCTTCAAAACTTATTCATAGTCAGCTTCAATGGGCAGGCGTAACCACGGATCGGCTGAAGCTGGAAGCAGGCCGGCCCGGGCGATCAGAATCGTTCGTACACCGACGTCAACCCGGCGACGGCCTCGGCCAGGCTCCCCACCCGCGTGGCTGAGGCAGGAAGCCTGTCATCAGCCCAACCAGGTCCTCCGACGACCAGGTGGTGCGGCGGGCGGGACGCGGGGAGCCCGCTCAGCCAGGACGGGTCGCCGGTCTCGGTGATCTGCGACCATACGAATACCGCGTTCGGTCCGGTCCGCCGGATGGCGGCGGCCAGGGCCCGCACCGGCACCCGCGCCCCCAGAAGGGTCGCCGCGACGTTCGCTTCGGCGAGCGCAGCCTTCAGCGCGTACACCGGCAGGCTGTGCTGCTCCTCCGGCGCGCATGCGAGCAGGATGGGACGGGTGTTGCGTGGCTGGGGAGGCGACGGCACCTCGGCCAGGCAGCCGAGCAAGACGGTGGACAGCAGGTGTTCGACATCTACGCAATCCCCAGTGGCCGCGTGCTTGCGGCCGATTCCGTCCAGGACCGGGACGACCAGTTCGTTCCATGCCTGGACGACCCCGTCCCGGCCGAGCGCGGTCCGCACGGCGTCGATCATCACGGGAGCGTCCAGTGCCATGGCGGCACGGGCCAGGCCTCTGATCTCCGCGCCTTCCGGCCCTTGAGCCGCCGCGCCGACGGGCACTCGGTTGCCGCCCGCGCCATGCCCGCGCGGCTTCAACGGTTCGCCTGGCGGCGCGTCCAGCGCGGCCCGCGCCGCCTCACCCGGCGGAGCACCGGCCAGGATCAGCCGCTGCATGACCTCCAACCGCGTGATGTCAGCGGAGGTGTAGCGCCGGTGCGTGCCCGTGCTGCGGCGGCTGGGGCCGATGCCGTACCTGCGGTCCCAGGTGCGCAGAGTGGCGGCGGCCACGCCAAGGCGTTGCGCCACCGCGCCCACGCTCAGCCCGGCCTCCTGGCCCGGCGGCCCGCCCATGTGCCTCCTGTCCGCTGCCGTCTCCGACCGCACAGCGTACGATCCATCCGGACTTCGCCGGAACCATCCGCTCCGGATGCACACCCCTTTGCGTGCCGGCGTGCGATCCCGTCTGGGCGAGAGCGACCCCATGAAGCCGATCAAGGAGCAAGGACGCGGTCCGGCGGCTGCTCAGCGGGCCTCCCTGGTCGGGAAGTGCCTGGGCGGGAGTGGGACCTGGTGCAACCGGGCGCGGGCGCCGGCACGAAGACTTGAATGATGAGCACCTCGATCATGCTGTTCACTCGTGATCTGCGGATTCACGACAATCCCGCGCTGACGGCCGCCTGCCGAGCCGAGCACGTCGTTCCCGTATTCGTCTTCGATGACGCGATTCTGAACGGGCCGTTCGCCGCGCCCAACCGCATCCGGTTCCTCCTGGAGAGCCTCGCCGATCTCCGCGCGTCACTCCGCGATCTAGGTGCCGATCTGGTGGTGCGCCGCGGCGATCCGGTCATGGAGGTCGCCTGGCTGGCCAGGCAGACCGGGGCGGACCGGTTGTTCCTCGCCGACGAGCGGTCCGTGCACGGGACACGACGGCTCGGCAGGCTCCGTGAACTCAACGTCGAGGTATCGGCGCACCCCGGGATCACGGTGGTCCCACCTGGAGACCTCACCCCGGCCGGCGGAGATCACTACCGGGTGTTCACGCCGTACTGGCGGGTCTGGAACGCGGCACGATGGCGGCCGATCGCGAAGGCGCCCAAGGCGATCCGTCTGCCGTCCGGTGTGACGCCCGAATCGCTTCCAGAACTCGCCGATCTGACTCCCGGCCCCTCGTCCCCCGATCCGGCGCCCGGTGGCGAACGGTCAGGCCGCCGCCGCATGGCGAGATGGCTGCGCGAGGCCGCCGCCGACTACGACCAGGCCCACGACGACCTCGCCGCCGACCGCACCTCCCGGCTCAGCCCTTACCTGAAGTTCGGCTGCGTCTCACCGCTGGAACTGGCGAAGGCCGGCCCGGACGGTTTCCGGCGCCAGCTCGCGTGGCGTGACTTCCATCATCAGGTCGCCGCCGCGTTCCCCGCGCTCGCCCGGGAGGACTACCGGCCGCGTGGAGATCGCTGGAACGAGGAAGAGGACGCCCTCGCCGCCTGGCGAGACGGCATGACGGGCCTCCCGATCGTCGACGCGGGCATGCGGCAGCTGCGCCGTGAGGGCTTCATGCACAACCGCGCACGTCTGATCACCGCCTCGTTCCTGACCCGGAACCTCGGTATCGACTGGCGGCACGGCCTGCACCATTTCAACGACTGGCTCACCGACGGCGACATCGCCGACAACGCGGGGAACTGGCAGTGGGTGGCCGGAACCGGCAACAACACTCGTCCCGACCGGGTCATGAACCCGCTGCGGCAGGCGGCCCGCTTCGACCCCCGCGGCGACTACGTCCGCCGTTACGTGCCCGAACTCGCCGACATCGAGGGTTCGCGCATTCATCGCCCCTGGACACTGCCCGCGTCCGGCAGGCGAGCATCGGCCTATCCGCCACCCGTCATCGACATCGATTGATCGCGCGCTGCGTGAGCAGACCCCGGCGGGGGAGCTGCCTCTCGGCGCTCAACCGCAGGAGTCGGGGTCCCGACGGCTGTACCACCCGCGCGGGGTCTGGCCGGTCGCGTGCACTGGTGGACATTCCGGCCTGACGAGATGCAACCGATCCGCCGTCACGTCCCGAAGAACTGGACAGAACCCTACGGATGACGATGGAGGAATCAGTGCGCTTTCGACATCCTGTGACACGGGGTGACGGCTCGCCCGGGCGGCACTGATGGCGGCGCGTGGTCCGGTCGTCGTGGTCGGGGCAGGCATGTCCGGGCTGTCGGCGGCGATTCACCTGGCGGCTCAGGGACGTGAGGTCGTGGTAGTCGAAGTCCGTGACGAGCCGGGCGGCTGCTGCGGGTCGGCGGACGTGGGGCCTTATCGGTTCGACACCGGCCCTGCGGTGCTGACCATGCCGGACGTGCTGGCCGACACGTTCGGCGCGGCCGGGGAGGACATCGAGAACCTGCTGCCGCTGCGGCGCCTGGATCCGTTCTACCGGCTTGCCTTTCATGACGGCTCACAGCTGGACGTGATCGCTGGTGCGCAGGAGATGGCCGACAACGTCCGGGCCCTGTGCGGGCCCGGCGAGGCCGCCCGGTATCTGCGGTTCCGGCGGCGGCTCGGCGCGATGTTCGAGGCGGAATGGTCGTCTTTCATCGACGCGGACATGACCCGGCTGCGCGGCATGGCCCGTCCCGCCGCGCTGCTGAAGCTTGCGGCGGCGGGCGGTTTCCGCCGCCTGGACAGGTTCGTGGCCTCGCAGCTGACCGACGACCGGCTCATCAAGGCGCACACCTTCCAGGCCCTGTACGTCGGGCTGGCTCCGCACAAGGCGCTGGCGATCTATTCCGCCGTCGCGCACATGGACACCGTCGGCGGCGTCTACTTCCCGGCCGAGGGCGGCATGCGCGCCATCCCGGCCGCCCTGGCCGCGGTTGCGGAGAAGGCCGGCGCCCGCCTCAGGTACGGCGTGCGGGCAGAACGGATCGAGACCGACGCCTCCGGCGTGAAGGCGGTACGGCTGGACACCGGTGAACGCATCGCCGCCGACCACGTCGTCGTCGCCTGCGACCTCGTGCGCGCACATCAGGGGCTGCTGCCCAGAGAGGCTGCGGACTGGCGGCTGCGCCGTCCCCGCTACTCGCCGTCGTGCCTGGTGATGCACATCGGGCTGGACCGGCGGTTGCCCGGCCACGCACACCACACCCTGCATTTCGGACGGGATTGGAAGGCGAATTTCGCTGCGCTGGCGGCCGGGCGACCGCAGCCCGATCCCAGCCTTCTGGTCACCTGTCCCAAGGCCGACACGACCGCGGCGCCGGCGCGTCACGCGACGCTGAGCGTGCTGGAACCCGTCCCGAACCTGACGTCGGGCGCCGACTGGGACCGGCTCGCACCGCGGTTGGAGCAACGCCTACTGGGCCGTCTCGCCGAACTCGGCTACGGAAATCTGGAGGACCGGCCACGGCTGCTCTTCGATCCGCCGGCGTGGGAGCGGATGGGGCATTCCGCCGGAACACCGTTCGCGCTGGACCACCGGTTCGGCCAGACGGCATGGCTGCGGCCGTCGGGCCGTAGCCGCCGTGTGCCCGGCCTGCATTTCGCCGGGATGTACACCGCGCCCGGCGTGGGCGTCCCACCCGCCCTGATCTCCGGAAGGCTGGCCGCCGAACGGATCCTGGGAGGCAGCCGATGACGCTGACCACGAGCTACGAGCACTGCCGCCGCCTCAACGCCCATCACGGGCGCTCCTTCTACCTGGCCACTCTGCTGCTGCCGGCGTGGAAACGCAGGCACGTGCACGCCCTGTACGGGTTCGCCCGGCATGTCGACGACATCGTCGACACCTCCAGTGACGTGGCCGGACGGGCGGAGTCACTTGACGAGGTGACCCGCCGGTTGGCGACGTGCCTGGCGGGCGAACCGATCGACGACCCCGTGCTGCCGGCGTTCGCGCACACCGTACGTTCCTTCGGCGTCGAACGGGCCGACATCGACGCCTTTCTGCGGTCGATGCGGACCGACTTGACCGTCACGCGTTATGACACCTACGAGGACCTGCTGGTCTACATGGAGGGGTCGGCCGCCGCCATCGGCCTGATGATGCTCCCGGTGCTGGAGACGGTGCCGGGCGCCGAGCGGCTCGCCCGCGAGCCCGCCCGCGAACTCGGACGGGCGTTCCAGCTCACCAACTTCCTGCGGGACGTGGCCGAGGACCTGACCCGCGGCCGCGTCTACCTGCCACGAGCCGACCTGGACAAGTTCGGGGTGACCGAGGGCGATCTCGCCGCCGGTGGCTGCACACGGGCGATGCGTGAACTGGTGGCCTTCGAGGCCGACCGTGCCCGCGACCACTACCGCCACGCCCTGGACGGTGTGAAACTGCTCGCGCCGTCCTCGCGGCCCTGCATCCACGCCGCGTACGAACTGTACGGCGGCATCCTGGGCCGGATCGCCGCGTCCGGCCACGACGTCCTGGCGGCCCGGGCCCGACTGCCCCGCAGGCGGAGGGCCACGATCTTCGCGCGGCATCTGCTGGCCGCCTCCGCCGCGGGCCGGGCCGAGCGGCGCCTGCCGTCCGGAACGGCCTGACATGGCCGAGGACGGGACGCAGCCGACAGGCGGCACGGCACGTCGCGTCGTGCTGGACGCGATGGGCGGCGATCACGGACCGGCCGAGACGGTACCGGGCGCGTTGCGGGCGCGCCGCGAACACGGTCTGCCGGTGGTCCTCGTCGGCCGGACCGAGGCGATCCGCCGGGAACTGCGGCGACACGGGGCCGTCGGCGAGGTGGATGTGCTGCACGCCGAAGAGGTCGTACCCATGACCGAGGCGGGCGCCGGAGCCGCCGCCCGGCCGGGGACGAGCCTGATGACCGGTTGCGAGCTGGCCCGGCGGGAGGCGGCGGCGTTCGTCTCGGCCGGCTCCACCGGTGCCGTCGTGACGTGCGCGGTCCGCACTTTGGGGCGGCGGGAAGGTGTGCTGCGTCCGGCGCTGGCCGTGGCCCTCCCCACGCCGGCCGGCTCGACCGTCCTGATCGACGCCGGCGGAACGGCCGACCCGACCGCGGAGATGCTCGCCCAGTTCGCGGTGATGGGAGCCGCCTACGCACGGAACGTCCTGGGCGTGGCCGACCCGTCCGTCGGCCTGCTGTCCATCGGTTCCGAACGCGGTAAAGGCAACCGGCTCGCCCGCCGCGCAGGGCAACTGCTGCCGGCCATGCCGGTCCGCTTCCAGGGCAACGTCGAGGGCCACGACGTGCTGGCCGGAATCGTGGACGTGGTCGTGACCGATGGTTTCACCGGCAACATCGTGCTGAAGAACATCGAAGGCTGCGTGCGCACCACCTTGGGTCTCGTCGCCAGGGCCGGCATCGCCGAGCCCCGCCGGCTGGACCAGGTCGGGCGGTTGTACACCGCCGACACCCACGGGGGCGCGGCGCTGCTCGGCCTGACCGGAACCGTCGTCGTCGCGCACGGCGCCTCGACATCGGCCGCCATCGCGCGCGCCTGCCTGGTCGCGTCCGGCCTGGCCGCGGGCGAGGACCTGGTGCCCGCCTGCGGCCGTCCCCCCGTGGAGACGGTCACATGACGCGCTCAGCCCTGGCTGTGGGCGCGCAACGGGTCACGGCCGTCCCAGGTGCCCTGACTCCCGTAAGGCACCAGACGCGCGAACAGCTCTTCGGAGTACCAGTCCTCGCCGCGGACCCGCCCGATGACGCCGCGGTGTGCACCCTCCCGATAGGCGAACCGGGCGATGGCCGCCTCGTCCTTCCACAGCGAGAACGTCGCCTGCCGGGCCAGTGGCCACTCCCCCACGCCGACCGACGCGAGGCAGCCGTCCTCGTGTCGCAGCGCCCGGTCCACACTCGCGATCGAGCGGTAGAACGCCGGCAGTCGTGCGGGACGAATCGAAGCCCTGGTCAGGACGGCCACCGGACCAGAGCCGCCATGCCTGGCGGACGTCCGTGGGGAGGCGGGCAGCACCTCGAAGGGGTCACGTCCACCCCAGCGGCCGCGCGAGGCCAGCGGCACGAGACGCACATGCCACGATTCTTCAGCCTCCGCACGCCACCGGGCGGCGATCGTCGAGCGCTCCAGGAAGTCGTCCAATCCCGCCTCGTCGTCCCACACCGCGAACAGCGCCCAGCGGCGCAGGTCAGCGCCCAGGCTCATGGACCGGCCGCGGCCCGTGCCGAGCAACCGCCAGAACCGCAGCCCGGGGGCGGCGCGCAGCTTCGGCCGATCGAACGCCATGTAGCGCATGGCGTCCACACCCGCATACCTGACGAGGTGAAACGAGGCGATGACATCGCTTCTCAAGGCATCCCCACAGGCGACGCCCGTTGCCGTGAGGTCTCTGCTCGTGCCCGTCATCGGCGGCTACCTGCTCGGCTCTGTGCCGGTCGCGGTGCTCGTCGGACGCGCCCACGGGTTCGACCCGCGCACGGTCGGCGACCGCAACCCCGGCTTCTGGAACGTCATGCAACGCGTGGGCGGACGGTCGGCCGCGCCCGTCTTCGCCGGTGACCTGCTCAAGGGCACGGCCGCCGGCCTACTGGGACTTGCGGCCAGCGGGGCGCGGACCGGCCGACTGGGAACGGTCACAGGAGCCGGCGTCCTGCCGGTGTATGCGGCGGTGGGCGCCGCGATGGCCGGGCACGCGTGGCCGTTGTTCGCCGGCCGCAAAGGCGGACGCTGCGTCCTGACCTTCGCCGGTGGCTTCGCGGTCATCTGCCCACCTGCGTTCGGGCTTGGTCTCGGGCTGCTGGCCGCGACCGGCATCGGCGGACGCTCGTTCGCCCGCGGCGCGCGCGTCGCGGTGTTCTCGCTCCCGGCGCTCCAACTGATGTTCGCTCCGGCCGAGCACGTGGCCGCCACCGGGGCGCTGATGACCTTCATCGGGCTGCGTTTCGGCCAGGCGGCGCTGGCCGACCACGCCACCGGCCGCCACCGGAGCCAACGCCTCGGTCACCGCTTGGGACGTCTCGCGACGCGTCCAGGGACCCGTCGTACCGGCGCACGGGCGTGACGACAGCCCACCTGGCGAGACCGACCGCTTCACGTCCATAGGTGCGCCCACGCCACGTACGGTCTGGCCGCAGCGCGGCCAGTGTCAGCCGCGCAGCGGCGACCGGATCCAGCAGCGGCGAGAGCGCCAGGCCCGGGCCCGGCTCGCGGTAGCTGCCACGGAGGGCCGCCGACAGCAGCAGCCGCTGCCCCAGCAGAGCCGAGTCGAGGGGCGTCGGGCGCCCGGCGATCAGCCGCAGTACCGGCAGCGCCGCGATCAGCCACACCACCGCCAGGTCACCGGCGAGCCGGACGGGCGTGGTGACGTCCCGCAACGCGATCGAGCGTCCCCATTGGCGCCACACGTCGGCGGCGGAGGTGTGCATGTCGACCTCCAGCAGTGGGCCCGCGTCGACGAACGCGACCCGCCAGCCGTCCCGCGCGAGCAGCCGGCCCAGCGCGACGTCGTCGGTGAGGTGGCGGCGCACGCGGGCGAAGGCGTCCGCCTCCTCCATCGCCGCCTTGCGGAAGGCCATGCACTGGCCGTTGACCAGCAGGCGGTCGGGCGACCTCACCGCCGGCCCGATCGGCCCGAACCGGTACACCAGAGTGGTCAGGAACGACGCATGCAGCGCCTGCTCGACGCCGCCACCGGTGACGAACCGCGGACCGGCGCTGACCAGGTCGCAAGTGCCCAGCAGTTCGGCGAGCGCCGCGCACAGCCCGGCCTTGGGACGGGTGTCGGCGTCCAACAGCACCACCACCGCTCCCGCGGCCGCCTCCACGCCCTGCCGTAGCGCCCACTGCTTGCCGACCCACCCCGGCGGCGGCGAGGTGCCGGCGACAACGGTCGCGCCCGCCCGGGCGGCCAGCCGCGCCGTGCCGTCACGGGACCGGTCGTCCACGACGATCACCTCCCGCACCACCGGATCGGCCAGCAACGGCACCAGGCACGCCTCGATCCGGGCCTCCTCGTCACGAGCCGGAATCACCACCGAGATCGGCTCCGCCGGGCGGTGCCCGGTATGCGCGGTGAGTGGCGGCGGACGATCCCGACCCCGCGCCAGCCGCGACGCCACCACCAGCGCCGCGGCCGCCTGGACGGCGGTCAGGACCCTCACGACCAGGCCCCCTTACGGCCGACGTCCGACGCACCGGCGACCGGAAAATCCTGCTCCACCAAGGACGCGACGATGCGACCGCCCATCGCTACCAACGGCAGCCCATCCCCCGGATGCGCCGACCCGCCCACCAGGTACAGCCCACGCCGGGGCCCCCGGTTACCCGGTCTGCGCAACGGCGCGGTCGGCCCCCCGTAGGCGGTGCCGTAGATCGCCCCACCGGGCGCGCCGTACCGATCACGCAGATCCGCGGGCGTGAACAACTCCACGAACCGCAACCGCCCCGCCAGGTCGTGCCCACGCTGCGCGAGCCGCTCCAGCACCAACTCCCCATAGGACTCCGGCGTCATCGGCCATCGCCCGGGGTCTCCAGCCGGGACGTTGACCAGCAGGACCTGGTTCTCCGCCCCCTGCGGCGCCTGGGACGGGTCGTCCACCGCCGAGCAGCCGATGTACACGGTCGGGTCCCGCGGCGGCACGCGCCGCTGGAAGATGTCGCCGAACTCACCGCGATAGTCGCCCGAGAACAGCACCGAATGATGCGGCAGCCCTTCCGTCCGTCCCTCGACCCCGGCCAGGATCAGCAGCGCCGCCGACGACAACCCCAAGCGGGCCATTCTGCGCACCCGCCGCCGGTCCGGGAGCAACCGGCCGTACAACGCGGCGGCGTCGGCATTGACCACCACCGCGTCCGCCGCCTCCCGCTCCCCCGACGCCAGGAGCACACCTTCAACCGAGTCGCCGTTCGCGGAAACCCGGGCGACCTCACTGCCGGTCTGGATCTCCACACCGGCCGCGGCCACCAGCCCGGCCAGATCGTCAGCGAGCCGGGCCAGGCCGCCCGGCACGTACCATCCGCCGTCCCCATGCTCGATCGCCGCGACACAGCCCAGCGCGGCCGGCGCCCGGTACGGGCTCGACCCGGCATACGTGGCATAGCGTCCGACGTACTGCCGCAGCCGCCGGTCGGCGAAGAAACGCCGCGCCAGCTCGTGCAGAGTCCGTCCAGGCGCGACCGCCGGCAGATCCCCGAGCCGCGCCCCCTCCGGCGGCCGACCCACCGGGCCGGCGAAGAACGTCCGCTGGGACGCCGCCAGACACCCCTGCGCCCAGCCATGGAAAGCACGCCAGGCCGTGCCCTGACCAGCGGCGAGCCGGTCCACCTCCGCCGCCATCCGATCGGGGTCGCGAAAAGCCCGCAGGTTCGACCCGTCGGCGAACCGGTACCGGCACAGCTCATCCAGCCGGACGAGCTCGCGCTCGATGCCCAACTCCCGGAACAAGCCGGGCAGCGTGAGCAGCGACGGCCCGAGCGAGAACGTGAAACCGTCCCGTTCACGCTCGGCGAGCTTGCCGCCCAGCCGCCCCAGCCGCTCGTGCAACCGGACCCTGTGCCCGCCGCGCGCCAGCAGCAACGCGGCGACCATCCCGCCGACACCGCCACCGACCACGATCACCTCCGCCATCCGCGCCTCCAGGCGTGTCCTCCCGCGCGTGACGGGCTTGTGATCGTCCGCCGTCTGAACGCCGACACCGCCGCAGGGGCCGCGAACACCCCCATCGCCGTCCCACCCGCCACCGCGACGGCCCGGTCCGGCGGATCGAACACCGCCGCGAACGCCAACGTCTCCATCCCGGCCATCACCCCGTAG
>NZ_SMKY01000539.1 GCF_004349235.1 Actinomadura darangshiensis | reverse complement strand
CCTACCCTCCCACCCCACCGCACAGGCGGCACGGGCCGTCCCGGAACCTCCGGGACGGCCCGCGCCGCGCCTCCTATGCGCTGGACGGTTGCGGGCGGAGCGGGTCGTGCCCCACGCTCATCAGCGCGTGGCGCCACTCCTCGTCCCGCTCCGCGTCCGGCGGACGGTTCTCCAGCCGGTCCTCCACGTAGCCGACGACCTCCTGCATCAGCTCGGCGTCGTCCTCGGTGAGGTCGACCTTCCGCTTGCGCAGGACGTCCACCACCCGGGCGCCCATCTCGGACACCCCGGGGCCGGGCCCAGCCCGGAACGCCTCCTCGCCCGACGCGTCCGTGAGCAGCCAGATGCGCAGCTCGTCGGACGTCATGTTGACGAGCCGGTGAAAGTCCTCCCAGGCCAGCTCCGCCTCAGCCGGTATGCGATCGTTCATCGAAAACTCCCTGTCGGCCGTTCAAGCCCGCCCTACCCGACGACCGCCACCCCATTCGCCCCGAATCGTCAGAGAGTGAAGGCGTAGAGGTGGTTGACGGGGCCGCTCTTGTCGCCGGCGTCGTCGACGGCGGCGCGGTCCTCGGCGAGGACGAACACGAGCCGGCCGGTCATGACGGCGTTGGACAGCTCGACGCTCTTCCCCACGCTGTCCTTGATGCCGGCCGTCCACCGGGACTTGCCGGTGGCGGCGTCGAAGCAGGACACGCGGCCCGGGCCCGTGACCGTGACGGCGCCATCGGCCGCCGCCGGGGAGGTCACACTCGGCCCGGGTATGGCAGGGAGAGCGGCCTTCCATTGCTCGCTGCCGGACGCGTCGATCGCGGACAGGTTCCCGGAGGCCCCGGCATAGATCGTCCCGCCGGACACCGTCGCGGGCTCCACACCCTTCTGATCGGTCTCGGTCGACCACCGGACCTCACCGTCCGACGGCGACACCGCCCACACGACGCCGCTCGAATGGACGTAAACGGCCCGGGCGTCCGTCACCGCCGAGGCATGCGGGTCGAACCGTCCGGACCGTTTGTTGGGCCCCCCGGACTGGGTCCAGCGGCTCTGGCCGGTGTCGACGTCCACGCCGCCGAGCACGCCCTGGATGTCCACCGCGCACACCACGCTCCCCGCGATCGCCGGAGCGCCCAGGAACTGTGAGCCTCCGTTGCCGATCCGCCACCGCTCCTTACCGGAGGCGGCATCGAGGCCGTAGAGGTGGCCCTCGCTGGAGACGGCGGCATGGCCGCCGGACGCGCTGGGCGGGGACAGCCATCCGCCAGGTGAGAAACTCCAGCGGAGCCTTCCGGACGCGGGATCAAGGGCGTTCAACGTCCCCTTGCCCCCGGGCTCATTGCGAACGGCGTAGAGGGTTCCGTCCAGGAGCCGAGGCGCGGTGCGTCCGTACTTTGAGGACGCGTCATATTGGCCGTGCGGCGACTCCCAGCGCTGGTGTCCCGCGGCATCGAACGCGTGCAGCCGGCCTTCGACGGAGGCGTAGATCGTGCCGCCGGAGACGGCCAGCGAGTACGGGAACAAGTCGGTGTCACCCGACCCGACCATGCCGTCGTCCTCGCTGGTGAACGTGCGTTTCCATGCGGGTTTCCGTCCGCTCACCTTGGTCGCCAGTTGCGCGTCCGCATCGCACCCGGCGAGGGTCGTCGCCCCCGCGAGAAGGGCGATCCGCAGCACCAGCCTCCGCGACACCGTCTCGTCCGGCATCTCACCCCTTCAGCTCGCCTGTCAGGGCAGAACAGCGTCCTACGGGCAGGTATACGCCTGGTATACGAGCGGCTGCGGATCCCACCGAGGGCCACCAACAGCGCAGAGCCAGGCGCAGGTCGCGGGGGTTCGCTGTGCGAGACTCCTAGCGGTCGGGACGGCGAGTTGAGGAGCGTCATGGAGTTGGTCCACTCGGGCAAGGTCAGGGACGTCTACGCGGACGGCGACGAGCTGATCCTCGTCGCGTCCGACCGGGTGAGCGTCTACGACGTCATCCTGCCCACCGAGATCCCCGACAAGGGCAAGATCCTCACGCAGCTGTCCCTCTGGTGGTTCGAGCGGCTCGCCGACGTCGTCCCGAATCACATCGTGTCCGCCACCGACGTGCCGGACGAGTGGGCCGGACGCGCCGTCCGCTGCCGCCGCCTCGACATGCTGCCCGTCGAGTGGATCGCCCGCGGCTACCTGACCGGCCTCGGCCTCAAGGAGTACGAGAAGAACGGGACCGTCTCCGGGATCGCGCTGCCGGACGGCCTGGTCGACGCGTCCCGGCTGGCCGAGCCGATCTTCACCCCGACCACCAAGGCCACCGAAGGCCACGACGAGTTCATGACCTACGGCGACGTGGTCGCGGAGATCGGCGCGGACACCGCCGCCCGCCTCAAGGACGTCACCCTGGAGGTCTACCGGCGCGGCGCCGCCCTCGCCGCCGAGCGCGGCATCGTCATCGCCGACACCAAGCTGGAGTTCGGCCGCGCCGCCGACGGCACCCTCGTCCTCGCCGACGAGGTCCTGACGCCCGACTCGTCCCGCTTCTGGCCCGCCGACCGGTGGCGGCCGGGCCGCCCCCAGCACTCCCTCGACAAGCAGTTCGTCCGCGACTGGAGCAGCACCCTCGACTGGGACCGCACCCCGCCCGGCCCCGCGATCCCGGACGACGTGGTCGAAGCCACCCGCGCCCGCTACACCGACGTCTACGAACGCCTCACCGGCACCCCCTGGCCGTCGTCAACTACTCGGCCCTGAGGACCGGGGTTGCCGGTTCGGTCCTTGTGGGCGTTGTTTACGCTCCCGACTGCCCGCTACGGGTGGGCGGTCACGGGTCGCATCCACCGGCCCCCGTGCTAGGCGGGG
>NZ_SMKY01000538.1 GCF_004349235.1 Actinomadura darangshiensis | reverse complement strand
GGCGTGTGGGACGAAGCCGCCGGTGAGGGGGCCGCGGCGCCTCGGTGTCCGCCGGCGGCCACGTGACTTGGCTCACCCGACGCGCCCGGGCGTGGTATCGATGCCCGAATGGGGTGGTTGTCACTGGTTACCAGCGGGTAGCATGATGTCGAGTTACTAACCAGTACGGAAAGCGGGGCCGCGGGTCGCCGCCGAACCAGACGGAGTCTCGAATGGGGCACTACAAGAGCAACCTCCGGGACCTGGAGTTCAACCTCTTCGAGGTGTTCAGGCGCCAGGACCTCCTCGGCAGCGGCCCGTACGCGGAGCTGGACGAGGACACCGTGCGCAGCATCCTGGACGAGGTGAACCGGCTGGCCGAGGGGCCGCTCGCCGCCTCCTTCGAGGACGCCGACCGCAACCCCCCGAAGTTCGACCCGGCCACCGGCTCGGTCGAGATGCCGGAGGGCTTCAAGAAGTCGTTCAAGGCGTGGATGGACGCCGAGTGGTACCGCCTCGACCTCGCCCCCGAGTTCGGCGGCAGCGGCGCCCCGCGCTCGCTGACCTGGGCGGTCGCCGAGCAGGTGCTGGGCGCCAACCCGGCCGTCTACATGTTCGCCTCCGGCCCCGGTTTCGCGCAGATCCTGTGGCACATCGGCACGCCCGAGCAGAGGAAGTTCGCCGAACTCGCCCTTGAGCGGCAGTGGGGCGCCACGATGGTGCTCACCGAGCCGGACGCCGGCTCCGACGTCGGCGCCGGGCGCGCCAAGGCCGTCGAGCAGCCGGACGGCACCTGGCACATCGAGGGCGTCAAGCGCTTCATCACCTCGGCCGAGCACGACATGTCCGAGAACATCTTCCACCTGGTGCTGGCCCGTCCCGAGGGCGCGGGGCCGGGCACCAAGGGCCTGTCGATGTTCCTCGTCCCCAAGTACCTGGTGGACGTGGAGTCCGGCGAGCTGGGCGAGCGCAACGGCGCCTACGTGACCAACGTCGAGAAGAAGATGGGCCTCAAGGTCTCCACGACCTGCGAGCTGACCCTCGGCGAGAAGCACCCGGCGGTCGGCTACCTGGTCGGCGACGTCCACCAGGGCATCAAGCAGATGTTCCTCGTCATCGAGTACGCCCGGATGATGGTCGGCACCAAGGCCATCGCCACCCTGTCGACCGGCTACCTGAACGCGCTGGAGTACGCCAAGGAGCGCGTGCAGGGTGCGGACATGACGCAGATGACCGACAAGTCCGCCCCGCGGGTCACGATCACCCACCACCCGGACGTCCGGCGCAGCCTCATGACGCAGAAGGCCTACGCCGAGGGCATGCGGGCGCTCGTCCTGCTCACCGCGTCCTACCAGGACGCCGTGCAGATCGCCGAGCACGAGGGCCGCAAGGACGAGCAGGCCGAGAAGATCAACGACCTGCTGCTGCCGATCGTGAAGGGCTTCGGCTCCGAGCGCGCCTACGCGCTGCTCGGCGCGGAGTCGCTGCAGACCCTCGGCGGGTCCGGGTTCCTGCAGGAGTACCCGATCGAGCAGTACATCCGCGACTCCAAGATCGACACCCTGTACGAGGGCACCACCGCGATCCAGGGCCAGGACCTGTTCTTCCGCAAGATCCTCCGGGACAACGGCGAGTCGCTGAAGGTGCTCGCCGGGGAGATCAAGGCGTTCGCCGAGTCCGAGGCGGGCAACGGCCGGCTGAAGAACGAGCGGGCCCTGCTCGGCCGGGCCCTCGACGACGTGCAGGGCATCCTGGACCCGATGATCGGGTGGGCGCTCGGCTCGATGGAGAACCCGAAGGAGCTGTACAAGATCGGGCTCAGCTCGTCCCGGCTCCTGCTCGGCCTCGGCGACCTAATCGTCGCCTGGCTGCTCTGCCGCCAGGCCGAGGTCGCGCTCACCGCCCTAGGCGGCGGCGACGTCTCCGGCCCCGACAAGGCGTTCTACACCGGCAAGGTGGCAGCCGCCCAGTTCTTCTGCCAGACCGTCCTACCCCGCCTCGCTGCCGACCGCGCCATCACCGAGTCCACCACCCTCGACGTCATGGACCTCCCCGAAGACGCGTTCTGATCAAGAACGTACCGGCCCCCGCCAGACTCCCGGCGGGGGCCGGTTCGTCAGTGGTGCCGGATACCGTGCCGATCATGGCGCAGATCCGCTATCTCCAGGGCGACGCGACCTCCCCGCAGGCCAAGGGTCCCAAGGTCATCGCGCACATCTGCAACAACCGGGGCGGCTGGGGCAAGGGCTTCGTCCTGGCGATATCCAGACGCTGGCCCGAGCCCGAAGCGGCCTACCGGCGCTGGCACCGCGACCGCGCCGGCAACGACTTCGAGCTGGGCGCGATCCAGCTCGTCCAGGTGCGACCCGACATCTGGGTCGCCAACATGATCGGCCAGCACGGCATCAAGACCAGCCGAAGCTCCGGACCGCCGATCCGGTACCAGGCAGTGCAGCAATGCCTGCGCCGCCTGGCCGCACCGGCCATCGACCTCGAAGCGACCGTCCACATGCCCCGCATAGGCTGCGGCCTGGCCGGCGGACGCTGGAACCGCATCGAACCCCTTATCACCAGCAGCCTCACCGAACCCGGCATCCCCGTAACCATCTACGACACCCCATAGCCCCCGAACCCCTTTCGGGACGACCGGCCAGCACGAAACCGCGGTCACCGACCTCCAGCGCGATGCGCACCAACCGTTGGGCTTTTCGGCGGGTTAGCGGTCACGGGAGTGGAGCGGCCGGGGTCAGGTGGAGGCAGGTGGTCAGAAGCCAGCGGAGGGCGCGCCGGGCCTGCGTGCCGCGTTGTGCTGGTTGCCGGGTGGCGGCCTTCGCGGCCGTCCAAGTCCCATCTGCACGGCGGGCGGACGCGCGTGGGC
>NZ_SMKY01000537.1 GCF_004349235.1 Actinomadura darangshiensis | reverse complement strand
TCTATGGGCCGTTGAGCGAGTTCTACGAGGCGATCGACGCGCGGCTGCGGGAGGTGCCCGTGGAAGCGCCGCCGGTGGGGTGGGCGCCGCACATCGCCGCCCTGCGGGCGTTGCGGGACGAGAGGGTCGCGGGGGGATGGGAGGTTCTCGCCCGGTTCCTCGTCGCGCCCGGTTCGCTGGAAGGCACCGACGAGGTGCGGCTCGTCCAGGTGAGTGAAGAGGACGAGGCGCAGGCCGTCCGGGAGGCGGTCAAGGAGCTCACCGCGGCGGACGGACGGGCCCTGCTGATCGCGCCGACCCCGGAAAGGGCCGCCGAGCTGCTGCGGAGCATGGAGGGCGACCCGGAGGTCTTCTCGCTGCTGATCGAGACGCGGCCCGCGACGGCGGAGGCGCCGTCGGTGCGGACGCAGGCACTGCCGCCCGTCGAGGACGAGCCCCCGGTCGAGGAGGAGCCTCCGCCGGTGCGGGAGCGAGGGTCCGGCGGGACGGTCGAGTTCAAGCCCCTGACGGACGCGCCGGCCGCCGTGACCAGGGCCGAACCGCTGCCCACACCGCCGGCCGTGGAGCCGGCCGCGGAGCCCGTGGAGCCGGAGGAGGGGCCGTCGGCGCCGGAGGCGCGGGTGCGGTCGGCGGCGCTCCGGCCGGTCGGGGAGGCGTGGCGGCTGTCGTGGCGGACGGAGGCGCGGCTGCTGCAGCGCGGCCTGATGTGGCTGGAGCAGTGGCCTCGGGACGCGGCGGCGCTCCAGGCCGTCCAGGCGGAGAATCTGCGGCGGCGGGAGCAGTTGGAGGCCGAGCAGGCCGGGCTGGCCTCGGCGATCGAGGACGCCCGGGACGCGGCGGCGGCCGCCGAGGAGGCCGCCGGCACGGCGGAGGCCGAGGCCGAACGGCTCGTCGGCGTCCAGGAGGAGGCCGAGGCGGAGCTGGCCGGGCCGCGTGAAGAGGCGGAGCGGTTGCAGCGCGCCGCGGACGAGGCGGGCGCGAAGGCGAACGCCGCGACGCGGACGGCCGATGCCTCCTACGCGCGGTGCGTCCAGATGGACGAGCGCGCCAAGACGGCGCAGTCGGAGTTGCACGGGGCGCGCCAGGCGGAGGCGTCCCTCACCGATGAACTGGAGCGGGCGCGTGGGGCGCTGCCCAGTGCGGCGGAGGAGGCGCACCGGCTGACGGCCGCGGACGCGGACGCCGCCGCCGAGGGGCATGCCGCCTACTATCGGCTGGTTTCGGCGGAGTCGGCGCTCTCCGGGACGCGCCGCAAGATGTCGCTGGGGCAGCGGCTGCATGTGGCGTCCCCGCCGTCGGAGCTGAAGTCCCTGCGGGCCGAGGTCAAGGCCCGCGCCCGGGAGGCGGACGAGGCGGCGAAGCGGGCGCGCGAGGCCAAGGACGAGGCGGAGCACGCGGAACGCGTCCGGCGCGGGCTGGCGTCGTTCGTGTCGGAGGGCGGGGCACGGCTGCAGGCGGCCAAGGAGGCCCAGGAGCGGCTCGGCACCGAGCTGACCTGGCTCGCGGCGGAGCGGGAGAAGGCGGGCGCCGAGCACCAGGAGCAGGCGCGGCTGGCGTCGGAGGCCGTCGAGCGCGCCACCGAGGCCGGTCTGGAGGCGCGTGCGGCGCACCAGGCCGCCCAGGTGATCGCCGACCGGGTGAACGCTGCGCGGACGTCCCGCGAGGAGGCCCTAGCCGCGGCGGAACGGGCTCGGGCGGACGCCGAGACGGCCGCGGCGGACGCGGCGGAGTCGGCGGCCGCGCTGGAGCGCCGCAAGGAGGAGGGCGCGCAGGAGCTGTCCGCGCGGGAGGCCGAACTGGAGACGGTGACGCAGGCGGAGGCCCGCTCGCGGGAGAACGTCCTGGAGATCTGCGGCGCCGATCCCGGCGACGACCCGGAGGCCGTCCCGGCGCACCAGCGCCGCGCGATGGCGCGGATCGAGGAGCTCACCGGCTACATGGAGGGCGGACGGGCGGTCGGCGGCGACGTCCTGCTGCGCACCGCCGACCTGGTCGTCGGGACGCCGGCGGGCGCCGGGCTGACCGCCCGCGACGAGGACTTCGACGCGTTGATCGTCGCGGGCGCGGGGGCGGTGACGGACGGCGAGTTCCTCATCGGCGCCGTCCGCGCGCGCTCCTGGCTCCTGCTGGGGGCGGACGGCTCACGTCCGCCCGGCTACCGGGAGTACGCGGGCGAACCGTCCGGCCGCCTGGAGCAGAGCCCGTTCGAGCGCGCCGCCACCGCCGCCCCCGACCTGGTGCGCGACCGGCCCTAGCGTCGTTCCCTGCGCCGGTCCCTGTCCTTGTCCTTGTCGTCGTCGTCCGGGACGAAGAGGTGCAGCAGCCAGCCGACGATGCCGACCACGATCGCGCCCCAGAAGGCGGGCCAGAAGCCGGTGACGTGGAACGGCAGGTCGAAGCTCTCCGCCAGCTCGCTCGTCAGCCAGAGCAGCAGCGCGTTCACGACGAGCCCGATCAGTCCGAGCGTGACGACGTAGAAGGCGCAGCCGAGGGTCTTGATGATCGGCTTGATGACGGCGTTGACCAGGCCGAAGATGACGGCGACCGCGACGAGCGTGAGGATCCGCCGTCCCGTCGACTGGTCGCCCAGGGCGATGCCGTCGATCAGGACCGTGGCGACCCACAGGGCGACCGCGGTGATGCCGATCTTGAAAAGTATTCGCACGCCACCGATCATGCAGGCGCGGGGCGGTCCGCGTCATCCCTCTGCGTGACGATCCGTGCGGATGTGCCCGTCATCACCGCGTATTACGGCGGTTACTCCGGACGGTCGAAGAACGGCGAGCTGGCCGGGATCTGCGAGCGGCCGGGGGACGGCGCCCGTCCGCCGGCGACGCGCACGCCCTGCGCGGCGGGCTCGCGGGGCATGGGGGCGGGCTCCTGGGG
>NZ_SMKY01000536.1 GCF_004349235.1 Actinomadura darangshiensis | reverse complement strand
GGGGAGCCACGGGGACCGCCGGGGCTTCCGGAGGCGGTGGGGTGGACGCCGACGGCGGCGTGGCCGGGCCGCTGAGGGTGCGGACCTGGTCGCCCGGCATGGACGCGTCGATCGGGGTGCCCGGGTTGAGGACGAGGGTCCACGACGGGTCGGGCCAGGCGGTGACCAGTTCCAGGAGGCTCGGCATGATGAAGCGGGACGAGCCGATGGCCTCGTTCATCCACTTGAGCGACGTGAAGAGCTGGATGGACGTCCGGCCGTGGACCGGCACGGGGCGCCAGGGGAAGTCGGGGTCGCCGGGGACGATGCCCCACGGGGTGTCGGCGTCGGCCGCGACCAGGACCTGGGCGCCCAGGAGGAGTTTGAAGAAGGCGTCGGTGTCGCCGCGGCGGGCGACGTCGAAGAGGCGCTGCTCGACGTCGTTCTGGGGCTCGAAGCCTTCCGTCATGCGCTGGGCGGCGCGCTGGTCGGCCCAGGTGGCGAGGCCGGGGAGCTGCTGGGCCAGGACGGTGCCGCCGGCGGGGGAGCCGGAGTTGATGGCGAGGAGCCAGTCGTGGTTCGGCCAGTAGCGCAGGACGACGGTGAACGGCAGCTTGATGTACTCGACGTTTCCGGATGCCTCGGTGAGGCGTTCGGGGGAGGTGAAGACAGGGACGACGGTGGAGCCGTCGACCTCGCGGGTCTGCCACGGGAAGCCGGGACGCCCCGGACGCAGCGTGTAGTCGGTGTCGCCCGGGACGGGCAGCAGCACCTCGGTGGCCGCGAGGGTCTGCAGGAACAGGTCGTGGTCGTTGTTGGCGGCGGCGCGCAGCAGTTCGCGCTCGACGTCGTTGGCCGGCTGGAACTCGGGGCGCTCGCGGGGCAGGTCGCGGTGCTGGTCGCGCAGCTCCTCCCAGGGCGCGGCGGCGCGGCCGACCTGCGGCGGGCGGCCGTCGCCCTCGGCGACCTGCCGGACGAACCAGGACGGCAGCCGCGCCTCGATGGGCAGGGCGGCGCCGCCCTTGCCGGGCGCGTCGATGGCGAGCCACCAGCGGGCGTCCGGCCAGGTCTCCGCGATGTCGCCGAACCGGACGGTCATGAAGTGCTGGTAGGACGGCCCGAGGCACGCGCGCATCGCCGACGCCGACGTGTAAACCAGGACGTGGACCCGGCCGTCCTCCTCCTGGGTCGGCCACGACGGCTGCGCGTCGCCCGCGAGGACGCCGTCCACCAGGTCCGGCGGGACGGGAACGACGAGTTCGCTTTCCGCGATGAGGCGGAAGTAGCTCTCCTGGTCCCCGGCCCGCACCGTCTCCTGCAGCCGGTGCTCTAGTTCCGATGTGGGTCGCCACGCGTCGGCCACGGTCGCCACCCCCTGTTTCATCCGTGTCGTCGCGACTGCCTACGCTACATGGGCGAACAGGACCAAAGAGCATAATCGTCTGACTGCGCGGGCGAGTTCGCAGGTCAGCGACTTGTCAGCTCGGTCAGGGCGGCGAGGAGGCGGTCGATGTGCTCCGCGGTGGTGCCGAGGCCGAGGCTGGCGCGGACGGCGGTCCCGTCCCCGTCCAGGAGGTGCCGGACGAAGGGGTGGGCGCAGAACTTCCCGTCCCGGACGCCGATGCCGTGCTCGTCCGAGAGCGCGAGCGCGACGTCCCGCGCCGTCCAGCCGTCGACGGCGAACGACACGATGCCCACGCGCGGCGCCCGGTCGCCCCACAGGGTCAGTTCCCGGACGTGCGGGAGAGCCGCCAAACCCGAGCGCAGCCGCTGGACGAGGTGCTCTTCGCGGGCGGCCACCGCTTCCCAGGCGGCGGAGAGCGTGTCGCATGCGGCGGCCAGCGCGATGACTCCGAGGACGTTCGGCGACCCGGCCTCGTGGCGCTGCTCGGCTGACGGCGCCCAGTGGGTCGTCTCGCCGACCGACGCGCTCGCGCCGCCGCCCTTGAGGTAGGGGCCGGCGGCGCGCAGCCAGTCGGCGCGCCCGGCGAGGACGCCCGCGCCGAAGGGCGCGTAGAGCTTGTGCCCCGAGAAGGCGACGTAGTCGAGGCCGAGCGCCGTCATGTCGACGGGACGGTGCGGGACGAGCTGCGCCGCGTCCACCGCGATGCGGGCGCCGTTGCGGTGGGCGACCTGCGCCAGTTCGGCGAGCGGCCACAGTTCGCCGGTGACGTTGGACGCGGCGGTGACGACGAGCAGCCGCGACCCGATCGGGGACTCGCGCAGCGCGCGGTCGGCGGCGGAGACGGCCTCGGCCGGGGTGGCGGGCGCGGGGAGCCGCACGGCGCGCTTCCACGGCAGCAGCGACGCGTGGTGCTCGGTCTCGAACACGACGACGCTCGTCCCGGCGGGGACGGCGTGCGCGAGCAGGTTCATCGAGTCGGTGGTGTTCCGCGTGAACACGACCGCGGAACGCCGCCATGCACCGAGGAACGTCCGGACGGTTTCGCGCGCCTTCTCATAGGCGCCGGTCGTGACCTGGGAGGCGTATCCCGCGCCGCGGTGCACGCTGCTGTAGTACGGCAGCGCACGGATGACGGCCTCGTGCACCGCCTCCAGACAGGGTGCGCTGGCGGCGTAGTCGAGGTTGGCGTAGGAGACGTGGCCGCCGTTCCGCAGCGGGACCGGGACGTCCGCTCCGATGACGCGGGGAATCGGGCGAACCCGGACCCCCTCGGCGTGCGTCACAGCAGGGGTGATCGGCGAGTGGGCGAGCAAGGCGGGCATGCCGGGACCTTCCGGGCCTGGGACCCCGGGAAGACCGTCGGGATCCGCGCTTGCCGGGACGCGGTGTTGCGTCCGGCCAGGTCTTCACCCGGGGCACCCCATCGCGGACGAAGGGTTGCCGGCCAGCGAGCCGGGGCTTGGCGCTGGCGCTCATGACCTAATGCGGAAGTATAGGCGGGTCCGGTCGGGGAGCAAGCGGGAGGGTGCGATGCGGTACGGGGTGGTTCGGGC
>NZ_SMKY01000535.1 GCF_004349235.1 Actinomadura darangshiensis | reverse complement strand
GGCCTCGCCCGCCTGGACGAGCTGACCCAGGCCACCGCCGCCGCCGGCCTCAAGATCAGCACCGAGGTCGAGGGCGACCCCCGCCCGCTCCCCGCCGAGGCCGACCTCGCCGCCTTCCGGATCGTCCAGGAGGCCCTGACGAACGTGGCCCGCCACTCCCACGCGAAGTCCGCCCTCATCCGCATCCAGTACGGCGACGGCGCCGTGACCGTCAGCGTGGAGAACGACGGGGCCGCCGCCACGACACCCTCACCGGACGGCACCGGCATCCGGGGCATGCGCGACCGCGCGCGGGCCTTGGGCGGCACCCTTGAGGCGGCCCCCGACCCTGACGGCGGCTTCAAAGTCCGCGCCCGCTTGCCTCTTTAGCCTCGGCCCGGTCTCCCGCGGCGCATCAGGGAGGCGGTGGCGGCCGTGGTGATCAGCAGCCCGGCGGCCACCCAGAACGCGGCCCGGACGGCGTCCGATCCGCGGGTCCCGGTCGTCCCGTGAAGGAAGACGCTGCCGAGGACGGCGATGCCCAGGGTGCCGCCGAACTGCTGGACGGCGTTGAGAAGCCCGGCCGCCGACCCCGTCTCCTGAGGGCGGACCCGTGCCAGCGCCGCGGTGAAGAACGGGACGGTGAACAGCCCGTTGCCCGTCCCCACGATGGCCAAGGCTCCCAGGAGCGGCCACGACACGTCCCCGCGATACAGGGCGATGGTTCCGAGACACCGGCCAGCATCAGCCCGAGACCCCAGGCCATGAGACGGGGGCCGACCTTCGGCACCAGGTACGTGCCGGCCGCCCAGGAGGAGAGTGCCAGCGCGCAGGACCAAGGGAGCAGAGTCAGGCCGGCGGTCAGCACATCCCGTCCGAGACCCAGCTGCACCTGGAGGACGACCACGACCGTCAACCCGTTCACCACGGCGAAGAACAGGGTCGACGTCGCCAGCGCCGCCGGGAAGCCGCGATCGCGGAACAGGCTCGGCTCGACGAGCGGATGCGGCGTCATCCGCTGGTGGAAACCGAACAGCACCAGGACGACGGCGCCGGCGAACAGCAGCGCCCACATCCGCGGCGGCCATCCGGCCGTGTCGCCCTCGATCAGCGGATAGATCACGAGCGCGGAACCGGCAACGGCCAGCAGGGTCCCGGGGACGTCCGGACGCGGCGGGCTGGGCGCCCTGTCCTCCCGCATCGCGGGCGCCATGGCCAGCACCGCCGCGGCCAGGGGCACGTTCACCAGGAACGCCGCCCGCCATGTCCAGGCGTGCGTGAGGACGGACCCGAGCACCGGCCCGCAGACCGCCGACAGGCCCATGACGGGCCCGATCCAGCCGAGTGCCTTCGCCATCTCGGCGCCGTCGAACATCGCGCGGATCAGGCCGATGGTCTGCGGGATGATCAGCGCCGCGGCCGCCCCCTGCACGACCCGGGCGCCGATCAGCGTCCCGGCGCCCGGCGACACCGCACAGAACACCGAGGCCAGGACGAAACCCAGCACGCCCACCGTGAAGACGCGCCTGCGCCCCAGCATGTCGCCGAGCCGCCCGCCCGTGACCAGCAGGACGGCGAACGGCAGCGTGTACGCCGCACTGAACCACTGGACATCCGACGCGGCCCCGCCGAGATCCGCGTGGATGACCGGGCCCGCGACCTGCACGATCGTCGCGTCCAGCAGGTTCATCGCCTCGGCCACGAGCAGCGCCCCCAGCGCCACCCACCGCCACCGGTACGCCGCTCCACGGACCTCGCTCCGCACCACCATGGCACGCCCCCTTCCGGATTCGTGCCTTAGCCTGGGCAGTGAGCCGCACATGCTTCCAACGGCAGCGGAGAACTGGCAGATTTCTTCCATCCACCCGGCACCAAATGAGGGATCCTCATGCTGGACGATCTGGACCGCGCCGTCATCCACGCGCTTCACATCGACGGACGCGCCCCCTTCAGCCGCATCGCGGACGTCCTGGACGTGTCCACGCAGACGGTCGCCCGGCGCTACCGGCGCCTCCGCGCCGAGGCGGGCCTGCGCGTCGTCGGTGTCCTCGCCCCCGACACGCGCGGCGAGACCAGGTGGATGGTGCGGCTGACCTGCGCTCCGCCCGCCGCCCAGGACCTCGCCCGCTCCCTGGCCCGCCGCCCCGACACGTCCTGGGTCAAGCTCACGTCCGGCGGTACGGAGATCTTCGCGATCGTCCACGTCCCGGAGGGCGGCCACCCGATGCTGCTGCACGACGTCCCCCGCCGGGCGGGCATCACCGCCGTCTCCGCCCACTGCCTGCTGCACACCTACCTCGGCGGTCCGACGGCGTGGCGCGGAATCACCCAGGCCCTCACCCCGGACCAGCGGACGCGCCTCCGGCCACCCGCTCCCGAACCCGGATCCGCACGCCCGCTCACCGGCGCCGACCACGCCCTCCTGGACGCCCTGCGCCACGACGGCCGCGCCGGCTACGCCGACCTCGCCGCGGCGACCGGATGGTCAGAGGCGACGGCGGCCCGGCGCCTCGCGAACCTGCGCGCCCGCGGCACGGTCTTCTTCGACATCGAGGTCGACTCGACGCTCCTGGGCGCGACGACCCAGACCCTGCTCTGGATGTCCGTCGCCCCCGGCCGGCTCGACCACGTCGCGACGACGATCGCGGGCCACGACGAACTGGCCGTGGTCGCCGCCACCACCGGCCCGACCAACCTGCTGGCGCAGGCCCTCTGCACCGGCCCCGCCGACCTGCACCGCTACCTGACGCGCCGCCTGGGCGTCCTGGACGGCATCCAGACCCTCGAAACGGCCCCCGTACTGGCGACCCTGAAACGCGCCGGCGCCCTCCACCCCACGGCAGGCCAGGGCGCCCGGACGGCTTGACACTGCGGCTCGTGGACCGTCGAGGGCAATCGGCGTGGTCAGTTGGGCTGGTCGTCGGCGTCCTGGGCGGCGAGGGCCTCGTAGGCCGGAGCCAGGACGTCCGGGAG
>NZ_SMKY01000534.1 GCF_004349235.1 Actinomadura darangshiensis | reverse complement strand
GTCCCGCCCCTACATCGGCGGCAGCACCGACGGCACCGCCTGGGACCTGGTCATCGGCTACAACGGCCTCGGCCGCGTCTTCGGCGAGAACAACGGGCCCGGCGGACGCGGCGGACCCGGAGGCGGCGGCGGATTCGGCGGGCAGTCCGGCGCCGGGCGCCTGTTCAACGACATCCTCGGCGGCCAGATCTCCTGGCTGATCCCGTTCGCCGTCCTCGCCCTCGCCGCCGGGCTCGTCCTGCTGCGGCGCCGCGCCCGCACCGACCCCGCCCGCGCCGCGCTGCTGCTGTGGGGCGGATGGCTCGCCGTCCACTACGTCATCTTCAGCTTCGCCCAGGGCACCTTCCACCCCTACTACTCCACCGCCATGGCACCCGCGATCGCCGCGCTCACCGGCGCCGGAGCCGTCCTGCTCTTCGGGGCGCACCGGCGGTCCACCGCATGGGCGTCGGTGCTGCCCGCGGGCATCGCGGTCACCGGCGCCTGGGCGTTCGTGCTGCTGGACCGCACGCCGTCCTGGCATCCGTGGCTGCGGTGGGCCGTCGCCGCCGCCACCGTCCTCGCCGTCCTGGCGCTTGTGGCCGGACGGTTCGTCCGCCGCGCCGGGACGCGCGCCGGGACGCGCGCCGCCGCCGCCGGGCTCGCGCTCGCGGTGGCCGCGGGCCTCGCGGGACCGGGCGCCTATGCCGCCTCGGCCGCGTCGACCACGTCCAACGGCACCAACCCGCTGGCCGGCCCGTCCTCCGGGAACGGCTCCGGCGGACCCGGCGGACGCGCGGCTCCCGGGCGCGGCGGGCCCCCCGGCATGCCCGGCGGGCAGCCGCCGAACGGGCAGCGGCCCCCCGGGCAGGGCGACGGCGCCCAGAACGGGCAGGCGCCGGACGGGCGGCCGGGGCAGGCATCGGACGGGCGCGGCCGGCGCCCCGGCGGCGCCGGCGGATTCGGCGGCGGACCCGGCGGACGCGCCGACTCCCAGATGATCTCCTACCTGGAGAAGAACCAGGGCGGCGCCGACTGGCTCGTCGCGGTCTCCAGCGCCCAGGAGGCGTCGTCGATCATCCTGCAGACCGGGCGTCCCGTCATCGCGATGGGCGGCTTCACCGGCAGCGACCCCGCCATGACCGCCGCCAAGCTCCAGCGGTACGTCGAGGACGGCAAGCTCCGCTACGTCCTCCTCGGCGGCCGCATGGGCCCCGGCGGCGGAACCGACACCGGCGTGACCGCCTGGGTCCAGCAGCACGGGACCCTCGTCGACGCGAGCGAGTACGGCGGCACGTCGTCCGACGCGTCCTCCGGCACCACCGGCGCCCAGCTGTACCGGCTCGGCTGACCCGCAGGGAAAGGCACATGACCTCCACGATCCAGGCCGCCCCGCCCTCGCCCCGCACCCCGCACGGGTGGGGCGGCCACCCGCGACGGCTGGCACGATGGCTGGCACGGCGGCTCCTGCGCGGGCCCGCCGGCGACCCCGCCTGGGCCCGGCCCGCGCTGCTGGTCCTGCTCGCCGCGACCGGGGTCCTGTACATCTGGGGGCTGGGCGCGTCCGGGTGGGCCAACGCGTTCTACTCCGCCGCCGTCCAGGCGGGCGCGACCAGCTGGAAGGCGTTCTTCTTCGGCTCCTCCGACGCCGCGGGCGCCATCACCGTCGACAAGACGCCCGCCGCGCTGTGGCCGATGGCGCTCGCCGCCCGCGTGTTCGGCGTCAACACCTGGAGCATCCTCGTCCCGCAGGCGCTGATGGGCGTCGCGACCGTCGGCGTCCTGCACGCCGCCGTCCGGCGCCGGTTCCCCGCCTGGGCGGCGCTGCTCGCCGGCGCCGCGCTCGCGCTGACCCCCGTCGCCGCGCTGATGTTCCGGTTCAACAACCCCGACGCGCTGCTGGTGCTGCTGCTGACCCTCGGCGCCTACGCGACGCTCCGTGCGCAGGAGACCGCGAGCACCCGCTGGCTTCTGCTGGCGGCCGCGTGCGCGGGCACCGGGTTCCTGGCCAAGATGCTGCAGGCGTTCCTGGTCGTCCCGGTGTTCGCGCTGGTGTACCTGGCCGCCGCGCCGGCGCCCGTGCGGCGGCGGCTGTGGCAGCTGGCGGCCGCCGGGGGAGCGCTGCTGGTGTCGGCCGGATGGTGGGTCGCGGCGGTCGCGCTGGTGCCGGCCTCGTCCCGCCCCTACATCGGCGGGTCCCAGCACGACTCCGTCCTGGAACTGGCGCTCGGCTACAACGGGCTCGGGCGGCTCAACGGCGAGGAGACCGGCGGTCTCGGCAACCTCGACCAGGACGCCGGATGGGGCCGCATGTTCGGCACCGTCATCGGCGGCCAGATCTCCTGGCTGCTGCCCGCCGCGCTGATCCTGCTCGCCGCCGGCCTGTGGGCGACGTGGCGCGCGCCCCGCACCGACCCCGCCCGCGCCGCGCTCGCGGTGTGGGGCGGCTGGCTGCTGCTCACCGCCGCGATCTTCAGCTTCATGCGGGGGATCTTCCACGAGTACTACACCGTCGCGCTCGCGCCCGCGATCGCCGCGCTCACCGGCATGGGCGCCGCGCTGCTGTGGGAACGGCGCCGCGCGCCCGAGGCCGCCGCGATCCTCTCGGTGACCGTCGCCGTCACCGCCGTGTGGGCGTACGTGCTGCTCGGCCGGTCCCCGGACTGGCGGCCCTGGCTCGCCCCCGCGGTCGTCGCGGCCGGGCTCGTCGCCGCCGCCGGGCTGGCGGCCGTCCGGGTGCTGCGCGGGCCCCTCCTCGCCGGGGTCGCCGCCCTGGCGGTCGCGGCGTGCCTCGCCGGGCCCGCCGCGTACGCCGCCGAGACCGCCGCGACCCCGCACACCGGCGCCATCGTGACCGCGGGCCCCGCCACGTCCGGCGGGTCCGGCCCCGGACGAGGCCCTGGAACCCGGCGAGGGTCGGCGCGGGGTCGGTTCCGTTGAACCCGCCGACGGCCATGACGGGTTCGCCGGCGGCGAGCTGGAGGCCGGCGGCGGTGTTGGACCCGACGGCGGCG
>NZ_SMKY01000533.1 GCF_004349235.1 Actinomadura darangshiensis | reverse complement strand
GAGTTCTTCCTGATCCATTCGGCCGCTGTCCGCCCCGGCATGCCGTCCCCCGGGCCGAGGGCGAACGCCGCGGCATCGGTGATCGCCGGCATCCTGGCGCTGCTCACGGCCGTCATGCTCGTCTGGTTCGCGCTCTACAACGTCGTCCTCGCCACCGGGGCGAACGGTCGCTGGTCCAGCGTGGAGTTGGTGAACATGCTCGGCGGCATCGCCGGCGCCGGGTTGCTGCTGGTCGCAGCCGGGTTCACGTTCGCCCGCAGGATCTCCGGCGCGTGGACGCTGTGCGGGCTCTGCGTGCTCTACGTAACGGCGACGATCTTCCTGGCGCCGCTCCTGTGGGGTACGAGCCTGGGTGCTCAGCTCGAGTTCGTCTTCGGCTTCGACCAGGGCGACGGCGTCGCCGTGGCGCTGGCGGTCATTTTCAGCGTCCTGACGGCGGCCATGGCGGCGATCGCCGGCGGCGTGAAGTCCTACGAACCGACCGCCGCCGTCCCCGGAGACAGGCGCTGAGTGCCAGGAACGTCTCCACCTGTGTAGGGCGGCCATGCTGCCCGGTCCGTGAGGGGCCGCGAGGTGTGGAACCTGCAACGGCCCCCGGCGTTGCTTGGATCAGCAGACCTTGGAGCCGGAGTAGCTGGTACCCCTCGCGAGGTTGTTCCAGTTCCAGTTGACCATGGCCCGGTAGGATGCGCCGTTGACGCATGGCTGCGGGCTGACGGTGCTGGTCGCGGCGTTGACACCGGTCACGCGGGGGCCCGTCGCCACCGTGACCCAGCTGCCGACGGACAGCAGACGCTGGATGTAGGTTTGCACCGCCACCGAGTCGTTGCCCGAGGTGTTGTCGGTGATCGTGCCCTGGGCGGTGACGTAGTTGGCTCCGGCGTCCACGCCGACGCCCGCGCCGACCGAGTAGTCGGCCGCCAGCGCGGCCTGCGCTGGGAGCACCACGGCACCGGCGACGGCCGTTCCCGCCACGGCGAGGCGGAGCATCTTCTTGCCCATGTCGACTCCTGTCTGGAAGTTCGCCAATGTTCCTCCCACCAAGACTGCGGCCCTACAACCAGGCACGTCTTACACATGAGTGCACAGGTCTTTAGGCTGCGCGCCGTGTTACCCAACGCGCGCAGCCGAAGAGAACCACGTCGATCCGGCCACCGCCGACGGGTCGCGTAGGAGCACGCCTCCGCCAAAGCGGGCTCGGACATCCGATCTGTTCAAGCCGTCAAGTAAGCCGGCCTGCCCCTTTTGTTCACCAGTCTCGCCACTGGTCTGTGAGCGCGGCCGGGTCAATGCCTTGCCGGCGTGCCAGTGCTTCAACATCGATCCCGGTCTGGGTGAGTGCGTCGTCGATGTATTCGCAGAGTTCTTCCCGGTCGATGGTGTCGAAGCTGTGGTCGTCGGTGCCGTCGATCTGGTTCAGCGCGACGACCACGTGTTCGACCGCGGCCATGATGGCCTGGTCGGAGGTGTTGTCCAGGCCGGTCAGCTCGGTTTAAAAGCGAGCAGGGCTTGGTCGACCCGTTCCAGGAGTGAGTTGGGGTGGGCGCCGAGACGCGTCGGGGAGAGCGTCTGATACGGGCGGCGGTCGCCTTAGGTGGTGGGTGGGGTGAAGGTGCAGGGGAGGCGTTTGTAGCCGTTTATGAAGCCGGACATCAGGCGGTCGGGGTCGCCGGCGGTGATGTCGGGGAGACGGCTGAAGAGTTCGCGGAACATCACGGTGATCTCGCGGCGGGCCAGGTTGGCGCCCAGGCAGAAGTGCGGGCCGGGGCCGCCGAAGCCCACGTGCGGGTTGGGTGAGCGCAGGATGTCGAAGCGGTCGGGGTCGGTGAAGACCGACTCGTCCCGGTTGGCGGACCAGTAGAACAGCGTCACCCGCTCGCCCTTGCGGTAGGTGTGACCGTTCAGCTCGTAGTCGCGGGTGACGTTGCGGCGCATGAAGATGACGGGGCTGCTGTAGCGGACGATCTCCTCGACGGCGCCGGCGATGCGTCCGTCGAAGTCGGCCAGCAGCAGTTCGCGCTGGTCGGGGTGCTCGGTGAACAGCTTCAGTCCGTGCGCGATCGCGTTGCGCGTGGTCTCGTTCCCGGCCACCACCAGCAGCAGGAAGAACGCGGCGAACTCGCGGGGGCTCAGCCGTTCGCCGTCGACGTTGGCGTTCACCAGCGCCGAGGTCAGGTCGTCAGTGGGCTTGGACCTGCGCTCCCGTCCGAGCTTGAAAGCCAGCCGGTGGAGGCGCCAGCCCGCCGACGCGATCGTGCCCAGCATGCGGATCGTGGCGAGTTTGCCCACATTCGCGGTGCCGCCGCCGGTGTACTCGACGGTGGCGCCCACGTACTCGGGGTCGCTGTAGCCGACGATGATGTTGGTCCACTCGACAACGCGGCGGTGCTGCTGGACGGGGATGCCCAGCATCTCGCAGATGACCTCGACCGGCAGCCGCGCCGCGGCCTGGGACACGAAGTCGCCGCCGCCCGCCTCGATCAACTCGTCCACGATCCGGGTGGCCCGCAGCGCGATGTCGTCCTCGGCCTTGGCGAGCATCTTCGGGCTGAACGCCCGGGACACGATCCGGCGGATCTTGGCGTGCCGCGGATCGTCCATGTCGATCATCGAGTTGAAGTACTTGTCCATCCAGCGCGGCATGTCGGCCGGGCTGGTGGCGCTGGGCTCGCTGCTGAACACCTCCGGGTGGCGGCTGGCCTCCGTCACCTCGGCGTGGTGGGTCAGCGCCCACGACCCCGGGCTCTGCGGGAGGAAGGGCAGCTTGGGCAGCGTGTTGAACACCGGTTCCGGATGGGCGCGCAGCACCGCGAACGCCTCCGCCCGCTCCCGCAGGGGACGGACCCAGAACCGCAGGTCGCTCAGGTCGATGTCCGCCGGCGTCAGCTCCGTTGTCACCGGGCCTCACGCTCCCGTCTCGTCGCGCGATTCTGGTGAAGCGTCACACCAGAACATCCGGTGCCAGCGTCCTCAGATCTCCGGACGAAGTCAAGGGATGCGGCACAATCGGGCTGTGACCTCCGAGCC
>NZ_SMKY01000532.1 GCF_004349235.1 Actinomadura darangshiensis | reverse complement strand
GGGTTAGGTGGTGGGGGTGAGGGTTTCTAGGACCTGGTCGCCGTATTTGGCCAACTTGTTCTCGCCTACGCCGTTGACTCGGCCCAGGTCGGTGAGGGTTTGCGGGAGGGCGGTGGCGATCTCGCGGAGGGTCGCGTCGTGGAAGATGACGTAGGCGGGGACGCCCTGCTCCTTGGCGGTCGCGGCGCGCCAGGCGCGCAGGCGCTCGAAGACGGGGGCGGCTTCGGCGGGGAGCTCCACGGGGGCCTTGGCCGCCTTGGCGGTCTTCGCCGCCTTCGCGGTCGGGCGCTCGGGCTCGCGGCGCATCATCACCTTGCGCTCGCCGCGCAGGACGTCGCCGCTCGTGTCGGTCTGGAGGAGGGTGCCATGGTTGCTCTCGACGGCGATCAGGCCCTGCGCGAGGAGCTGGCGGACGACGCCGCGCCATTCCGTCTCGCGTAGTTCGGTGCCGACGCCGAAGGGCTTCAGCGCGTCGTGGTCGAACTGGATGACCTTGGCGCTCTTCTTGCCGAGCAGGATGTCGATGATGTGGCCGGCGCCGAACTTCTGGCGGCGTTCGCGGTCGAGGCGCACGATCACCGACAGGACCTTCTGGGCGGGGACGGTCGCGTCCCAGGTCTCCGGCGGTGTCAGGCAGGTGTCGCAGTTGCCGCACGGCTCGGCGGACTGCCCGAAGTAGTTGAGCAGCTGGACGCGGCGGCACTCGACCGTTTCGCAGAGGGCGAGCATGGAGTCGAGGTGCATGCTCTGGCGGCGCCGGTGGGCGGCGTCGCCCTCGCCGCCGTCGATCATCTTGCGCAGGTTGACGACGTCTTGCAGGCCGTAGGCGAGCCAGGCGGTGGACGGGGTGCCGTCACGTCCGGCGCGTCCGGTCTCCTGGTAGTAGCCCTCGACGGACTTGGGGAGGTCGAGGTGGGCGACGAAGCGGACGTCGGGTTTGTCGATGCCCATGCCGAACGCGATCGTCGCGACGACGACGAGACCGTCTTCGCGCAGGAATCGTGCCTGGTTGGCGGCGCGCGTCTCGGCGTCCAGACCCGCGTGGTACGGGAGGGCTTCGATGCCGTTCTCGGTGAGGAAGGCCGCGTGCTTCTCGACCGAGTTGCGGGACAGGCAGTACACGATGCCCGCGTCGCCCTTGTGCTCGCTCTGGAGCAGGTGCAGCAGCTGGCGTTTGGCGTCGGTCTTCGGCTCGATCCGGTACTGGATGTTGGGCCGGTCGAAGCTCGCCACGAAATGCCTGGCGCCCTCAAGGTTCAGCCTGGACGCGATCTCGCCGCGGGTGGCCTCGGTGGCGGTCGCGGTGAGGGCGATCCGCGGGATGGAGGGCCAGCGTTCGTGCAGGCCGGACAGCATCAGGTAGTCGGGTCGGAAGTCGTGCCCCCACTGCGACACGCAGTGCGCCTCGTCGATCGCGAAGAGGGAGACGTCGCCCCGGTCGAGCAGGTCGACGGTCGCGGGGAGGCGCAGCCGTTCCGGCGCCAGGTAGAGCAGGTCGAGTTCGCCCGCGACGAACTGCGCCTCGACGACGCGGCGCTCGTCGAGGTCTTGCGTGGAGTTCAGGAAGCCCGCCTGGACGCCCAGGGCGCGCAGCGCGTCGACCTGGTCTTGCATGAGGGCGATGAGCGGGGAGATGACGATGCCCGTGCCCTTCCGGACGAGCGCCGGGATCTGGTAGCACAGCGACTTGCCGCCGCCGGTCGGCATCAGGACCAGGGCGTCCCCGCCGCCGACGACATGCTCGATGATCTCCCGCTGGCCGTCCCGGAACGTGTCGTAGCCGAACACGCGCCGCAGGGTGTCGACGGTCTCAGGAGTCTCAGGGGAAGTCACCGGGCCATACTATGAACCGCTTGCGACAGCCGTCTCCAGAACCTTCACCTGTGGATAACCTCCACCAGCTCGGGGGTCAGTTCGTCCAGGTTCTTGGCGACGTGTGAGGCCAGTGCCAGCGCGTCGGACGCCGGCGGGTGCGCCGGACGAGGGATGGCGACCACGGTCATCTCCGCAGCGTGCGCCGACCGCAGCCCGTTGCTGGAGTCCTCGACGGCGACGCAGTCCCGTCCGGCGACCTCCAGCTGGGCGGCGACGACGAGATACCCGTCCGGCGCCGGCTTGCCCCGGTCGACCTCCTCCGTCGACAGGGTCGCGCGGAACAGGCCGTCCACGCCGAGCTTCCCGAGCACCAGGTCGATCAACGCGCGCGGGGACGAGCTGGCCAGCCCCAGCGGACGGTACTCGGCCATCCGCCGCACGGCCTCCTCGGCGCCGGGCAGCAGCGGCGGCCCGTCCTCATACCGCTGCGACATCTGGTCGATGACCTGGTAGGCGACCTCCTCGGCCGTGACGCCGTCCACGAGATCGGTCGCGATGTAGCTCGCCCACTCCTCGGTGCTCATGCCCATGAGCCGGTCCTGGGTGTCGGGCAGCCAGCGTCCGCCGCGGTCGGCGACGTAGCCGCGCCGCACCTCCTCCCACACCGGCTCGGAGTCGATCAGGACGCCGTCCAGGTCGAAGACGATGGCCTGCACGGGCATGGGTCCCTCCACGAACTCTCGACGGCGAAGGCGCGTGACCACGCGCGACGTCCGGTCACTACCCGGGGCGATCGGGGCGGAACCCTGCGCACTATCAAGGGGAGAAACCGGGCGAATACGACATGATCCAGTTTCAGTCTGGCATGGTGGAGATCCTCCGCACCCCCTCCGGAGTCACTGCAGAGGAGATCTGCCCATGGTGTTCCTCGGTTTTCTGCTGGTCGCGGCCGCCATCGCCGTCGGTGCCGGCGTCGTCCTGGACAACACCGGCCCGGCCGACCTCGTCGTCTTCGGCCAGAACATCCCCGGCCTGGAGAACGAATGGCAGGTGTTCCTGTCCGGCGCCGGCGTTGCCCTCGTCTTCGTCTGCGGCATGATGCTCACCTTCATGGGCGCCGGCCGCCGCATCCGCAACCGCCGCGACCTGCGGGAACTGCGGGACGAGCACGAGGAGTCGCTCACCACGCTGGAGATGGAGAAGCGCCGCCTGCAGCGCGAGCTGGCCCGCGTCCAGCAGTCCGGCAAGCGGCGGCCCCCCGCGCCCCAGGAGCC
>NZ_SMKY01000531.1 GCF_004349235.1 Actinomadura darangshiensis | reverse complement strand
CTCCCCATCCCCAATCAGAACTTCCGCAGCGTCCGCCGCCACTTCACCGGAGGACGCATCCTCCTGCGCCGCCTCTGCGGAGGCGTCCTCCACAACCAGCGGATCGGACGCCACGTCGTCGGTGGCCTGGTCGTCAAGGGTCGCGTCGGTGTCTGTGCTGGGGGTGTCGTCGGCCGTGCTTTCGCTGGTGGACGCATCCTCCTGCGCCGCGCCTGCGGAGGCGTCCTCCACAACCAGCAGGTCGGACGCTGTGTCGTCGGCGGCCTGGTCGTCAAGGGTGGCGTCGGTGTCGACCGTCTCGGGGTCGTCGGCGGGTGGTTCTGGCTCGCCGTCGGTGGTCTGGTCGTCTGGTTGGGGGAGGGGGACGGTGACCGTGGGCAGCTCGGAGTCGGGCAGGTATGGGGGCGTTGTGCTGTCTTCGTCGGGCTCGTTGGTTTCCGGAGGCTGCTTCACGACGTCGTCCCGTCCCAGATCTGTCCGTCCGGGGCCAGTATGTTCCCCTTTTGCTCAGGACTAACGTCTCACAGCCCGAGGATCAACGGTGATCGGCGAGGACGGCGTGATGATCTTCACCGTGGCGATCACCACGCCGGCCCGGCCAGGAAGATCGCTAGTGCGGGTTGGTGGCCAGTAGCTCCGCGAGGAGGTCGTCCAGGGTCACGATGCCGGCGAACTCGGTGCCCTCGTTGACCACGGCGAGCTGGGCGCGGCCCCGGCGCATGCGGCTGACCGCGTCCAGGACGGTCGTCTCGGCCGTCAGGACGGGGGCCGGGTGCGCCAGTTCGTCGGCCCGGCGCTCGCCGGCGGGGTCGGTGATGGCCGCCCGGACGTGGACGATCCCCGTCATCGCGCCGTCCTTGTCGCGGACCAGCAGCCGGTTGTGGCCGCTGGCGGTCGCGGTCCGGCGGATCTGCGCGGCGGTCGCGTCCGCGCCGATCGTCGTGACGGACGTGGCGGGCACGACGAGGTGGCCGACCGTGACCTCCCGCGCGGAGATCGCCCGCCGCAGCAGTTCGTGGTCGTGGCGTCCGATGAGGCCGAGGCGGCGGGACTCGCCGACCAGGTGGCTGAGCCGGGCCGGGTCGGTGTGGTTGTCCAGCTCGTCCTTCGGGGTGACCCGGATGAGCCGCAGCAGCGCGTTCGTCATCGCGTTCAGCGCCGACAGGATCGGGCGGGACACCTTCGCGAACGCGCGGAACGGCAGCGCCAGGATCAGCGCCGACCGCTCGGGGTGCGCGATCGCCCACGACTTGGGCGCCATCTCGCCGACGACCATGTGCAGGAACGTGATGACGGCGAGGGCGGAGCCGAGCGCGATGGCCTTCACGCCGGCCTCCGGGACGCCGAGCGCGTGCAGCGGCGGCTCCAGGAAGTGCTCGAACGCGGGTTCGGTGACGATCGCGAGGCCCAGCGAGCACATCGTGATGCCGAACTGCGCGCCGGCGAGCATCAGCGACAGCTCGCGGACGCCCGCGAGCGCGGCGACCGCGGGACGGCTGCCCTTCGCGGCGGCGCGCTCCAGCTGCGGGCGGCCCGCGGCGACGAGCGCGAACTCGGCGGCGACGAAGAACCCGTTCCCCAGCAGCAGCAGGACGGTGATCAGCAGCGAGGCCAGCGGGCTCACACGACCTCCTCGGCGGGGACGGCCGCGCGGATCAGGATCTTCTCGGCGACGCGGCGGGCCACGCTCACGACCTCCAGTTCGACGGCGCCGGTCTCCGTCTCGACGGTGAGGCGGTCGCCGGCGGCGGGGAGCCGGCGCAGCTCCGCCATGACGAGGCCGCCGAGGGTGTCGTAGGCGTCGCCCTCCGGCAGTTCGAGGCCGGTGAGCCGCTCGACCTCGTCGATGCGCATGCCGGCGTCGACCAGCCAGGACCCGTCCGGGCCGGACTCCGGCGCGTCCGCCGGGCCGTCGGTCTCGTCGGTGATCTCCCCGACGAGTTCCTCGGCGACGTCCTCGAAGGTGAGGATGCCGGCGAGCCCGCCGTACTCGTCCACGACGCAGGCGAACTCCTCGCCGGCCTCGCGCATGTGCTCGATGACCCCGTACAGCGGCTGGCTGCCGGGGACCAGCAGCGCGGGCCGGGCGACGGAGCCGATCGGGGTGGACGGGTCGAGCGCGTCGTCGGCGACCTCGCGGACGCCCGCGACACCGACCACGTCGTCGACCTCCTGCCCGTAGACCGGGTAGGCGCTGTGGCCCGTCTCGCGGATCAGCGCGACCAGGTCGGCGACGGGCGCGGCGGCCGGCAGCGTCCGGACCTGGGGACGGGGCACCATGACCTCGTCAGCGGTGAGGTCGCCGAACGACAGGGCGCGCTCCAGCAGGCCGGACAGGTCGGCGGGCAGGTGCCCGGCGCTGTGCGACTTGCCGATGATGTCGCCGAGCTCCTCCAGCGTCGCGCCGCTGTGCAGCTCCTCGACGGGCTCGACGCCCACGAGGCGCAGCAGCCGCGTCGCCGCACGGTCGAACAGGCGGATCAGCGGTCCCGCGATCGTCAGGTACACGAGAGTGGACGAGGCCAGCGCGCGCGCCAGCGACTCGGCACGCGCCAGGGCGAGGTTCTTGGGGAACAGCTCGCCCAGCAGCATCTGGATGAGCGTCGCCAGGACGAACCCGGTGGCGAGCGCGATCGCGCCCGTGGCCCCGTCCGGCACACCGATCAGGCTGAGCAGCGGCTGGATCAGCTCGGCGAGCGCGGGCTTGGCGATGAATCCGACGACCAGGGTCGTCATCGTGATGCCGAGCTGCGCGCCCGAGAGCATGAAGGAGAGCCGGCCGATGACCTTGACGGCCCGGCGGGCGGAGGTGTCGCCGCGTTCGGCGGCCTGTTCGAGCGTCGCGCGGTCGGCGGCGACGTAGGCGAACTCCTGGGCGACGAAGTACCCGGTGGCGGCGGTGAGGAGGATCACCGCGAGCACGCCCAGCGCGGCGGTCAGCACGGGGCACCGGGTCTATGACTGGGGTCCGACACCGCGGACTCACCACTCCTCTCGTAGACGATGTACCTGACGTAACGTCACCAGGGACAACGACGTTCCCCGCGCGGAGGGTACGGGACGGTAACGATCGCGGTGGGACGGTGCGGGCG
>NZ_SMKY01000530.1 GCF_004349235.1 Actinomadura darangshiensis | reverse complement strand
GGGTGCGGGTGTGGGCTGGTGGTGGGGCGGTGTGAGCTACGAGCTCACCGGCCGGAGCTTGGTGCTGCGGCGGACTGGCTTTGGGTCAGGGCGGCGTGCCGGGCGAGGCGGAGGCCCCTCGGGCCGGCGCCGGCCCGAGGGGCGGCGCTGGCCTCGTGATCTGCCCGCCCGAGGCACCCGCGGTGGTGATCGGATCATGGCGCGGGCTCAAACTCACCGACCGGTAGGGTGCCGGTCAGGCCGTTGGCGCCGGGGATCACGGGGCGTTTCATGAGCCGCCCGCCGCGGCGGGCGATGTAGTCCAGCGCCATTCCCCGCGCTCGGGCGCCGTGTTTGGTGTGTACCGGCATGACATCGCGCTGATCGGATCGGGCGATGCCGTACTGGGTGATCACCCCAGCGTAGACCTCGGTTTCGCAGGGAAATTTGTAGACCCGTTTCCGGCCGTCATGATCGCCGCGAGTTTCCGCGATCACACGGTGCCGCTCCTCGTCAAAGATCAGCGCGGTGACGGTGACGTAGACATCTTCGTCGTAGTAGAACCGCATACCGGCCGTCAGACTTTCAGCTGGCAGTTCCACATCGTACCAGATTTCCCCGTCCGGAAACGGATCCATGATCCCTCCCTTTTCTTTTGCGGGCCGTTTCGGCGCCCGCCGTTTGGTGTTGCTATATCTATTGAACCTCGTGTGTCGGCGAAGTCAACCCCCCGAATTGGCGTGATTTACGGCTGGCCGCCATGGCGTCCAGGTAAGGGACTCCAGCCGTTTATGACTGGAAAAAGAATGCGGTAGGCGCTTGACGGTTGCGGCGGGTGGAGTGATGGTCGTGGCGGAAATAGAAACCGGCTCGCATGAAAGGGTGGAATGCGAATGTCTGAACTGGTCAACGCTGTCGTCCGCGACATCGCCGCCGCCGTCGGTGGCGCATCGGCGAAAGATCCCGATTTCGGTATCACGATCAAAACGCCGGAAGGGGTGATCGATGTTCTTCCGTTCCGGCGCGGTGTGACCGAATCGAGTCGTGCGTGGCGCGGTGACGCCGACTGGGCGGCACTGATCGTCTACCCAGGTCAGGACGCGGGCCTGGACGCCGCGCCGGAGGTGTATGTGGTTCCGGGCGCCGATTTCAGTGAGGACGCCTTCCGCGATGGCGGCCTTCTGCAGCATGTGGACTACCGGGGCCATGCGCAGCCCGGCGTGTTGTGGATCGACCTGGGCGGCGCGGCGTATGACGACCGTCATGCGCGGCTGGCCCGTTATCGGGTCGCCTGACCCGAACCGGCGCACACCGGGGGCCCGCCGCGCTGCCCGCCGCCGCGGGCCGGATCATCCTCGGGCCGCCCCCGCCACGGGGGGCGGCCCGAGCTCGTGGACGGCGCCCCCGACCGGCCAGCGATTAGGCGCGGCCGCGCCCGAGCCCCCCGGGCGCGAAAGTAGCCCGGGGCGTCATGGCGTGCCCGGCGGTCACCCGTCATAGGCGGTGCATACCGGGCCGCATGCTCCGCGGTCGTGTGGTCCGCCGGGCGCGAAATGCGCACGTATCTCCTCGTGCCGCCGCTGCTGCTGGGTGTCCCGGTCGCTTCGACGGTTCCCTCGGCGTGGTGGCGCGCCGTCATGCAACTGATCACACCGTGGGCACTGGCCGTAGGGCAGACGGCGCCCGAACGGCAACGGCTCGTGGGTGTGATCGATGAGACCGCGCGCGGCGCGGTCGGCGCGCCGGGCGTCACAGCGAGGGCATTGGCCCGGCGGGCGCAGCGGACTGAACGGCTCCACCGCGTGGTTGTGGGCCGCCTTCGCCGCAGAACGCGGGGCCTTCTGGTTGCGGTTGCTCATCGCTTCGCTCCTTTCGCGTGATGCCGTTATCGGGGTAGTGGCCGGTTTTCTTTGGTGGGTCGATCAAATCTCGATTTTCGGGCAAGTCAAGACGATTCGGCCGGATTGTTCCGGTGAGTTTCGCCGGCCTGCACGGTAAGCCTGCCCAGCCGTTAAAGGCAGATGAGAAATAGGTGGGGATTCATTCGGTTGCGGGGCTTGACTGGCGGTGTTTGTCGAGATAGAGGACGGAATCCACCCGGGGGAGGTGAGGGTGTCCAGCCGTTGTGGTAACCAAGAATCCCGTGAATTTCTATTGCAAGGGCCGTTTCGGCAGAGCGATGGTCGACCCTGCAAACAACAAACGCGGCGCCTGGCAAACGGCGCCGCACCCTACGGGAAAGGGAGTTGAACAATGGCGAAGACGAACATCGCCGCCCCGGACCGCGCCGGTACCGAAACGGCCCCTGACGGCCCCACCGCGGCCGACGACACCGCCCCCGCCCCTGGTGCCGGGACACGGCTGGACGGCGCGGCAGCGGCCGTGTGGAACACGCTGGCGGGCAACCCCGGCACCACCGTCACGGTCATCGCGCAGGCGGCGGACATGCCCAAGGCCACCGCCCGCAAGGCGCTACTGGCCCTGGAATCCCAGGACCTGGTCGTCCGCACCCCGGGCGGCCGCAACGGCGGCAAGCGCGCCCCCGACACCTGGCGCCCCGCCGAGCCGGGCGCCGATCAGGACGACACCGCCCCCCACGGCACCGGTACCCCGGACGGCGACGTTCCGGCGGCCCAGGACCAGACGGCCGACACCCCGGCCGCCGAGGGTGCCACTGCCAGTGAGAACACCACCCCCACCGACACCAACACCGACGCCGCCGAGGCCGAGGCCGAGGCAACCGACGGCGAAGAGGAGGGCATGGTTGCCGCCGCCGTGACCGAGGCGAGCGGCGCGCTGATGGAGCTGCGGGACGCGGTCGGCGTGGCGCTGACGGCCCTGGAGGCAGGGGACCGTGCGGCGGCGCTGACGGTGGCCGAGACGATCTACGCCGGGTCGGGCAAGGCCCGCCGCCTGGTGCGGGCCGCCGCCAACGGCCGCCCCCGCACCGCCTCGGGGCGCGCTCGTTCGAACCCGGGGGAACTGCGCGGCAAGGTGGCCGCGCACCTGGCCGCCCACCCCGGCGCCGAGTTCACCCCGCACGAGATCGGCAAGGTGGTTGGGCACTCGGCCGGAGCGATCGCCAACGCCCTGGACCGCCTGGTCGCCCTCGGTGAGGCGGTGAC
>NZ_SMKY01000052.1 GCF_004349235.1 Actinomadura darangshiensis | reverse complement strand
CTTATGCGGTGTTCTAGTAGTTCGGCGGCTCGGCGGCCCATTTCGGCGGGGGCCTGGGCGACCACCGTGACCGCTAGGAGGTCGGCCAGTTCGAAGTCGTCGAAGCCGACCAGGGCGGGTGTCGCGTCCGCCGCCCGGATGGTCCGGAGGGCGCCGGCCGTCAGCAGGTTGTTGCCGGTGAGGACGGCGGTCGGCGGGTCGGGCAGGTCGAGCAGCTCGGCCATCGTCCGCTCGGCGCCCGCCGCGTCCTGGACCATCATGCGGGCGATGGCCGGGTCCTCCGCGATTCCCTGCTCGGCCAGGGCGGCGAGGTAGCCGCGGTGGCGCTCGCGGGCGGTGAAGATCTCCTTCCGGTCGAGCAGGCACGCGATCCGGCGGTGGCCGTGCGCGAGCAGGTGCCGGACGGCGGCGCGCGCTCCGCCGGCGTTGTCGGCGAGGACGGTGTCGACGTCGAGCGGACCGGGCTGGTCGATGTAGACCACCGGCGTGCCGTACTCGGCGAGCTGGCGGTCGGCGGCGCCCGACGAGACGATCAGCAGGCCGTCCACCCGGCGCTCGCAGAGGGACGCGGTGAGCTTGCGCTCCCGCTGGTAGACGAGCTCGTGCAGGTAGTCGTCGCCGGAGCTGCCGAGGATCATCAGCCGGCCGGCCTCGCGGGCGACGTCCTCCACGCCGCGCGCCACCAGCGAGTAGAACGGGTTGGCCACGTCCTGGATGATCAGTCCGATGGTGCCGGTCGGGCCGCCGCGGAGCGTGCGCGCCAGGTCGTTGCGGCGGAAGCCGAGGAGCGCGATGGCGGCGCGGACCGCCTCCTCGGTCTCGGGACGGACGCCCGGCTCGTCGTTCACCACGCGCGAGACCGTCTTGAGGCTGACCCCCGCCGCCGCGGCCACGTCGCGCATCGTCGGACGCGGCGCCCCCCTGTTCGCCATGACAACGATGTCACCATGACCAGGGAGGTTCCGGCATGGCCGGATTCGGCCATTGACGGCCCGGTGCAGGGAGATCACCATCCTGACAACGTTGTCATGCGTCGAGGAGACACTCATGCTCAGACGCCGGCTTGCGAGCGGCCTCGCCGTCTTCCTGCTCCCCCTGGCCTCCGCCGCGGTCCTGCCCGCCACCACGGCGGGCGCGGCCCCCGACCTCACCTCCTACGTCAACCCGTTCGTCGGCACCGAGGACGGCGGCCCCGACTTCGGCCACGGCGGCGGGGCCGGGATGAACTTCCCCGGCGCCGTGGCCCCGCTCGGGATGATGCAGTGGAGTCCCGACACCGTCCGCACGTCCGGGGGCGGCTACAAGTACGAGGACGACCGGCTGCGCGGGTTCTCGATGAGCCACATCTCGGGCCCCGGCTGCACCGGCGCGCAGGACTTCCCCGTCATCCCCGTCTCCGGAACGATCGGCGCCTCCCCCGCCACCCACGGGTCGGACTACGTCCAGACCTTCAAGCACGAGAACGAGCAGGCGAGCCCCGGCTACTACGCCGTCACCGCCGACTCGGGCATCAAGACCGAGCTGACGGCCTCGACGCGGGCGGGCGTCGGCCGCTTCACCTTCCCGGCGGGCAAGCCGGGCACGCTGCTGCTGAACGTCACCGGCTCCATCAACGGCGTCGACGACGCCGAGGCGACCATCAGCGGCAACACGGTCTCGGGCTGGGCCAAGACGGGCGGGTTCTGCGGGACGGAGAACCAGTACTACGTCTACTTCCACGCCACCTTCGACCGTCCGATCACCGCGTCCGGGACCTGGAAGAACGACTCGGTCGAGCCCGGTGACGCGCGCGTGCGGGGCGAGTCGCCCGCCGACGTGCCGAAGACGCCGCTCAAGACCACCGGCCGGGTGAACAACACCCAGGACGGGCGCCCCCTCGTCCCGAACCAGCGCACCTTCGCCGGCGACGTGAACGTCAAGGGCCCCGGCTCCGGCGTGTACCTCCAGTTCGCCGGCGACAAGCCCGTCCAGATGCGCACGGGCCTGTCGTACGTGAGCATCGACGGCGCGAAGAAGAACCTGCGGGCCGAGATCGGCCGCAGGCCGTTCGACTCGGTGCGCGCCGCCACCCGTCACGCCTGGCAGCAGCGCCTCGGGCAGATCAAGGTCGGCGGCGGGACGCCCGACACGCTCCGGACGTTCTACACCGCGCTCTACCACGCGTTCCTCCAGCCGTACGTGTTCGACGACGTGGACGGCACCTACACCGGGTTCGACTACCGCACCCACAAGGTCCGCAAGGGCCATCACCACTACGCGACGTTCTCCGGCTGGGACATCTACCGCAGCGAGATCCAGCTCCTGTCGTTCCTGGCGCCGGACGTGGCGAGCGACATCGCGCAGTCGCTGTACGAGAACGCCCACGTGATCGGCGACGTCTGGGACCGCTGGTCGCACCAGAACACCATCACCGGCGTCATGAACGGCGACCCGTACCACTCGATGATCGCGAGCGCCTACGCGTTCGGCGCGCGCGGCTTCGACGCCAAGGGCGCCCTCGCCTCGATGGTGGCCGGGGCGGAGCGGGTCGGGCCGAAGCACGACTACACCGAGCGGCCCGGCAACGCGCAGTACCTCAAGATCGGCTACGTGCCGGGCGATCCCGCCACGACCATGGAGTACGACCTGGCCGACTTCGGCATCGCGCAGGTGGCGCGGCGGCTCGGCGACACCGCGACGGCGAAGACGTTCATGGCGCGCTCGCACGGCTGGCAGAACCTCTACAACCCGCTCAACGGCTGGATCCAGCCGCGGTTCGCCGACGGCTCGTTCCTCAGCCCGTTCGACCCCGCGGACTCCAACTGGTACGTGGAGGGCAACGGCGCCCAGTACCACTGGATGACCTACGCGGACGTGGAGAGCCTGTTCGGCGCGATGGGCGGGCGCGACGCCGCCGCCAAGCGGCTCGACGCGTTCTTCGCCGAGCTCAACGCGGGCCCGCACAAGCCGCTCGCCTACCTCGGCAACGAGCCCTCGCTCCAGTCGCCGTGGCTGTACGCGTGGGCGGGCCGCCCGTACCGCACGCAGGACGTCGTGCACCGGGCGCGGGCCGAGCTGTTCAAGCCGACCCCCGACGGCCTGGTCGGCAACGACGATCTCGGCACGATGTCCGCCTGGTACGTGTGGGCCTCGCTGGGCATGTACCCGGCGATCCCGGGCCGGGCCGAGCTGATGGTGAACGGGCCCGCCTTCTCCAGGATCGAGGTGCGGCGCTCCTCCGGCCAGAAGGTGACGATCAAGGCGCCCGGCGCCGAGTCGTCCCGCTACATCCAGTCGCTCAAGGTGAACGGGAAGGCCACCTCGAAGGCGTGGCTGCCCGAGTCGTTCGCGAAGTCGGGCGGGACGCTCGACTACACCCTCGGCCAGACGCCGAACACGACGTTCGGATCGGCCGAGTCGGACGCGCCGCTGTCGTTCACCGAGGGCGGCAAGAGCTACCTCACGGCGGTCGACCCGGGCCTCGTCCCGGTGGAGCCCGGCGGCAGCACCACCACGACGCTGCGCGTGCAGGCGCTGTCCAAGGGAGGCGCGGTCGAGTGGAAGGCCACGCCGCCCGCGGGCGTGACGCTGACGCCGTCGTCCGGCACGCTGAACGTCCCGGCGTCCGGCCACGCCGACCAGAAGATCACGGTCTCGGTGGCCGCCGACGCGAAGATCGACTACCACACGGTGCCGATCGCGATACCCGGCGCCGGCGACGCGGGCCTGACGATCAACGTGGCGCACAAGGGGACGATCGAGTGGTATCAGAACAACGCCGGCATCTCCGATGACGGCGGCACCGGCATGGCCAACTTCGACGGCGGCGGCTGGTCGTACTCGGCCCAGGCGCTCGCCGCGGCCGGGTTGTCCCCCGGCAAGGAGGTGTCCTGGAACGGCTTCACGTTCGGCTGGCCGTCGCGCAAGCCCGGCCAGATGGACAACGTCCACGCCCAGGGCCAGACCGTCGAGCTGCCGGACGCGCCCAAGGCGGGCAAGCTCGCGTTCCTGGGCGCCGCGGGCAACGGCGACGCGCCGTCCAAGGTGACGATCACGTACGCCGACGGGTCGACCCAGCAGTGCGACCTGGCGTTCAGCGACTGGGCGCTCGGCGCCGACGCGTATCCCCCGCGCTTCGGCAACGAGATCGTCGCCAAGACCCCCTACCGCAACAGCGACGACGGGACGAAGGACGAGATCAACGTCTACGTCTTCGGTGCGACCCCGATCGCCCTCGACCCGGCCAAGCAGGTGAAGAGCTTCACACTGAACGTCCCCGAGGAGGGAGGGTCCCTCCACGTGTTCGCGTGGGCCTTCGCATGATCGGACATCCCGCCTGAGGTCGAGGAGAATGCGATACGTTCCCCGTTCGGACATCCATAGGAGGAAGGAAGAGCGGGGAACGTATGGGATTCAATCTGCAGGGCCTGCTCACCGTGGACCCGGAGGCGCTCGCCCTTTACGAGCGGCTGCTGCCCGGCGGTTCCGCCTGGGCCGTCCCCGTGACCGGCGAAGGGCTTCCGGACGCCTGGGTGCTGCCCGAGCCGACGCACCTGGCCGACGGGCTCGGCAATGCCCTCACCCTTCCGCCCGACTGGTACGACGACGGCGCCGACGCGGCGTGGCGGGCCGCCGCGGGCGCGCCCGACGCGTCGGCGCCGCTGCCGTCCCTGGACCTGACGGACATGCGCTTCGCCTCCCTGTTCAGCCTCGCCGCCCCGGCCGGCGTGGTGTACATGGGCGACACCACGTTCGGCGGGACGCTCGACACCGAGTACGCGGCGGTCTGCGTGGACGGGCGGCTGCGCGCGGCGTCCGGGATCGAGCACGGAAAGCCCGGCGACGAGGATCCCGGCAGCGCCTTCGTCCTCCGCGACGGGTCGTACGCGACGGTGCCGCCCGACTCGGTGAGCCCGATCGCGGACTGCGCGGCCGTGCTCGACCCGCGGTACCGCGGGTCCTTCCTGTTCGACGGCTACCTGCCGCGGTCACTCCACCCGGACACCCCGCAGCCGCCGGGCGAGCCTTACCCGAAACCGCTTATCCTGGACGAAGCCGTCCTCGCGGAATGGTCGCGGTACTTCCCCATCCTCCGCGGCTAGCCGGACGAACCACCGCGCTGAATGGTCGGAGTGTCCGGCGCTGGCCAGGACCGACCGGGCATTTCTCGTTATGTTGGCGAGCATAATCGTTTTCCTGGGAATCGCCGTGGGAAAGGTGAGCCGACATGACCGACGGACTGCTGTTACCGCCCGGTGACGGCCGCAGAATCCAGACCATGACCTTGAAGGCGGGCGCCGAGCAGTCGAGGGTCTGGTCGACGTTCGAGGCCGAGGTCGCCCCCGGGTTCGACGTGGGGGCGCACGTGCACCAGCAGGCCGAGGAGGTGTTCTACGTCCTCGACGGCGAACTCGACCTGCTCGCCTTCCACCCGACCGGCCAGGCCGACGGTGACTGGCGCACCTGGGAGTCGGAGTCCGGTGCCACCGTGTACCGGGGCGGGCCGGGAAGCTTCATGTTCGTGCCGGCCGGGTGCCCGCACGCCTTCTTCAACCCTGGATCCGCCCCGGCCCGGATGCTCTTCCTGGTGACGCCGGCCGGTCATGAGCTCTACCTGCAGGAACTCGGCGATCTGCTCGCCGCCGGCGGGCCGCCCGACCAGGCCGAGATCGCGGCACTGCGGCGCCGCCACGACATCCACCAGCTCACGCCGCTCAGCAACCGCCCGCCCGAGAGCTGAGCCCGGCGCTCACGACCGGCCTGGCCGGACCAGGCCGGTCTCGCAGGCCCCGCCATTCGGCGGCGTAACGGCGCGGTCCGCCGGCGCTCAGCGCCAGCCGAGCCCTGGCGCGACGTGGGTGAGGATGTTCTCCAGGACGTGCGCGTTGTAGTCCACGCCCAGCTGGTTGGGGACGGTGAGCAGCAGGGTGTCCGCGGCCTGGACGGCCTCGTCGGCGGCGAGCTGCTCGACCAGGACGTCCGGCTCGGCCGCGTACGAACGCCCGAAGATCGCCCTGGTCTTCTCGTCGATCATCCCGACGTGGTCGCCGGAGTCGGCGTTCCGGCCGAAGTAGGCCCGGTCCAGGTCGCTGGTCAGCGCGAAGATGCTGCGGCTGACCGACACGCGCGGCTCGCGCGGGTGCCCGGCCTCCTTCCATGCCTGCCGGTACGCCTCGATCTGCTTGCGCTGCTGGACGTGCAGCGGTTCCCCGGTCTCGTCGTCCTTGAGCGTGGAACTCTGCAGGTTCATGCCGAGCTGCGCCGCCCACACGCCGGTGGCGTTGGAGCTGGAGCCCCACCAGATGCGGTCGCGCAGACCCTCGGAATAGGGCTCGACACGGAGCAGCCCGGGCGGGTTGGGGAACATCGGCCGGGGGTTCGGCTGGGCGAAGCCCTTGCCCTGCAGCACCGTCAGCAGCACCTCGGTGTGCCTGCGCGCCATGTCGGCGTCGGTCTCGCCTTCGGACGGCTCGTACCCGAAGTACCGCCACCCCTCGATCACCTGCTCCGGGGAGCCGCGGCTGATGCCGAGTTGCAGCCGTCCACCGGAGATCAGGTCGGCGGCCCCGGCGTCCTCGGCGAAGTACATCGGGTTCTCGTACCGCATGTCGATCACACCGGTGCCGATCTCGATGCGGGACGTCTTCGCGCCGATCGCGGACAGCAGCGGGAACGGCGAGCCCAGTTGCCTGGCGAAGTGGTGCACCCGGAAGTAGGCGCCGTCGGCGCCGAGTTCCTCCGCGGCGACGGCCAGGTCGATCGACTGCGACAGCGCGTCCGCGGCCGACCGGGTGCGTGAGCCCGCGCTGGGAGTCCAATGGCCGAACGAGAGAAAGCCGATTGTCTTCACGCCGACATTCAACCGCCTCGGCCCCGCCGGGATTCCGGAGTCACCTGGGTGACGGCCGTCCCCGCGCCGGGTGGGCTTGAGCCCAGGTCAGGCGGGTATCAGGCGGGATATATCAGGCAAGGGGGCTGGAATGAGCGAGAGCAGGGACGCCCGTACCGATGTCGAGCGGCGCATTCGGCACGTTGGCACCGGCGCGAGCGACAGTCGTGGCCGTGAGCAGGACGACGCCGAGGAGCGCCCGCCCCACGTCGACGCCGGGGAGGCCCGCGCGGACGTCGCGGGACGCGTCCGGCGCATGGGGACCGGAGCGAGCGACAGCAGGGGGGACGCGATCAGGCAGGACGGGTCGTCCCAGCGCTGAACCCGCGGAGAGGCGGTACCGTCGCGGCCATGAGCTCAGAACCCGAGATCGACACCACCGTGCCGCACTCGGCCCGGGTCTGGAACTACCTGCTGGGCGGCAAGGACAACTACCCCGTCGACCGGCTGGCCGGAGACCAGGTCTTCCAGACCTTCCCCGGCATGGTCGACATGACCCGCCACTCCCGGCACATGCTCACGCGGGTGGTCCGGTACCTGGCGGGCGAGGCGGGGATCCGCCAGTTCCTGGACATCGGCACCGGGCTGCCGACCATGGACAACACGCACGAGGTCGCGCAGCGTGTGGCGCCCGCGTCCCGGATCGTCTACGTCGACAACGACCCGCTGGTACTGGTGCACGCCAGGGCGCTGCTCACCGGCAGTCCCGAAGGGGCCACCGACTACATCGAGGCGGACGTACGCGACCCCGACACCATCCTGGAGCAGGCCGCCAGGACCCTGGACTTCACCCGGCCCACCGGGCTGATGCTGCTGGGCATCCTGGGCCTGGTCAGCGACTACGACGAGGCGCGGTCGATCGTGGCGCGGCTGGTGGCGGCGCTGCCGCCGGGCAGCTATCTCGCGGTCTACGACGGCACCGACACCGACCCGGCCTACGTGGAGGCCATCCGGCACTACAACGCCGGCAGCGGCGCCGTCCCCTACACCCCGCGGAGTCCCGAGCAGATCGCCCGCTACCTCGACGGGCTGGAAGTGCTGGAGCCCGGCGTAGTGACGGTCACCCGCTGGCGCCCTGAACCCAGCCCCTGGGGCGAGGCTCCCGAGGTGGCCTGCGCCGGCGGTGTCGCCCGCAAACCCTGACCGCCTCCCGCCGCGACGCCGTACATACCAGTAGGTACAATGGCATGACCGCTTCGCAGGCTGGAGGATTCGTCATGCCGTTGGTCCGCATCGATGCGTTCGGCGACGAGGCGCGGATTGACGCGCTCGGACGCGCCGTCGGTGACGCGCTCGTCGAGACGATCGGCGTCCCGCCGGACGACCGGTTCCAGGTGCTGACCGCTCATGACGGCGCCGGCAGCACGCTGCGCTACGGCGGGTACCTCGGTGTGGAGCGCGACGACGGGATCGTGTTCGTGGCGATCACGATGCGGGCCGGGCGCACGGCCGCGCAGAAGCAGGCGCTGTACCGGCGGATCGCCGAGCTCGCCGCCGAGTACGCGGGGACGGAGCCGCGGAACATGTTCGTCACCCTGTACGAGAACCAGCCGGCCGACTGGTCCCTCGGCCACGGGCTCGCGCAGTACGTCGAGGAGCCCGCGGCCGTCAGCCCGCCAGGAGAGGGCGGTGCTGCTCCATCAGGTCGGTGATGGGACGGGGCGGACGGCCGGTGAGGCGCTGGACGGTGTCGGTCAGCGGCTCGCCGAAGCCGGCGCGCAGCGACACTCCGAAGGAGACGATCATGCCGCGGACGTCGTCCGGGACACCGGCGTCGCGGAGCCCGGCGTCGAGGGTCGCGTCGTCGACGCTCTGGTAGCCGACGGGACGGCCGGAGACCTTGGCGGCCAGCGCGGTGATGTCGGCGAAGCTGAGGAGTTCCGGACCGGTGACGTCGTAGGTCCGGCCCTCGTGGCCGGAGGACGTCAATACCGCGGCGGCGACGGCGGCGCAGTCGTCGCGGTGGACGAAGGCCCCCCGGGCGTGGTCGGTGTTGTCGACCAGGACGCCGCGGTCGATCGCGGGCGGGAGGATCTGCGTCACGGGCGTCTCGGCGTACAGGCCGTTGCGCAGGTACGTCACGTCCAGCCCGGAGGCGTCGAGCATCTCGTGGGTGCGCAGGTGGTCGGGCACGACCGTGGACGGGCAGCCTGGTTCGACCATGATGTAGGACGCGTAGACGATGTGCCGCACGCCGGCCGCCACCGCGGCCTCGATGGCGTTGCGGTGCTGGGTGACGCGGTGGCCGAGTTCGTGCAGGCTGATCAGATAAAGGCGGTCGGCGCCCGCGAAGGCGGCGGGCAGCGATTCCGGATGGTCGTAGTCCCCGTACCGGACGGTCACCCCGGCGCGTGCGTATTCGGCGAGCGCGTCCACATTTCTGGTGACCAGGACGACGTCTTCGGGCGACGCCTTTTCCAGCACGTATTTCGTGGTCGCGCGGGCGAGCTGCCCGGACGCACTGGCGATGACGATCCTCATCACGTTCCTCGATCGGTCGATTACGGGGGGCGACGCGGGTCCGCGCGGGCGGGCGTCACGTTAAACTACTCGCCTCTGCCGCCGTCAGGAGTGGGGAGACCCGAAGACGTGTCATCTCCAGGAGAAGGGTTCCGGAGTCCGCTCATCGACGCCGCCCATCCGTCGTCCGCACGGGTGTACGACTATCTGCTCGGCGGCAAGGACAATTTCGCCGCCGACCGGGACGCGGCCGACCGGATCGCGGAGGAATTCCCCGCCATCCGCATCGGCGCCCGGGAGAATCGCAGGTTCCTGCTCCGCGGCGTCCGCCATCTCGCCGCCGAGGTCGGTATCCGGCAGTTCCTCGACATCGGCACGGGCATCCCGACCTCGCCGAACGTGCACGAGGTCGTGCAGGGCATCACGCCCGCGGCGCGCATCGCCTACGTCGACAACGACCCGATCGTGCTGGCGCACGCACGCGCCCTGATGGTCTCCGATCCGAGCGGCCGGGTGGGCTATCTGGACGCCGACGTCCGCCAGCCGCGATCCATCATCGACAGCCGCCTCGTCCGCGAAATCCTGGATTTCACCGAGCCGATCGCGCTGGTGCTGAGCGCCATTCTGCATTTCATCCCGGACGAGCAGAACCCCGGCGACATCGTCCGGATGTTCGTGGCGGCCCTGCCGCCCGGCAGTTATGTGCTCGCCACCCATGTGACGCCGGAACACGAGCCGCGGCTGCGGCCGGCGTCCGCCGGATACCGCGCGGACGGTGTGCGTACCCAGGCGCGTCCCGCCGCCGAATTCGAGAAGCTCGTCTTCACCAGCCAGGGGCTCGAACTCGTCGATCCCGGCGTGGTGCTCGTCTCGCGATGGCGCCGCGACCCAGCAGATCCCCCCGCTCCCCCGCCCGCACAAGTCTCCGCATACGGCGGCCTCGCCTTGCACAAGGGCTAGCGGAGGCCCTTCCAAAGGCGGTCCAGAAGGGCGGAAAGGTCGCGGATCGTGTCCGGGTCGTGCCTCGCGGCGAGGGCCTGTTCGTGCGCCCGGGCCAAGGCCTCCAGCCGTTCCAGCTTGGCGCGGCCCAGGTCGGACACGTGGACCGACACGCGCCGGCGGTCCCGCGCGGACTGCGAGCGGTACAGGTAGGCCGAGTCGACCAGCGAGTCCACGAGCCGCGTCAAGGTGGGGTGCGGGATCTCGACGGTGGCGGCGAGTTCGCCCATCGAGATGTCGCCGGCCTCGGCGAGGGCGCGCAGCACCCGCCACTGCTCGACGGACGTCCCCTCCTCCTCCAGCACGCGGCCGAGGTCGCGGGCCAGGGCGCGCTGGGTGCGGGTGAGCAGGTCGACGAGTTCGGTGCTCGCCGCCTGGCGCTCGCCCACGGTCCGCCTCCCTCGTCAGCCGCCCGTGGGGAGAGCATACTTGCCAGGTCATGAACGGTTCGGCGGTGCTGCGGGACGGCACGGAGCTGCTGGTCACAGGGCCGGACGCCGCGGTCCTGCGGCTGGGGCTGCTGCTGCCGCTGTCCGGGCCGATCGGCCTGACCGGGCCGTCCGGGCTGAACGCGGCATGCCTGGCGGCGATCGAGGTCAACGCGTCCGGGGGCGCCGCGGGGCGGGCCGTGGAGCTGGTGCCGGTGGACGCCGGGCGCGCCCCGGACGCGGTGGCCGCGGACGCCCGGTTCCTCGCCGACGCGGGCCTCGTCCAGGCGTTCGTCGGGTTCCACACGAGCGATGTGCACCGCGCGCTGGAGACGGCGCTCGCCGGCCGCGTCCCCTACGTGTTCACGCCGCCGCATGAGGGCGGGCCGAGGCGGCAAGGGGTGGTGCTGCTCGGTGACTCGCCGGACCGGCAGCTCGGCCCCGCCGTCCGCTGGCTGAGCGAACACCTGCGGTTGCGGCGGTGGGCGCTGGTGGGCAGCGACTACATCTGGCCGCGGTCGGTGCACCGGATGGCGGTGCGGCTCGTCCCGTCCCTGGGCGCCGAGGTGGTGCTGGACCGGCTCGTCCCCTTCCGCCGGACGGCCGAGGACGACCCGGAGGCGGCCTTCGAGGAGATCGTCGCCGCTCTGGACCGGGCGGGCACTGACGCGATCCTGCTCAGCCTGGTCGGCCGCGACCTGGCCGTGTTCAACCGGGTGTTCGCGGGGTCGCGGCTCTCCGGCCGGGTGGTCCGGCTGTCCGGGGCGCTGGAGGAGAACGTCCTGCTCGCGGCGGGCGGCGACGACACCGGCGGGCTGTACTCGGCGATGCGGTCGTTCGCCGGGCAGGGCGACGAGCGGCGGCTGGAGCTGGCCGAGCACTACCGGACGGCGTTCGGCGACGTCGCCCCCGTCCTGGAGGCGTATGCGGAGGGCTGCTACGACGGCGTCCACCTGCTGGTGGCGCTGGCCGTCGCGGGGATGCTGACCGCGCGGGACGGCAGGCGCGCCGCGGCCCGGCTCCTCGCTTCCGGCGACCCGCTCGCGCGCCTGGCCTGGTCGGCCGCGCCGCTCGGCCCGCCCCGGGCGGATGGCTACCTGGCCAGGGCGGACGGCCTCGACCTCGCCGTGGTCACCCGCCTCTGATATCCCCGCGGCAAAGTCTTTTCATTTGGAAGGATTCGTCCTAGGGTTCGCCGGGAGCGCGGGACCCGCCCCGGATCCTCGCGGCGGAGGAGGAAGCATGGCCGTCGACCCGGCGCAGCCCGAGGGCATCGAGCGCTACGGGTACACCCAGGAGCTGCGCCGCTCGCTGAGCTTCCGCGACCTGGTGGTCTACGGGCTGATCTTCATGGTGCCGATCGCGCCGTTCGGCATCTTCGGCAGCGTCTTCCAGGGCTCGGGCGGCATGGTCGCGCTCGCCTACGCGATCGGGATGCTGGCGATGCTGTTCACCGCCGCCTCGTACGCGCAGATGTCGCGGGCGTTCCCGATGGCCGGGTCCGTCTACACCTACGCCGGGCGCGGGATCACGGCACCGGCCGGGTTCCTGTCCGGCTGGATGATCCTGCTCGACTACGTCCTCGTCCCGGCGCTGCTGTACCTGATCGCGAGCGTGGCGATGAACTCGCTCGTCCCGGACGTGCCGGTGTGGCTGTGGCTGATCGGCTTCGTCGTCCTCAACACGGTCGTCAACTTCTTCGGCATCGAGATGACCGCCCGGATCAACCGGGTCATGCTGGCCGCCGAACTGGTCATCCTGGCGATCTTCCTGGTGGTGGGCGTCGTGGCGCTGGCCCAGGGCAAGGGCCACGACGGCGGCGGCTTCACCCCCGTCTACAACGACGCCACGTTCTCGTGGGGGCTGGTGTTCGGCGCCGTGTCCATCGCCGTGCTGAGCTTCCTCGGCTTCGACGGGATCTCGACGCTGGCGGAGGAGAACCGCGAGTCGGCCCGCGCCATCGGACGGTCGATGGTCGCCGCGCTGCTGCTGGTCGGCGTCCTGTTCATCGTGCAGACGTGGGTCGCGTCGCTGCTGGTGACCGACCCCGACAAGCTGATCAAGGACGGCGATCCCGACGGCGTCGCCTTCTACGACGCGGCGCGGGTCGCGGGCGGCGCCTGGCTGGCCAAGCTCACCGCGCTGGCCACCGCCATCGCCTGGGGCTTCGCCAACTCGCTGGTCGCGCAGGCGGCGACGTCCCGGCTGCTGTACGCCATGGCGCGGGACAGGCAGCTGCCCCGCTTCCTGGCCAAGGTGCACGCCAAGCGGCAGGTCCCGGTCAACGCCACCCTCCTGGTCGCGGCCGTGTCGCTGGCCCTCGGCCTCTACATGGAGCAGCGCGACGACGGGATCACACTGCTCAGCTCGCTGGTCAACTTCGGCGCCATGACGGCCTTCCTGGTGCTGCACGTCTCGGTCGTCGTCCACTACGTCATCCGCGGGGGCAGCCGGAAATGGTGGCCGCACCTGATCGCGCCCGCGATCGGCTTCGGAATCCTCGGCTACGTGGTGTACAACGCGAAGGTCGCCGCGCAGGAGCTGGGATTCATCTGGCTGGGCATCGGGGTGGCGGTGCTCGTCGGGCTGCTGGTCATGCACCGGCGTCCGGCACTCGCGGGAATCGGAGAGGAAGAGGAGACGGAGCAGTGACCCTCGACGTGGTCCCGATGAACGCGACCGAGTACTCTTACGCCTTCGGTGGGCGGGACGCGGCGCTGACCGTCGCACCCGGCACCGTCGTGGAACTGACCACCGAGGACTGCTTCGGCGGTGCGGTCAAAGGGCCGGACGACCTGCCGAGCCAGGTGTGCGCCTTCCCTTACTTGAACCCCGTCACCGGCCCCATCGCCGTCGCCGGCGCCGAGCCGGGCGACGCGGTCGCGGTGCACTTCGTGGACATCCGACCGGCCCGCGACTGGGCGGTCTCCACCACGTTCCCGCACTTCGGGGCGCTGACCGCGACGCACACGACGGCGATGCTGCACCCGCCCCTGCCGGAGAAGGTGTGGATGTACGACGTCGACACCGAGCGCGGCATCTGCCGGTTCCGGGCCCGCGAAAGCGACCTGGAGGTGGAACTCCCGCTCGACCCCATGCACGGCACCGTGGGCGTCGCCCCGGCCGCCGGCGAGGTGATCATGAGCATCACGCCGGGCGCGCACGGCGGCAACATGGACACCCCCGAGATGCGGGCGGGCACCACGGCCTACTTCCCGGTCAACGTGCCGGGCGGCCTCGTCTCGATCGGGGACGGCCACTGCCGGCAGGGCGAGGGCGAGGTGTGCGGGACGGCGGTCGAGGCGGCGATGAGCACGGTCGTCGTCCTGGACCTGGTCAAGGGCGCCGCCCCCGCGTGGCCGCGCCTGGAGAACGACACCCACCTCATGTCGACCGGTTCGGCCCGTCCGCTGGAGGACGCGTTCCGGATCAGCCAGCACGACCTGGTCACCTGGACCTCGTCCCTGCTCGGCCTGGACGAACTGGACGCCTACCAGCTCGTCAGCCAGACGGTGCTCGCCCCGGCCGGCAACGTGGTGGACACCAACTACACGATGCTCGCCAAGCTGCCGAAGACCGTGCTGTCCGGAGCGTCCGCCTACGACGGCGTGCACGACCGGTTGCGCGAGACCGCCACCGGCTACCTCGCCCAGCGCTGACCTTCCCCGGTCATGCCACCGAGGAGGGCTCGTCCGGTGCGTGGCTGGGCGCCAAGGTGAAGGGCCGGCGGGCGCCCGGGACGCCGGTGTGGACGGTGCCGCCGGCCTCGTAGGGGAAGGCGAACGGGAGGCCGGCGGCGGCCAGCGGGCGGGGGCGGTCCATCAGGTGGAAGTGCAGGTGGGGCTCGGACGAGTTGCCGGAGTTGCCGACCTGGCCGAGCACGTCCCCCGCCCGGACGCGGTCGCCCTTGCGGACGCGCGGCGAGCCGCGGCGCAGGTGGGCGAAGACCGCGTAGACGCCGTCGCCGAGGTCCAGGACCACGGAGTTGCCGACGACGAAGCGGCCGGCGGACAGGGTGAGCAGCGACAGCAACTGCCGGAACACCATGCCCTCGATCACCAGGTAGACGAAGGCGGGCCAGGAGTTGCGGCTCCAGTGGTCGCGCTGCCAGCCGCTCGCCTGGACGACCACTCCGTCGGCGGGGGCGAGGACGTCCTGGCCGAAGGCGGGGAACGTGGCAGGGCGGGCCGCGAGGGGGCTGCGGCGCATCGGCGTCCACTCGCCGTCCGGGACGTGGACGAGGTCGATCGCGTACGTCTGGCCCAGCTCGTGCGTCCCGTGGCTCGGAACCTTGTCGGCGGGGCTGTTGACCGCCACCCAGCGTCCCCGCAGCGGGCCGCGCACGACGACGGGGTCCCGGTCAGGGGTGCCGCCGGACACGAACAGCATCGCGACGCCGAGCACGATGAGCGCGGCTCCGGCCGCGCCGAGCGCGCCGACGCCGTGCAGGGACTGGGTGAACACCAGCACCAGTCCCAGCAGGATGAACAGTGTCCTGAAGCGTGCGATCGTCCTGAGCATCTCCCCTCCAGAGGGTCGGTCAGCGGCGGGTCGCCGCGAGCACGGTGAGTATCGGCACCACCCGCTCCCCCGGGACGGCGTAGCGCCCGCGCCCGGAGGTGCGCAGCCAGCCGGCCGCGACCAGCTGGCGGAGGTGGTGGTAGAGCTGCCCGGTCGTGCCGAGGTCCTCATGCGCCGCCAGCTCCGCGGTGGTGCGGGTGCCGTGCATGATCTCGCGCAGCAGGAGGAGCCGGACGGGGTGCGCGAGCGCGGACAGGCTCTCGGCGGCCTTCGCCCAGTCGTCCTGGAGCAGGTCGTCGGCCGCGTGTCCCTGCTGCCACTCGTAGTGCTCGCCGCTCGGCAGCGTCACCGAGCCGGTGAACAGCACGGCGCCGGGGTCGGCGGCACGGTCCTTGAGGGCGTTCAGTGCCCAGAAGGTGTCGTCCGGCTCCGGACGTCCGGCCGCCGGGCGCACACCGCCCTCCAGCACGGCGATGCGCTCCTCCAGGCGGCCGACCCGGTCCGCGAGTGTCTCCTCAGCCACGACTCCAATATTACGTAACTACGTAACTTTGACAAACTCGCCGGTCAGTCGACGGCCGCGCCGGACCGGGGGCGCGGGACGGGCATGCGGTATCGCGCCAGGTAGTCGCGGTGGTCCCAGTGGTCGAGGAAGCGCGCGGCGGCGTCGCGGCCGGCGACGTAGAGGCGGTCGCGGGCCGCCGCGCCGAGGTCGAAGTCCGTCGCGAGGACGTCGTCGGTGCGGGCGAACATCGTCCGGGCCACGATGGACGGCTCGTCCATCCGCGCCCGGTCGTGCGCCTCCGCCATCGTGGAGACGAGTGCCCGGCCGTAGCCGATGGGGCCGCGGACGCCGTGCCACGGCTGGAACAGGCCGCCGGGCGGGGTCCGCGCGGACAATTTCACGCCGAACGTCGGCCAGCGGGGCTCGCGGTCCTCCCGGTCGAAGATGGTGATCGGATAGTTGGACAGCATGCCGCCGTCCACCAGCACGCATTTCTTGCCGTCTCCGCGGCAGATCCGGCACGGGCGGAAGAAGACGGGAATGGACGCCGAGGCGCGCACGGCATCGGCCACGGATTGGTCGTCGGCGTTCAGTCCATAGCGTTCGTACTCCCATGGCAGGTACACCATGCGGCCACTGCTGACGTCGGAGACCACGACGACCAGTTTGTAGGCGTGCCGGGGCGGGAGCGCGGAATCCGGGTCGTGCAATTTGAGCTGGCCGAACGTTTCAACACCGCATTCCTTGAGGCGGGCGGCGATCCACCGGTGCAGGACGTCGCCCCTGTGCAGGCCGAGGGTGGCGAGCAGGGAGACCCCGCGGACGAGGGCGAACCGCGAGCCGTCCTGGAACGGCCGGTAGTCGAGTTCGCGCATGACGCGGACCATGTCGGGGACGGGCATCCCGGCGGCCAGCAGCGATCCGACGATCGCGCCGGCGGAGGTCCCGGCGACCCGGGCGGGCGCGCCCGGCCGGTATCCGCGCGCCTCCATCTCCGCGATCGCGCCGACCAGCGCGATGCCTTTCACGCCGCCGCCCTCCAGGACGAGGTCCGCCCGCGGCGGGCCCGCAGCCGAGTCCATTGATCTCCCTTCGTTCCAGGCCGTTTCGCCGCGTGAACGAGAAAAGCGCGATTCGCGCCTCGAACCGGTTCTACGCCTCCCGATAAGAGATGCCCGCAGGATCATTCTTCTATTCGCTCGCCCGAAACTTTTCGCGAGATGATCTTGCGTGGCCGGTCGGAGGTCGTCCCGTCCGCCCCTTGAAAGCCTGTGCAAGTAGTTGACGCTGGGGACGGCTGGGGTTATTTTCCTGACGGCCATCGAAAACACAGCGAAATGTTTCGAGACCGCCGCTCACTGAGGAGACAGCCGATGGGCAGATCCCCGCGGACGTGGAAAGTCCTCCTGGCCCTGGTCCCGACCACCGTCGCCTTGACCACCGCCGCCCTGACCACCGTGCCCGCGGCCGCGCAGCCGCCGTCCCGCCCCGGCGCGGACGCCGCGTCCTACGTCTCCTTCCGGGACGGGCGCGGCTACTTCCCGCTCGTCGAGCACGGGAAGGCGGCGCCACTGGTGGTCAGCGGCGCCGACCACGCCGGCGTCGTGCGCGTCGTCGGCGACCTGCAAGCGGACGTCGAGCGGGTGACCGGCGTCAAGCCGGCGGTCGCACGGGACAGGGCACCGTCCGGACGGGACGTCGTCATCGTCGGCACGATCGGCAAGAGCCCGCTCATCGACGCCCTCGTCACGTCCGGGAAACTGGACGTGAAGGGCATCGCGGGCAAGTGGGAGACCACCGTCGAACAGGTGGTGGACCACCCGATGCCGGGCGTTCGCCGTGCGTTCGTCATCGCCGGCAGCGACCAGCGCGGCACGATCTACGGCGCCTACGACCTCTCGAAGAACATCGGCGTCTCGCCCTGGTACTGGTGGGACGACGTCCCGTCCCGGCATCAGGCGTCCGTCTACGTGAAACCGGGGCGGCACACGCAGGGCACGCCGGCCGTGAAGTACCGGGGCTTCTTCATCAACGACGAGAATCCGGCGCTGGGCCGGTGGGCGCCCAAGCAGTTCGGCCCCGGAAAGGCCCCCGGGTTCGAGGGCGGCTTCAACCACGGGTTCTACGCCAAGGTCTTCGAGACGATGCTGCGGCTGAAGGCCAACTACCTGTGGCCGGCGGTGTGGGGACGGGCGTTCGCCGAGGACGACCCGCAGAACCACGCGACCGCGAAACAGTACGGCGTGGTCATGGGAACGTCCCATGAGGCGCCGATGATGCGCGGCATCGAGGAATGGAACCGGCACGCCGTCCCGGCCAAGCGGGACGCGGACGGGAACATCACCGAACCCGGCCACGACCCGTACGGCGGAACCGGGGAATGGAGTTTCCGGCGCAACTCGGCCGCCATCAAGAAGTACTGGAAAGACGGCATCGAGCGAATGGTCCGGGAGGACTTCGAAGGCGTCGTCACCCTCGGGATGCGCGGCAACGGCGACACCAGCCTGCCGGACGGCGACGGCATCGAGTTGATGCGGGACATCATCTCCAGCGAGCGGAGCATCCTCGGCGACGCCACCGGAAAGGACCCGTCCGCCACTCCGCAGGTCTGGACGCTCTACAAGGAGGTGCAGCGGTACTGGGACCGGGGTCTGCGCGTTCCCGACGACGTCACGGTCGTCTTCACCGACGACAACTGGGGGAACATGCGCAAGATGCCCGACCGGAGCCTGCCCGAACGGGCCGGCGGATACGGGCAGTACTACCACTTCGACTATGTGGGCGGCGGCCGCAACTACAAGTGGGTCGACACCGCGCAGCTCGGCAACACGTGGGAGCAGCTGAACCAGTCGTACCGGTACGGGATCCGCAACCTGTGGGTCGCGAACGTCGGCGACATGAAGAACAACGAGATGCCGCTCCAGTTCTACCTCGACTACGCGTGGAACCCCGACCGCTGGTCGCTGGGCAACCTCAAGGAATGGGAGCGGCAGTACGCCGCGCAGAACTTCGGCCCCGAGCACGCCGCCGAAATCGCGGACGTCCTCGACGGCTACGGCAACCTCCAGGCGCTGCGGAAGCCGGAGCTGCTCAACCGCCGCATCACCGTCGACCCGAGCAAGGACCTGCCCACCGATTCGAGCGCGGTCGTCTACGACGACCAGCAGACGCCCTTCTACCTCAACCAGTACCGGGAAATGGACACGGTGACCACGCGGTGGAAGCGTCTCGCGGCCCAGGCGGAACGGATACGCAAGCGATTGCCGAAGGCGTATCAGGACGCCTACTACGAGCTCGTCCACTACCAGGTGAAGGCGACCGCGAACCTGTACGAGCTGCGTGACGCCGAGTTCACCAACATCCTCTACGCGAAGCAGGGGCGGGCGGCCACCAACGACTACGCCGACCTCGCCGAGGCCAGGTTCGCCGACGACCAGCGGATGTCGGACCACTACAACACCGGGCTGGCCGGCGGGAAATGGGAAGGCTTCCAGACCCAGCCGCACATCGGCTACGGCGATGTCGAACGGTACGGCCCGAACGCGCCCTGGCAGCAGCCCGAGCTCAACAACGAGGCCCTGCCGGACGAGATCTTCCCCAAGCTCAAGCGCATCGACGTCCCCGACGGCGCCGACATGGGCGTGGCGATCGACGGGTCGGACGAATGGTGGCCGGAGGCCGAGTCCGAGGCCGTCCTGCCGGAATTCAGCCCCTACCAGAGCGCGCCCGCCCAGTACATCGATGTGTTCAACCGCGGCTCCGGCACCTTCGACTACCGGATCGACCCGGCGAAACCGTGGGTGAGGGTCAGCCGGGCTCAGGGAAGCGTCGGCAAGCAGATACGCGCGACGGTACGGATCGACTGGTCACGCGCCCCCAAGGGGACCAGCCGCGTGCCCATCGAGATCTCCGGGCCGAACGGCCGCACGGTGACCGTCCAGGCCGTCGTGAACAACCCGGAGTCGTCCAAGGCGCACGGATTCGTGGAGGCCGGCGGCTACGTCTCGATGAACGCCGACCATTACAGCCGCGCGACCGGCACCGCCGCGGCCCGCTGGAATCGGCTCCCCGGCGTCGGCCGGACCGGCGCCGGAATGGAGCCGTTCCCCGTCACCGCGGCCGGCCAGGAGCCCGGAAAGGGCCCGCGCCTCGAATACGACATGACGCTGACGACCACCGGTCCCGTGAAGGTATGGGCCTACCTGTCGCCGCGGAACAGCGTCCTGTCGGCCGAAGGGCTCAAGTACGCCGTCTCGATCGACGGCGAGCAGCCGCAGGTCGTGAACGCCACGACGGCGACCGGCGCGAACGACACGACCATGAACAGGCAGTGGGAGCGCAACACCTCCGACAACGTGAACCGCACGGTCACGACCCACACCGTCACCGGTCCGGGAAAGCACACGCTGAAGTTCTGGATGGTCGACCCGACCGTCGTCCTGCAGAAACTCGTGGTCGACACGGGCGGGCTCAGGACCTCCTATCTCGGGCCCCCGGAAAGCCGGCGGGCCGGGTTTCGCTAACCCCCACCCCTTGCAAGGAGAGACGAAACCATGAGAAAAGCACTCACCGCGGTGCTCGGAGCGGGTGCCCTGCTCCTGGCGATGCTGGTGGCCGTCGCGCTGCCCGCGTCGGCGGCCGCCGGCACGCTCGGCGAGGCGGCCGCCGCCACCGGACGGGTCTTCGGGGCCGCCGCGGCCCAGGGGCACATGGGCGAGTCGGCGTACGCGTCCACGCTCGACCGCGAGTTCAACCAGCTCACGCCCGAGAACGAGATGAAATGGGACACGACCGAGCCGTCCCGCAACTCGTTCAACTTCAGCGCGGCCGACCAGCTCGTCAGCCACGCCCAGGCGCACAGCATGAAGATCCGCGGGCACACGCTGGTGTGGCACAGCCAGCTGCCGGGCTGGGTCAGCGGCATCTCCTCGCGGGACGACCTGCTGAGCGCGATGCGGAACCACATCTCGAAGGAGGCCGGCCACTTCGCCGGCAAGATCGCGTACTGGGACGTCGTGAACGAGGCGTTCCAGGACGGGTCGGGCGCGCGCCGCGACTCGGTGTTCCAGCGCGTCATCGGCGACGGGTACATCGAGGAGGCGTTCCGGGCGGCGCGCGCCGCCGACCCGAACGCCAAGCTCTGCTACAACGACTACAACATCGACGGCCAGAACGCGAAGAGCAATGCCGTCTACGCCATGGTGCAGGACTTCAAGGCGCGCGGCGTCCCGATCGACTGCGTGGGGCTCCAGGCGCACCTGACCCTGGGCAATGTCCCTTCCGACATGCAGGCCAACATGCAGCGGTTCGCCGCGCTGGGCGTGGACGTCCACATCACCGAGCTGGACATCCGCATGAACACGCCATCGGACAGCTCGAAGCTCGCCACCCAGGCGAACGACTACAAGAAGGTCGTCTCCGCCTGCCTGGCCGTGTCGCGCTGCACCGTCATCACCGTGTGGGGCATCACCGACAAGTACTCGTGGGTTCCCGACACGTTCCCCGGTGAGGGCGCCGCGCTCCTCTTCGACGACAACTACAACAAGAAGCCTGCGTACGACGCGGCCCTCGAAGCCCTCGGCGGCGAGCCCGGCGACCCCGGTGACCCGGGCGATCCCGGCGACCCTGGCGACCCCGGCACCGTCAGCTGCGCCTACACCCGAACCGCGCAGTGGAGCACGGGCTTCAACGGCCAGGTGACCGTCACCGCCGGAAGCAGCGCGATCAGCTCGTGGACGGCCGTCATGACGATGGGGTCCGGGCAGCAGATCGCGGCCCTCTGGAACGGCAGCCCGACCACGAGCGGCAACGTCGTCACGGTCAAGCCGGTGAACTGGAACGCGAGGCTGGCGCCGGGCGCGTCCGCCTCGTTCGGGTTCACCGTCAACGCGTCCAGCGGGAACGCGGCGGACCCGTCCGTCACGTGCGGCGGCTCCTGACACTTCCGAACCGGTATCCGGCACGGCGGCAGCTCCCAGGTCGCCGTGCCGGCCCCGTTCCGGACGGATTCCCCGGAAACGCTCCCGGGCAGCACATACATCCACTATCACGGGTAGGTCGGAGGAAGCCGGAGAACCGAATACGGGGGTGCGCGCCTTGGCGCTGCGGATCGAGGACTACGGCCTGCTGGGGGACACGCAGACGGCCGCGCTGGTCGGCAAGGACGGGTCGATCGACTGGCTCTGCCTGCCCCGGTTCGACTCCCCCGCCTGCTTCGCCGCGCTGCTCGGCGACGAGCACGCGGGGTTCTGGCGGGTCGCGCCCGCGGCGGGCGGGCTGTGCACGCGCCGCCGGTACCGGGGCGACACGCTGATCCTGGAGTCCGAGTGGGAGACCCCGGACGGGACGGTCCGGCTGATCGACTTCATGCCGCCGCGCGGGGAGGCCGCCGACATCGTCCGGATCGTGGAGGGCGTCAGCGGGCGCGTCCCGATGCACATGGCGATGCGGCTGCGGTTCGACTACGGGCGGATCGTGCCGTGGGTCCGGCATCGCGAGGGCGAGAACAACGCCATCGCGGGCCCGGACGCGGCGTGGCTGAAGACCCCCGTCGAGCTTGTGGGCCGCGACATGGCGACGTGCGCCGACTTCACCGTCTCCGCCGGGGACAGGGTGCCGTTCGTCCTCACCTACAAGCCGTCGCACCTGCCGCGGCCGAAGGCGGTCGGGGCCGAGCGCGCGCTGTCCGACACGGAGCTGTTCTGGTCGGACTGGATGAAGCGCTACGACTACGACGGCCGGTGGGACGACGCGGTCCGCCGGTCGCTGATCACGCTGAAGGCGCTCACCTACGCGCCGACCGGCGGCATCGTCGCCGCCGCGACCACGTCCCTGCCGGAGCAGCTCGGCGGCCCGCGCAACTGGGACTACCGGTTCTGCTGGCTGCGGGACGCGACGTTCACCCTCCAGGCGCTGCTCGGCACCGGGTTCGCCGCGGAGGCGAAGGCGTGGCGGGAGTGGCTGCTGCGCGCCGTCGCCGGCGACCCCGCCGACCTGCAGATCATGTACGGCATCGACGGCACCCGGCGGCTCACCGAGTTCACCGTCGACTGGCTCGCCGGGTACGAGGGCTCGTCGCCGGTGCGGGTGGGCAACGCCGCGTCCGACCAGTTCCAGCTGGACACCTGGGGCGAGGTCATGGACGGCCTGCACATCGCGCGCGAGGCGGACATCGGGTCGGACGAGAGCGCCTGGGACCTCCAGGTCGCCCTGATGGACTTCCTCGAAGGGCACTGGGGCGACCCCGACAACAGCCTGTGGGAGGTCCGCGGGGACCGCCGCCACTTCGTCCACTCCAAGGTGCTCGCGTGGGCGGGTGTGGACCGCGCCGTCCACGCCGTCGAGCGGCACGGCCTTGAGGGGCCCGTCGGCAGGTGGAGGGCGCTGCGCGAGCAGATCCACGCGGACGTGTGCGCGAACGGGTACGACGCCGGCCGCGGCACATTCACCCAGTTCTACGGGTCGCGCGGGCTGGACGCGGCGCTGCTGCTCATCCCGCAGGTCGGGTTCCTGCCGTGGAACGACCCGCGCGTGGTCGGCACGGTCGACGAGGTGCAGCGGGAGCTGTACCGGGACGGGTTCATGCTGCGCTACGACACGGGCGCGGACGGCGGCGTCGACGGCCTGCCCGGTGGCGAGGGCTCGTTCCTCGCGTGCACGTTCTGGCTCGCGGACGCCCTGCACGGCATCGGCCGGACGAAGCAGGCCACCGACCTGTTCGAGCGGCTGCTCGGCCTGCGCAACGACCTCGGCCTGCTCAGCGAGGAGTACGACACCGCCACCGGACGGCAGATCGGGAACACCCCGCAGGCGTACTCGCACGTCGGGCTCGTCAACACCGCAAGGCATCTGAGCGGCACGGGCCCGGCCCGCCCTCGGTCCTGATCCTCGAAGGAGAAGTGTCATGCGCGCCTTGACCGTCCTGCCGCAGAAGCGCGGCTCGCTGGCCGTCACCGACGTCGCCGACCCGGAGCCCGGGGACGGCGACCTGCTGGTCGACGGGCTCGCCGCCGGAGTGTGCGGCACCGACCGGGAGATCGCCGCCGGCGACTACGGCTGGGCACCGCCCGGCCACGACCGGCTCGTCATCGGGCACGAGTCGCTCGGCCGGGTGCGGGAGGCCCCGTCCGGCAGCGGCTTCGCCCCCGGCGACCTGGTCGTCGGCGTGGTGCGGCGGCCCGACCCCGAGCCGTGCGGGGCGTGCGCGCACGGCGAGTTCGACATGTGCCGCAACGGCGGGTACACCGAGCGCGGCATCAAGGAGATCGACGGGTACGCGAGCCAGGCGTGGCGGGTCGAAGCCGGCTACGCGGTCAAGCTGGACCCGCGGCTCGCCGAGGTCGGCGTGCTGATGGAGCCGACGTCCGTGGTCGCGAAGGCATGGGACCAGATCGAGAAGGTCGGCGCGCGGGCCTGGTTCGAGCCGCGCAAGGTGCTGGTCACGGGCGCGGGCCCGATCGGGCTGCTCGCCGCGATGCTGGGCGTCCAGCGGGGCCTCGACGTGCACGTCCTCGACCGGGTCACCGACGGGCCGAAGCCGCAGCTGGTCGCCGACCTGGGCGCCACCTACCACCACGAGGGCATCGAGAAGGCGGTCTCCGGACGGGAGCCGGACATCGTGATCGAGGCGACCGGCGTGTCCCAGCTCGTCTTCGGCGCGATGTCGTACAACGCCGCGTACGGGATCGTGTGCCTGACCGGGGTGTCGCCGACGGGACGTCCGCTGGAGGTGGACGCGGGCAGCCTGAACCGCGACATCGTGCTGCAGAACGACGCCGTCATCGGGTCGGTCAACGCGAACCTCGGGCATTACACCGCCGCGGCCGACGCGCTCGCGAAGGCGGACCTCGGCTGGCTCGGCCGGCTGATCTCCCGCCGCGTCCCGCTGGAGCGTTTCGAGGAGGCGTTCACCCCGCATCCGGACGACGTCAAGGTGGTCCTCAGCTTGGCCGAATAAAGGCGTCCAATTTCGGGCAATGCGCGCACTACCGGTGGCCGACCACGCAGAAAACCATGCGCGCGGGAACCCCGCCCGGCCAGGATGCGGGCATGACCTTCCCGCTGATGCAGGGGTACGACCACATCAATGTGGCGGCCCGGCTCGATCCGGTCGCCGCCGTGCGCGACCGGGAACTCGGCGAGCGGATATTGCGCTATCCGAAACTGTTCCCCGTCGGCTCCCCCGATTTCGGTCACGCGGTGCAATACGGAGACGAGTGGCGGATCGGATCGCTGGGCGCCGACGAGCCGTCCGCCGCCCGCTACCACCTCGCCTTCGACCTGCGGACGGCCGCGGCGGACGAACCGGACCCCGCGACCGCCCGGGCCATGACCGCGGCGGCCGCCCGGCTCGACCCCGAGGAGGGCGAGCAGCTCGCCAAGGACGAGTGGGAGATCGGCGACCGCCGGTACCGGATCGTCCGGGCCGAGAGGTTCATCCTGCTCGGCGACCGGGTGATGGAGCCGCCCCGGTCCACCGACGCCGACCTCACCGCGGACGCGCTGCTGCGCGGCCACCTGATCGACCCGCCGGCGCCGTGCGGCCAGTGGGAGGCGCAGCTGCGGCTGAACCTCGTCTGCCGGATGCCGGCGCCCGGCAGCGTCCCCGACCTCGTCCGGACGGAGGCGCGGCACGCGATCCAGACGCATCCCGCCGTCGTGCTGCTCCCGCCCGCCTTCCTCGCGGTGGAGATCGAGGACGGCGGCTGGGCGCCGCTCACCGGCGGCGACACCCCGGACGACGCCCGCGACCGGCTGGCCCGGCGCTTCACCGGCACGCTGCCGAGGCTGCGCGAGTTCGAGGGCGACCCGCCGTCCGCCGCCGAGCTCGCCGAATGGACCGCGCTCGCCGACGGCATCAGGGCGACGAAGGGCCACGAGTTCCACGTCCTCGGCCGCCGCTTCCAGACGGTCCGCGTCGGCCGCATGCTCCGCCTGGGCCGCGACGGCCCGGAGTCGCCCCGCCCCTCCGACCAGGAACGCTACGGCCTCACCACCGACGCCTGACCACCGCCCGTCCCGTCTCCGGAGCGTCAGCCGATGTTCAGGTCGCCGTGCACGTCCCGGAGCTGAACCACCCTCCCGGCCTGCCCGTTGAGGATGTTGACCACGCCGTCGTCCGACGCGGCGGCGTTGGTCTGCGCCTGGTTCCACAGGTTCCGCGCCTCCGCGCCGAACCCGGGGTCCTCGGCCATGAGGTGCTCGACGACGGAGGAGAGGGTGGCGATCCTGTCGGGCGCCGGATCGGCGATGGCCCGTTCCAGTGCCTCTTCATCGGACGCACGGCCGCGAAAGCGCTCGCGGACCCGCCGGGACAGCTCCGCGACGGCCGCCCGGACCGGCTCCCCGGCGACCTCCACCGCCTTGCCCGCCATCGCGGTGGCGATGGCCACGGTCATCGGATCGGTCACCGTCACAGTTCACCACGCCGGGATCGGCAAGCCAACACCATTTTGACTGAATTGCAGTAAATGGCATGACCAAAAATGCCTGCCGAATCGCGAGCGTTACCGGAAAACCGGGCGTCCGGGTAGGTTGATCGCAAAGCGGAAAAATCAACACTCCGCCGAACCAATGGGATGGAATCGAACGTGCAGTCTCCCGACGAACGGGACCGGTGGGCCAACGAGCTGACGGGGAGGATAGCGGGCTCCAGCGTCCAGGCCGGCTCCATCGCCGGCGGTGTGCACATCACCGCGCCCGGTGGAACGGTCCTTCCCACCCCCGCGCAACTGCCGCCACCGGGCCTGTTCGCCAACCGGCTCCGTGAGCTGGCGGAACTGGAGGCGCTCGGCGGGCGGCCGGGACCGGTGGTGATCACCGGGCCCGGCGGCGTCGGGAAGACCACGCTGGCCCTGCACTGGCTGCACCGGATCAAGGACGGCTACGAGGGCCAGCTGTTCATCGACCTGCGCGGCTTCTCCGGGACGGAGCCGCTCCCGCCCGACGAGCCACTGGAACGCTTCCTGCGGGCCCTCGGCGCGTCCCCGGAGAGCATCCCGGCAGGCACCGACGAGCAGTCCGCGCTGTTCCGGTCGATGACCACCGGGCGCCGCTTGGTCGTGCTGCTCGACAACGCCGTCTCGGCGGCGCAGGTCCGCCCGCTGCTCCCCGGGGACGGGGAGTCGCTGGTCGTGGTCACCTCGCGCCACCGCCTGACCGGCCTCGTGGTGGACGGCGCGCGGTTCCTGGACGTCGACCCGCTCGGCGTGCCCGGGGCGCTGGAGCTGCTCGAACGCCTCATCGGCGCCGACCGGATCGGCGCGGAGAGCGACCACGCCCGGTCGCTGGTCACGCTGTGCGGGACGCTGCCGCTGGCGGTCTGCGCGTCCGGCGCCCGCCTCGCCGCGCGGCGGCGCTGGCCGATCGCCCGCGCCGTGGCGGAACTCGGCGACGAGGCGCGGCGGCTCTCCGCCCTGCGCACCGGCGAGGGCGACATCTCGGTCAGCGCCGTCTTCAACACCTCCTACCAGGCCCTGGACGAGGAGCACGCGACGGCCTACCGGCTGCTCGGCGCCCACCCCGGGCCCGATCTCGGCGTCGCCGCCGCGGCCGCCCTCATCGGGACGGACGAACACCGCACTGCGGACCTTCTGCACGGCCTGGCGGACGCCAGCCTCCTGCTCGAAGGGCCCGGCGACCGGTACGGCTTCCACGACCTCGTCCGCCTGCACGCGCGGGACGCGTCCCTCTCAGCGGTGTCGGATCACGAGACGGCGTTCGCCCGGCTCGCCGACTGGTACCTGACGACCGCCGTGGCCGCCGACCTCGCCCTGATGCCGGGGCGCTGGCATCTCGGCGACCGGTACGCCGACCCGCCACCGGACGGCCTCTTCACGTCCCGCGCGGCGGCACTGGAGTGGCTCGGCCGGGAGCAGCAGAACCTGGCGGCGGTCGCGCAGGAAGCGCACGACACCGGGCGGCACGCCGTCACCTGGCAGCTCGCCGAGGCGATGTGGCCGCTGTTCCTGCAGCGCAAGCACTATCCGTCCTGGATCCGGATGTACGAGTTGGGGCTCGCCGCCGCCGAGTCCTGCGGCGACCTAAAGGCCCAGGCGCGGATGCTGGAAGGGCTCGGGATCGCCCACAGCAACCTCCAGGACTTCGGCACGGCGGCCGGCCTGTACGAGACCGCTCTCGCCCTGGAGCGACGGACCGGCCATCGGCTCGGTGAGGGGTCCGCGCTCGAAGGACTCGGCGTCGTGGCGCTCGCCACCGGCGCCCCGTCCCGCGCGGTCGAGTTGTTCGCCGAGGCGCGGGACGTGCACGTCGACCAGGGACGTCCGCGCGGGATCGCGCTGATGGACCGGCACATCGGCGAGGCGCTCAGCGCGGTGGACCGGCACGCCGAGGCCGAGGAGACGCTGACCGGCGCCCTGGAGATCTTCCGGCGACTGGACGAGCCGTACCACGTCGCGCGGACGCTCACGTGCCTCGGCCAGGCCCGGCTGCGGGCGGGCCACCCGGACGAGGCCGCCGCCGCCCTCCGCGAGGCCCGCGGCATCGCTCGGGAAACGGACACACCACACGTAGAGGCCGGCGCACTGCACGAACTCGCCCGGGTAGCCGGGCACCAGGGCGACCCGGCGGCCGAGCGCCTGTTTCTGGAACAGGCGCTGGCCATCTACACAGAATTGGGTTCTCCCCAAGCGTCGCCGGTCAGAGAGCGACTCGCCGAGTTCCCGGCCGTGCCGCCCGGCGATCCCGCATCCTGACCACCGTGACCGTGTTGCCGCGGACAAGGGTGAGCCGGGCGAGCGCGCCGGGCGGCCCGCCCGTCACGAGCCAGGTGTGCAGGGCAGACGCGGCCATGGCGGCATCGTCGGCCGTGCACGTCCCGCCGAGGACCGGGTCGAGTCGCGCCTCCAGATCGCCGGCGGCGACCAGGCAGCCCCGCCGGGCGACGGCCACCACGACAAGGCATCCCGGGTGGGCTCTGCGGAGCCGTTCCGGGTCCTCGGTCCCGCAGACGATCACGTCCGCACAGGTCAGCCAGGCCGGGGACGTCTCGTCGGGCCCTGCGACGATGTGCTCGTCGCAGGGCGGCGATACGGGGCCGTCGGCGGGTGAGCGCCGGAACGTCAGCGTCCGCCCGCCGATGAGCACGCGCTCCGTGCCCGGCAGGTCGTCCCAGACCTTCACCAGCGTGGCCATCACGCCGCCTGCCGGAGGCCGGGGACCGGAAGCGGAACGGGCTCGACGTCCGGTGGGCGTTCCCGGTCGGGCAGCCGCAGCAGCCGGTACATCTCCCCGCGGATGAGACGGGCCGCCTCACCCGGCCGGGAGCTGATGGCGTCCCGCATCGCGGCATGGATCCGTCCGGAGAAGGCGTGCGCCGCCTCCTCCAGCTGCGGGGCCAGCGGCCGGTCCCAGTCGACGCGCGGCGCGACCGCGCCCAGCCCGGCGACGTGGGTTCCGGGTGCCACGCGGTCCTCCGGGAAGGTGCCGAGCAGCACCGGGACCCCGATGGCGGCGCCGTAGCAGGTGACCGACCCGTGATCGCCGACAAGGACGTCGGAGGCGACCAGGCCCGCGCGCCAGCCCTCCTCGGGAGGGAACAGCCGGACGCCGAGCCGCAGGCAGTCCGCGTGCCAGGCGAGTACCTGACGCCTGCCATGGTAGGACCACACGTTCGGGTGCAGGGCGGCGACGACCTGGTACCGGTCGCACGGCAGCGCGGCGGCGACCCGCAACAGCAGGTCGGGATGTCTGCCGAGCAGCGAGTCCCCCCTCCAGGTGGAGCTGACGAAGACGAGCCGCCGCCCCGGCCGCACGCCGAGCGCCCGCCGGTACACGTTCCGGTAGGGCAGGCTCGCCAGCAGCCGGTCGAGGCACGGGTCGCCGCCGGTGAACCCCACGGGACGCGCCTCCGGGCACTCGCGTTCCAGCATCGCCAGATGCCGGTCGTGCGCCAGGACGATCGACGACGGCACGACGCGTCCGGCGACGACGAGGCGTTCCCTGATCAAGCCGCTGACCGGACGTGCGGCGGGCGGCCCGGCGCCGGCGCCGCGGGCGACCAGCTTCCCGGGACCCGCCCCGTGCAGCAGGGTCATGACCGGCCCATGCAGCTTCTCCAGCATCCCGTGACCGGCCGCCACGACGAGATCCCACTTGGTGCCCATGGCCTGCCGCCAGGGCACCACCAGCCCTTCAAGGCCGCGCAGATGCGCGTCCAGGCCGCCGGTGTAAGCCGAGGCCGGCGAGGCCGTGTACGCGACCGCGACCCGCTGGTCGCTCTCCAGCAGCGGCATGACGTCGGCGAGCCGCGTCGCAGCCGCCAGATGGTGCGCGACGGCGAGGACCGTCCGCCGCGCCTGCACCGTCGAGCCTTTCAGAGCGTCCAGTCCGAACGGACCGGGAACCCATTCGTCTACCGGGAGGTTCATCTCAGCCTCCCCGGCAGGCGTGGCCGAGCGGTTCCCCGTCCCGGCAGCCGATGCGGAAGGGCGGCGAGACCGGGTCCGCCACGGGGATCGTGGCGGGCTGCGGCAGCCGCAGCAGCCCGTACATCAGGCTGCGCATGTTGCGGTCGAACCGTCCCGGCTCGGACGTGATCCGCCCGAGCACGGGCCGGACCCGCTCCGGCCGCCACCGCGCCGCCGCCTCCGTCAACTGCGGGCGGACGGGACGGTGCGCCGCGAGCCGGACGGCGAGGAAGCGCAGCGCGTCCCCCGGCGCCGGGCCGGTGACGAGCACCGGCACACCGACGATCGTCCCGTATCGAGTCACCGGCCCCGGAGGGCCGACGATCCAGTCGGCGGCGACGAGGGCTGCGCGCCAGTCCGCCTCCGGCGGCATGAGCCCGAGGCCGTCCCGCAGGTGGACGGCGAGCCCCGGCCCGTCCGGGCACCGGCCGCCCGGCTCGGGTATGCCAAGAACGTGGTATTGGTCGGACGGCAGTTCGGCGAGCAGGCGGCCCACGACGTCCAGCGACCGGCAGCGCGTGCACGCACCCGTGCTGTTGGGCAGGGCGACCACGACGAGTCCGCGCCGCCCGCCGACGCCCAGGGCGCGCCGGTAGAAGTCGCGCAACGGCAGGCTCGCCACCAGCCTGTCGTGGTCGGAGTCACCGACCACCGCCCCATGGCCGTCCTCGGCATCGGGGGGACGGTCCAGGCGGTGGGCGTAGGTGGACACGGTCGGTGCACGCCTGTGCGTGACGTCCTCCGGGACCGCTCCCGGCAGAACGATGAGCGGAGCATTCGGCAGGCCCTCCGGGACCCGGGATGCGGTGACGACCAGGCCGACGTCACCGGCCTCCAGTTCAGACCAGGGCAGCGGTGCTGCGCCCGCGTCCTTGAGCATCACCTCCACGGCGGCCGAGGACGGCCCGGGGGCCGCCGTGAAGAGCACGCGCAGCCGCGGGTCGGTTCCCGCGAGCCGAGCGACGTCCAGTGCGGGCTGCCCGGATACGGGCGAACCCACGACCACCAGCACGGTGCGCCGATCCCCAAGGCGCTCCCACCAGCCAGGGTCGAACCCGGTCAGGGCCCGACGCCATTCGAAGCCGGTCATTGCGGTCAACGAACCCCCTTTGACCTCGGATGCGAACATCCGTCCCTCCGTCGCAGATCGAAAGGATCTGCCTCCGGAATCGAGTGTCGATCGGGGGGCTTGACGAAAACTTGCAATCACCCTGACTCAGTGAGTAGCGAGACTCCCGGGTGGCCAGGTGAATGCGTCTCCACTCTGGCCATTCGGTGCGCACGGTGCCAAAATCGGCTCAGGAGGAGATTTCCACAAAGGGGAACCGGTGGAGTTCCGCGTCATAGGGCCCGTTGAGCTGTGGATTAACGGCCGGCGGCGCGACCTCGGAACGACCAAGGAACGGTGCGTGCTGGCCGTGCTGCTGCTCAGCCCGCGGCAGCCGGTGCCCGCCGAGGCCCTCATCCGCCGCGTGTGGGACGACGCCCCGCCGGCCAAGGCGCGGCAGAGCCTCTACTCCTACATGACGCGGCTGCGGCGCCGGCTCGAAGGGGTCCCGGACGTCGCACTGCGATCCCGGCAGGGCGCCTACCTCATCGACGTCGCGGACGAATCCGTCGACCTGCACCTGTTCCGGCGGCTGCGGGACCAGGCCCGGGCGATCTCCGAAAGCGGCGACGACGAATACGCCCTCGACCACCACCGCCGGGCGGCGGAGCTGCATCGGGCCGAACCGCTCGCCGACCTCACCGGCGGCTGGGCCGAACGCACCCGCCGCAATCTCGAACAGGAATTGCTGGCCGCCGCGTTCCTCCGTATCGACCTGGAACTGCAGCGCGGAAACCACACCGACCTCGTCCGCGAACTCTACGACCTCACCGAACGCCACCCTCAGCACCAGTGGCCGGTCGAACGGCTCATGGTCGCGCTCTACCGCAGCGGGCGGCAGGCCGAGGCCCTGGAGGTCTACCGGCGCACCCGCGACCTCCTCGTGGCGGAGTCGGGGACCGACCCGGGCCCTGGAATGCGGCGAATCCAGCAGCAGATCCTGCGAGGCGACCCGGAGCTGCTGCGGGTCCCCGGCACCCAGCTGAGCGTCGACCGCCGCCCGCACACGCTGCCGCACGACGCGCGCGTATTCGTCGGACGCGATGACGAACTGCGGCAGCTCATGGAGATGGTGCCGACCGCCGGCGGCTCAACCGTGACCGTGATCGCCCTCGACGGCATGGCGGGGGTCGGCAAATCGATGCTCGCCGTCCATCTCGCACATCGGCTGACCCCGCATTTCCCGGACGGCCAGATGTTCCTCTCATTGCACGCGCACGACGCCCGGCAGAGGCCGCTCACCCCGTCGGAGGCCCTCGACACGCTGTTCCGCATGATCGGCGTCCCCGCGACGCGGGTGCCTGCGGCACTGGACGAACGCGCCGCGCTCTGGCGGTCCGAGCTGGCGGGCAGCCGCGCGATCATCGTCCTGGACGACGCCGCCGGACGCGACCAGGTCGAACCCCTGCTGCCCGGCTCCGCGGGTTGCCTGGTGATCGTGACCAGCCGGCGCCGGCTCACCGGGCTGCACGACGCCTGGGCGCTGCCGCTGGAGACCCTGCCCGTCCCGGACGCGATGGCCCTGTTCACCGCCATCGCGGGGACCGGGCGCGCGGAACCCGGCGCCAACGTCGCCGAGGTGGTCGAACTGTGCGGACGCCTGCCGCTCGCGGTGAACATGGCCGCGAGCCGGCTACGCCACCGCCGCGCCTGGGACACCCGCGACCTGCTGGCCCGGCTCACCCCGGACGATCGGCGGCTGGACGAGCTGCGCGATGAGGACCGCGAGATCACGACCGTGTTCGAGGATTCCTACCGCGCACTTCCGCCGAAGTTGCGCGACGCGTTCCGCTCGTTCGGGCTGCACCCCGGACCGGACCTGACGGCGCACGCGGCCGCGGCCGGGCTGGCGTGTCCGGTAAGGGAGGCCGAGCGAATCCTGGAGGAACTGCTCGACCGGCACCTGATCACCGAGCCCACCCGCGGCCGCTACCGCTTCCACGACCTCGTCCACGACTACGCCCGCCGCCTGGCCCGCGAGGCCGACTCCGACGAGGACCGGACCCGGACCGTCCACCGGATCCTCGACTTCCACCTGGCGGCGGCCGACCGCGCGGACCGGCTGCTGTCCCCCCACCGGCCGCCGTCCGGCGCGCCGTCCGACCCGCCTCCGGGACCACCACCGTTGGCGGACGCCGCGGCGGCCGCCGAGTGGTTCGCCGCCGAGCACAACTGCCTGCTGAACGCCGCCGCCGAAGCCGACCGCACCGGCCTCCCGGAACATGTCGCCCGGTTCGCCCGCGTCCTGGCCGGGCACCTTGAGTCACGTGGTCATTGGGACGTGGCGGAACGCCTCCATTCCCGCGCGATCGAGGCGCTGCGGGGGTTGGACGATTGGCCGGGCACCGCTCGCGCACTGGCCGACCTGAGCAACATCCGCTTCCGCGGCGGCCAGTACGACGGCGCGATGCAGGACGCGGAGAAGGCGCTGAGGATCTACCGGTCGATCGGCGACCGCCGGGGAGAGGCCCACATTCTCGGGCACATCAGCCTCGTCCATTGGCATCAGTCCCGTTTCCCCGAGGCATTGGCCGGCTGCCGGGAGGCACTGGAAATCCACCGGACACTCGGCGACCGGCACGGCGAGGCCGGCAGTCTCGACCGCATCGCGATCTTCTTGGAGTTCACCGGCCGCTACCGGGAGGCCGAACGGCTCCGCCTGGCCGCGCTCGCGATCTTCGCCGAGATCGACGACCCGCACGGCCGCACGATGGCCCTGAACAACATGGGGGATCTCGCGCTGCGTATGGGGGACGTGAAGGCGGCCGTGAGCTACTACGAGGAGTCCGCGTCCGCCGCCACGGAACTGGATCGCCAGCATCAGGCGATCGTCCTCATCAACATGGCGAATATAAGCCGCCACACGGCCGACCATGAAACAGCTCTCGAGAGCTACCGCAAGGCTTTGACCATCACGGTGGAATTGGGCGACAAGCGAAACCAGATCGAAATACTCATTGGCATCGGCGCCACGTTCCACAACACCGGCCACTATGACGAGGCCCTCATTCACCACGAACGCGCCCTGGCCGTTTCCCGTACTATCAGCGAGAGATACGAGGAAGCCCTCGCCCTCCGCCACCTGGGCGAGACCCTGGCAGCGTCCGGCCGCTACCCGGCGGCCATCGAGCATCTGCAGCAGGCACGCGCCCTGGCGGCCCAGATCGGCGTCCCTTACGAGATGGCCAAGGCCCTGGAATCCCTGGGAACCGCTTCCCTGCACGTCCAAGGCCACACCGAGGCCCGCCAACACTGGCAGGAAGCGCTCCGCATCTACAGCGCCATCGGCCTCCCCGAACCCGCCGCACTGAAGTCGCGTCTACGCGCCCTAGACCAGGCCACCGGCGCCTAGAGCACGTTCCATCCGTTGAAGTGCCTCATTCTCCCTGCCTCAACAGGGCACAACGCGGCCGTGGCCACGTACACTGCCGCTGACACTAGGACGCGTTCTAGATATCCGTTCCAGTTTCAGCGACAGGCACCTGACCACAATCATCCGCAAACCCGACTTTTCAGACGAACGTTACATTCCGCCGTTGCGTCGAGATCGCCGAGATCCCTTCCGCTTGGCCACGGACAACGGTACGTTTATCGCGACAGATCAGGATTGCATGACATCAGTGCACGATTGAGGTTTTCAATGGCGAAACGCCTATTTGCGGTGGTCGGCTTGGCCGCCGCCTTTCTGGCACTGACCGCCGCGCAAGCGAGCGCGGCGGTCCTGGTGCACATGACCTAGCAAGGCCACGTTGGGCGGGTGGGGCGCCACGCCTCACCCGCCCAACGCTGATCTTCACGGGTCTTGGGCCGATGATCACCCGGGCCTCCAGCGATGCCGCGCCGCCAGGCGCGAAGGGCCCTGGACCAGGTTGGTCAAGATCAGTGCGGCTTTGCGAGTCGCAGAGCTGCGGTGTGGTTTGCCTGGAGGCCGCGAACCGGGTGGAGGAGTTCCCTGTCTCCACCCGGCCTGGTCAGACGGGCTACTGGAGGGGTAGGCGCGGGTTACCGCGATCAGGTCGCCGTCCTCGCGTGTGGAGGAGACCAGGTCGCGGGGTGGCGGTTTGAAGCCGGGCGCGGTCGTCAGGCCCGTGGTCTCCGCGATCGCGGTGAGGCGGCGTCCATCCGGGACGCGCACGATGATCGAGGTGCCGCCGGCGTGCAGGCCGCGGAAGCGGACCTCCCCCGGCCAGGCCTTCAGCCGCCTCCCCTCGACCGTGACCCGCGCGGGCCCTGGAGCCCCTGCACGACCATCGACGCCTCAGTGATCGGCCCGTCGAAGCGCAGCGTCACCGAGCGGGCGCCACGCCCAACGGTCACCCGCAGCCGGAGGAGGTCACCGTCGCGGACAGTGACCTGGACACGGGGGCCACCCGTCCGGATCGGCTGAGCCGGACCCGTCCATCGCAGGTTGCGCGTATCCGGGCGGAAGGCCGCTCTGGTCGTGGCCGGACACGTATTGCCGAGTCCAGGAACCGGGGTCCGCATCGCCGCCCACCCAGTACGAGGTACCGCCGCCGGCGTCCATCACATAGGCCAGGTGCGTACGGCGCGGGCGCGTCTCGTCGCCGATGTTGACGGCAACCCCGACCACGGCCAGTAGGACGGCGAGTGCGAGAGCCGACGGCAGGACGAGCGCGGCCCGCCGTTCGGGCAGGACGAGTTCGGCGAGGGGAAGCAGCGTCAGTCCCAGCAGCGCGAGCGCCAGCGCGGGCAGGCTCGCGAGCTTGAGCTCCAGGCCGTCGAACGCGGCTGCGTCCACGGGGGCAGCAGAAGCGCGGGGACGGCGAGCCCGAGCACCAGCACCGCGAACCGGCAGCACGGCAGCCGGACGGCCCCGGTCCCGGCCAGCGCGCACGCCAGGGCAGACGACGTGCACAGGAATGCGGCACCAGGCGCGACCCTCGCGAGCAGGACGCCCAGGCCCATCGGTCAGGCGGGGGCGCCGACCGCGAGTGCGGCAGGGCCAAGCCTGCGGCGCAGCGGTGTGTACCAGAGCAGCAACGCGAGCACGGCCAGCACGGCGACGGCCGCTCGGAAGGGCCCCGGCCGGTGTAGCAGGCCGCCCATCGCGTCGTATTCCGGATGTACGCCCGCCAGGACGATCCACAGCACCTCCGCCAACACGGCCGCCACAAACAGCAGCACCGCGGACACCGCGGCGATCAGCGTGCGCGGCAGGCTCGCGAGCCTGCCGATTCCGCACGGCCGCGACCAGCCCGCCGTACGCCAGGGCCGACATGACGGCCGGCACCGGCACGATCGCCCCGGGGTAGGTCCACCATCGTCCCGGGCAGCCGGAAGTAGGTCTTGTCGCCCCGGCCGTCGAGATCGGCAAGATCGGTGTTCCCGAGCGTGCGGGTGAGGGCGAGCATGGTGGCGCCCTGATGCTGCAGGCTGCCGCGGTCGAGGTTGGCGATGGAGTCGGTGGCGGTGTGGTGATGCGAACCGCGCTCGATCCAGGCGAAGTTCATGCCCTCGAACCCGGCTTCGGACAGCGGGGTGAAGTCGGCGTTGTTCGGCAGCATGCGGTAGAGCTCGACCATCGAGGAGTCGCCGTGCGGTCTCGGTGCCGCGTCCGCGAACGCGCCGACCAGCCCGCATTGCCCCGGCTCGTCTCGAACAGCAGCATGGGCCCGCCCGCTCCGCGCGCCTCGAAGTTGAGCAGCACGCCCTTGGCCCGGCCGAGCGAGTGTTCCCGGGCGAACGCCTCGGCGCCGAGGACGCCGTCCTCCTCCCCGTCAGGCAGCAACAGCACCAGGTCGTTGCGCAGAGGGCCGTGTTCGCGCAGTGCCCGCGCCGTCTCCCGGATCGCGGCCACCGGCGCGCCGTCGTCGGACGCGCCGGGCCCCATCGCCGCGGAGTCGTAGTGCGCGGCCGGCAGAGCGTCCCGGTGGAGTCGCTGCCGGGCAGCGTGGCGACCACGTTCTCCACCTGGCCGAACGTCGCGAGGCCCGTCCCCGAGGACGCTCCGACCGCCCGTTGCACCTGTACGCCGACCCCGTCGGCCCGCAGGCGTCCGACGAGGTACTCGCATGTCCGGGAGCTCGCGGGACTGCCGATCGGGCGCGGCTCGGTGGCGAACCGGCCGAGATGGCCGAGGGCCCGCGCGGCGCTGAACTCGCCCGCCGGGGTTTCCGCGGGCAGCGGGCTCGGCGGCCCGTCCACCGCCGCCGCGACGAATGCGATCGCACCGAGATTCAGGACCGCGAGGACGCCGGCGAGCAACCGGCGCGGCATAGAGCGCACAGGCCATCCAGCCTGGGCAGCGGACGTCGAAACGTCCTTAGCTAGCACCACAGCGTCGGACGTGCCCGGCGGCGAAGGGGGGTCTGTCATACGGGGCCCAGGTACGATGTATGACATGGCCAAGTCGCTCCCAACCATCGAGCTCCCGCTGGAGTGGGACGAGGGCAACCTCGTCCACGCTCAGGCGCACGGGGTGAAGAAGGAGGAGATCGAGCAGGTCGTCCGCAACGACCACGACCTGCTTCAGTCCCGTATGAAGGACGGGACTCCCGTTCCTGATCACTACCTTCTGGTGGGTGAGACCGACGAGGGGAAGGCGATCACTGTCGTGATCAAATACCCGGTTACCCTGGAAAGGGACTTGGGAACTCAAGAGCTCGAAATGGCTAGACCAATCACTGCATACGACACTCCAAGAAAAGGGGGATGATGGCTAAAAAGGTTAAGAAATTCGAAGACATGACCGAGGGCGAACGCGCAGAGTGGTTCTATGAGAACCGTGCGGAACTGGCCGAAAATTCTACTCCCGCCACTCTGGAGCGCGTGGTGTCCGTCCGGATCAGCACCGAGGATCTCAACTCCATTGTGGATGCAGCCAAAAAGGAAGGGCTAACGCCATCGACCTTTATCCGAATGGCCGCGATCGAGGCAGCCACGCGCTCTGCCCCCGGACCAGCGTCCGTGATGTCGGCAGAGGACACGCAAGAGCTCCAGGCCGATGTCAGACGGGTCATGGAGGGGATGGCTCAGATTTCAACACTGCTAGAGCGGCAAGGAATTGGCATTATCACAGAGAGCATGATGCAGTCAATGCCGAAGCTTCTCCTAAGCAACCCGCACAAGGCAGAAAGGAAGCCAAAGAAGCCATCAAGTCATACCCGAAAGCGAGGATCTCGGAAAAAGCCAGCCTCTGATCGAAGCTAGCGTCCTGTATCTGAAGTAGCAAACTCCTGTGCCAGATGGATCATGCTGTTGTGGATCTTTCGAAAGGGAAGCGTTCGGCGCTGGAATTGAGCCGGGCCGCTACTCGGCCGCCTCCGAGCCCGTTCGTTAGCCACCTGGACACGCCTCCCGCACGAGGAGACGAGGGCTTGGGAAGGGTCGGGACGCGACACTCCTGCACTTCCAGGGAAGCGACGCGGCCCGCCGCTCCTGACAGGAGGCGGTCTACCACTCTGCATCAATCGGACATAAGCCGCATACGCCTATCAGCCACAAGAAGCCCAGAAATTGACGGGCATCCACCAGGATGACGCCTGTAGCGTGGCTACGCGGTACCCGAAGCGCTCTGTCTGCTACCCAGGGAAATTTCAGATGAATTGTCCAATAAACGTGATCCTGGGTGGCACCATAGCGCTCGCTCTGGCACTGGTGCATATGACCGGGCTGCCTTCATCTCCCGTGAACGCGACCACTGCGGCGAAACCTCCCGTGCATATGACGTCGGTCCATCGCGTCTGAACTGGTCGAATCCAAGAGACCGGACCGAGTAGAACCATCTACCCAGGCGCACAAGACCATAGCGCCCCAGCGCGTAGGGGCAGCGCCGGCGGTGGCGATGGGTGCGTGGAACTGGCAGCTCTTACTGGCGTAATCGGTGTGCGTGACAGCAAGGCCCCTCTCATGCTCTCCCCGGAGACTTCACCCAGCTCATCACCGCCGCAAAGCGAGGAGAGCTGCACCTGATAGTCCCTTGAACCCCCTGAGCAGCACGAGCGGCCTCGCCTTCTGGCCGGGGCCGCTCGTACGTGCGGATGCCTGCACCACTTGCGTCATGGCCTTGCTAGGGGGCGCCAACCTGATTTTCGTTGAGTGTTGGGTTGGTGATCGCTGGGGCTTCACCATGTGCGCGCCATGATCAGCGGGCTGTTTCCGCTGAGAGGGGCAATGCTGATGCGCAGAGTCATGTTCCAGGTGTTCGCCGCCGGTGTGCTGGTGGCCGGGGTCGGGGGTGCGCCGGCGTTCGCGGAGG
>NZ_SMKY01000529.1 GCF_004349235.1 Actinomadura darangshiensis | reverse complement strand
CCCCCCAGCCGGGCCGTCCCCGCCAGCTCTACCGCCTGATCGTCGAGAAGCTGGGCCCGGCGAAAACCGGCTGAACTCCACCCGTGCTCCCATCCTGGACGAGTCGACCGAGGCTGCGCTCGTGGCGGCGGCGACGTGGAGGCCGCCTTCCCGCGCTCGAGGCATTTCACCTCCGCACGTCCAGCAGGCCGCGCCGGGACCATGCCCGATCGTGTACGACAAAGGGTTCGCCGGAGCGGCGGCTGCAGAATGCCGCCACCGAAAGTCAAATTTCAAATCCGAACTTTGACCTACAAAATTACGCACTGACGGCTTGCCGCGACGCCCGGTCCCTGGACTGTCTTCCGTACAGGTCGCGTGCCCGGTTCTCTACGGGCCCCAGGTTCCACTGAAGGAGTATGGTGTGAAATTTCGAGTTGGCCGTGTCATCGCGGGCACGATGGCGATCGCCGCCGCCACAGTGATGGCCACCGCCGGCGCCGCCTCCGCCGACATCCCTCCCGGTATCCACTGGGACCACACGTGGTCCGAACTCGGCGTAAAGGTCTACATCGAGGAACACGGCGACATCATCTCGGTGTGCGATACGGCAGCGAACGGGGGTTCGGCCACATTGCGCGTCATCAACCTCGACCATTATTCTGAATACACGGCCAAGGTTACGAACGGCGCAGGTTCCTGCACGACGCACGATGCCGGCGATGGCGGGAAGTACAACCTGAAAGAGGGCGACAGAATCGATGTCGGAATTAGTGGCGGGGGATCAGTAAAAGAACACCGACTTTTCCTCAACGACCACTGAACTGTCATTCCTCGTACCACACTACGAGTGAATGGGCGCGGGAAGGTGAAGGCCACCTGCCCGCGCTCGTGGTATTTCACCTGAACCACCGGCCGGGGCGCCCACCGACTGCTTGGTGTTCCTGTCGGTCGTCGGCACGGACCAGGCAAGGCGTTGGACGTCAGTTGCGGTGGGGGTAGGCCCTGGCCACCGCCAGGAAGGCGTCGTTCTCTTCCTGGGAGCCTATGGAGACCCTGGCACCTTCACCGTCGAACGGGCGGACGCTCACGCCCTGGGCATCGCAAGCGGCGGAGAAGTCCATGGTGCGGTCGCCCAGGCGCAGCCAGACGAAGTTGGCCTCGGTGGGCGGGACCGTCCAGCCGTCGGCCAGGAGTGCGTCACGGACGCGATCGCGTTCCTTCACCGTGCCCTCGACGCGCTCCAGCAGTTCGTCGGTGGCCTCCAGCGACGCGATGCCCGCGGCCTGCGCGACGGAGTTCACGCTGAACGGCAGGAACGTCTTGCGGATCGCACCCGCGACCAGGGGGTGCGCCACCAGGAAGCCGATGCGCAGGCCCGCGAGGCCGTACGCCTTGGAGAACGTGCGGAGGATGGCGAGATTCGGGCGGTCGCCGCAGAGGGTGAGGCCGTCCGGGACCTCGTCGTCGCGGACGTACTCGCGGTACGCCTCGTCCAGGACGACCAGGCAGTCGGCGGGGACGCGGTCCAGGAACGCCTCGATCTCCGCACGCCGGACGATCGTGCCCGTCGGGTTGTTCGGGTTGCAGATGAAGACCAGCCGCGTCCGGTCGGTGATGGCGTCGGCCATCGCCTCCAGGTCGTGGGTCTCGTCCCGCAGCGCCACCTGGACGCCCGTCGCCCCGGAGAGGGACACCAGCAGCGGGTACGCCTCGAAGGACCGCCACGCGTACACGACCTCGGAGCCCGGCTCGGCGACGGCCTCCAGCAGCATCTGGGTCATCCCGACGGACCCGCAGCCCACCGCGACGTGGTCGGCGGGGACGCCGCAGAACGACGCGATCGCCTCCGTCAGCGCGGTCGCGTTGTTGTCCGGGTAGCGGTTGATGTTGCGCGCCGCCTCGCCGATCGCGTCCACGACCGACGGGAGCGGCCCGTGCGGCGACTCGTTGGACGACAGCTTGAACGAGCGGCCCTCGGGCGACACCACGACCTTGCCCGGCTTGTAAGCCACGAACCGGTCGAGGACGGAGCGGAAGCGCGGAGTGGTTGCCTCGGACACCGTTGTCCTCCAGATTGCACAGGGGTGATGGTCCCCAGCCTACGCAGCGCCCCGCATCATCCAGCACACCGCCACAATGCGGACAAATTCCCAATCGCGGGTGTCTTCCGGCCACCAGCCGCGATTGAAGGCGTCCTCGGCGAATCCGTGCAGATAGCCCATCAACTGGTCGACGCCGGGTGGGGCGCCGGGGGCGCCGAGTTCGTCGCGGAGGCTGGCCACGTGCTGGTCGACGGCCGCCGCCAGGCCCGGGGAGCCGGCCATCTCCGCGACGCCGGCCTCCCCGATGTCCCGGACGATCAGGCCGAGCGCTTCGGACGAGTCACCGTTCATAGGGGGCGAAACTAGCAACCGTCCGGCACCGCTCGCGACATCCCCCCAGGTAAAACCTCACGCGCGGGGTCGCAGCATGGGCGGCCGCAACTGCTCGGCATCGCCCCTGCGGTAGAGCCTCGCGGGGCGTCCGCCGTCCCGCGTCGTGGTCTGCTCCGTCGGGATGAGAAAACGGTCGGCACCGGTGACCTTCCGGTGGAAGTTCCGCGGGTCGAGGCTGGTGCCCCACACGATCTCGTAGACCCGGCGCAACTCCGCGACGGTGAACTCGGGCGGGCAGAACGCCGCGGCGAGCGAGGTGTACTCCAGCTTCGCCCGCGCCCGCTCCATCCCGTCGCACAGGATCCGCCGGTGGTCGAACGCGGCCCGGTCCTCGTGGACGAGTTCGTCCACGGCCGTCCACAGCACCTGCGCGCGGCTGGACGCGGGCAGGTCGGGCGCCAGCCCCAGATACGCGACGCTCACGACCCGCTGGCGGGGGTCCCGGTCCGGATACCCGTAGGTCTGGAGCTGCTCCAGGTGGATCCGCACGTCCGCGAGCCCCGCCCGCTCCGCCATCAGCCGGGACGCCGCGACGGGCAGGTCCTCGTCCAGCTGGATGAACCCGCCCGGCAGCGACCACGCCCCGTCGTACGGCGGCCGGTCCCGCCGCCACCGCAGCGCGCACAACCGCTGCTCCCGCACGGTCAGGACGACGAGGTCGACGGAAACAGCGAGTCGCGGCACGGACATGCAACGAACCTAGCGGCCCCGCCCACCCCCCAACGC
>NZ_SMKY01000528.1 GCF_004349235.1 Actinomadura darangshiensis | reverse complement strand
GCGGCGGGGTCGGGAAGGGTGAGCAGCGGGGCGTCCCAGCGCTCCACCTCGACCTCGCCGAAGACCTCGCACACGCGGGCAGGGGCCTCCTCGGCGTCGAACGGGGTCGGCTCGGGGCGCCAGACGGGCGACAGTTCGGGGCTGTCGGTCCGGCAGATCGCCGTGACGAGGAGCAGGCCGCCGGGGGCGAGGACGCGGCGGGCCTCGCGGAGCACGCGGCCCGGATCGTCCAGGTGGTAGAGCATGTTGACGGCCACGGCGGCGTCGAACGTCCCGTCCCGGAACGGCATGCGCAGGGCGTCGGCCTGGACGCGCGGCGCCGGGTGGGCGCGCAGCAGGACGCCCGACGCGTCCAGCCCCACGAGCCGGAACGGCGGCGGGTGGGGGAGGGCGTCGCTCAGGGCGCCCTCCCCGCAGCCGATGTCCAGGACGCGGGACGCGCCCGAGTGCAGCAGCTTCACGGCGATGTGGTCGTGCAGGCTCCGCGCCCCGATCAGATACCGCCTGGTGACCCTGCTGGCGAGGCGGAAGCGCTCGGGGTCGGCGTCGTAGTCGGGTGTGAGGGCCATGCCGTGAGTCTGCCCGGAGAACCGGCGGGGAAAGCGTCGTCAGGCGGTGGCGCCGCCGTCGACGACCAGGTCGTGGCCGACGACGTGGGATGCGGCGTCCGACGCCAGCCACAGGATGCTCTCGGCCACTTCGGACGTGTCCGCCACGCGGCCGGACGGGGCCGCCGTGCGCATCCGCTCGGCGCGGTCGGCGCGGGACTCGCCGGGGCGGAGCGACATGGGGGTGTCGCTGGCCCCGGGGCTGACGGCGTTGACGCGGACGCCGTCGGCGACGTGGTCGAGCGCGGCCGTGCGGGTCAGGACGCTGACGCCGGCCTTGGACGCCGCATACGCCGCCATGCCGGCGAGCCGGCCGTGCGCCCCGATGTTGGACGAGACGTTCACGATCGCGCCGCCGCCATGGGCGCGCATGTGGGCGATCTCGTGCTTCATCGACAGGAAGACGCCGGTCAGGTTCACGCGCAGGACGTCGTCCCAGGCGGCGGTGTCGATGTCGGCGACCGGGCCGAATCCGGCGAGGACGCCCGCGTTGTTGACCGCGATGTGGAGGCCGCCGTGGCGCGCCACGACCGTCTCGACCATCCGGGCGGCGGACTCGGCGTCGGACACGTCGGCGACGACATGGTCGGCCTTGCCTGGGCCGACCTCTTTCACCGCTTCGGCCAGCGTGGTCATGTCGCGTCCCGCCAGGACGACCGTGGCGCCCTCGCGGACGAAGGCGTGCGCGGTGCTGCGGCCGATGCCGCCCGCGCCGCCCGTGATGAGGACGATCTTGTCGCTGAATGCCATGGGTCGTGCTCCTAATACTAGATCGATCGGTCTTAAATAAGGGCCGAAAGAAGCCCGCCTCGGCGACGGGCGGGAACGGTCAGTCGAAGAGGGCCACGGCCTGGCGGGTCGCGTCCCGGAGCCGGCCGTCGTCGGCGGGCGCCCGGCCGAGCACGCGCATGCCCTGGAAGAGGACCAGCACGAGGCGGGCCAGCGCCCTCGGATCCTTGTCCGGGGACAGTTCGCCCTGGGCCCGCGCCCGCGTCAAGGCCGAGGTCAGCGAGGCCTCAAGGAAGCTCCAGCTCGCCTCCACCAGCCGCGCCGCCTCGGCGTCGTGCGCCGCCAGTTCGACCGCGGTGTTCACCACCAGGCAGCCGCGCCGCGGCCGGTCGTGGGCGGACTCCTCGGCATACCGCTCGATCAGCGTGCGCACCGCCGGCAGGACGGGGCCCGGCTGCGACAGCGCCTCGGCGATCTTCGGGTCGGTCGCCCGGAGGTAGCGTTCGAGGGCCTTCAGGTACAGCTCGTGCTTGCCGCCGAACGTCGCGTAGATGCTGGCGCGGGCGACCCCGAGGTGCGCCACGAGGTCGGCCATGGACGTCGCCTCGTAGCCGCGCTCCCAGAACAGCTCCAGTGCTCGCTGGAGCGCCGCGTCAGGGTCGAACTCCTTCGTCCGTGCCATGGCGGCGACGATAGACCGTTCCAGAACGAACGGTCAAATATTAGGCCTGCGACCGCGCCGGGACGGACGGGCGGTCGAGGTCCATCGCGTCCAGCACCGACCCGTCGGAGGCGAGCGCCTCCACGACCGGCCCCCGGCGGGCGCCCCACACCACGACCACGTGCCCGTGCTCGGCCACGTCCAGGACCCGCTTGCCGACCCGGACCGCCGCGACCTCCGCCGACGCCCGCAGCCGCGCCTCGTTCACCCACTTGGCGCCCCACGGCAGCAGCCGGTTGGAGTTGCGGACCGTCCGGCCCGACCCGTACTTCAGCAGGTGGCGCCCCATCTCGCCGGACGAGCGGCGCGCCAGCGGCTCGTCCGGGGCGGACCCGCCGGCGCCGCCGAGCTCCCGCCACTCGCCGTCGCGGCGGTGGAACGTCCAGCCCTCGATGAACGCGGACGCGGCGTCCCCCCACTGGTGCAGGAACGTGACAACGGCGACGTCGCCGTCCATGTCGAGCCCGAGCGGAAGGTAGTCCCGTCCCTCGTCGAAGGCGGCGGGAGCGGGGACGGGGAGACCGTCCCTGAGGAGCCGCATGCACTCCTCGTGCACCTCGTGGTCGTTCATGATGGGGGACCTCTGATCGTGCAGGCAGGGCAAGTGCGGGCAGGGCACGTGCGGGCAGGGCAAAGGGCCCTCCGCCGGAGAGGGCCCCCAAGTGGCACTCACTCTAGAGGTCCGGCTCGTCTGGTTTCACCCGTCTGAGGCACTCCCGTCAAGCCTTTGCCATCCCCCCTTAATCTCGTGGTCGATCTTGGACGGAGGCGGCGGGACCGCCCGCGCGGCAAGGGCCGCGCACAGGATCGCCAGCGGCAGCTCGGCCCCCGCGGCCAGGGCGATCGCCGCCGTCCGCTCCGCGCCCGGCGTGGCGGTCATCACGTCGAACCAGGCGTCGACGGCCAGCAGCGCCCCCGCCGCCGCGGCGCCCAGGCCGTACCGGCGGTCGCGGCGGACCAGCAGTACGCCGGTGCCGAACAGCGCCACCGCCTCCATCGCGTCCAGCCCGACCCAGGCCGCCGACCAGTTCGGCACCGCGGCGGTGGACGGCAGCGTGGTGGCGAGCACCCACATCCACGGCACCAGCG
>NZ_SMKY01000527.1 GCF_004349235.1 Actinomadura darangshiensis | reverse complement strand
GGTTCAGGCGACGTGATTGTGGTGATCAACCCGTCTACCAGGGGTCTCTCTACGTCAGGCCACCAACCGACGCATTGCGATCATGCTGTGACCAGCGGACTGCCGCCACAGGGATGAAATGGGTTCAGTGGACGACATCCGCTCGCGCGCAGCCGATCACAGCTTGGCCATTGGGCAGCTTCGCGGATCTCTCGTCCCATGCCTTCACATACGCCAGCACGACTTCAAGTGGCCCATCAGCAACTCGGAATGCCCCATGGCAGCCATGTCTCGCGCCGCCACATGCGCATGTGCACTCAGGCAACTGGGCCTCCGCGCACCAATGATTGTGGGCCATGCGCTCCTCCTGAAGCCAGGCGGGAAACGCAGCATCCAAGCCAGTTATCGCGCGTGTAAATATTTGTCTGGTAAGACATTCCTGCCCACACCCGAGAGCGCCAGGTCGGCGGTGGCCTCAAGCGTCCGAGTTGTTGTCGTGCGCGTGGCGGAGATTACTGGCGGTCGGGGCGGATGATGTGCCAGGTGCCGGATGGTGTGACCCAGATCAGTAGGCCGGGCCAGATCTGGATGAGTTGCCAGTCGAGGCGTTGTTTGAGTCTGTGGTGGCGTCTGCAGAGGGGGGCCAGGTTGCAGCGGCAGGTGATGCCGGGTCGCCATGGGACGGTGTGGTCGAGGTCGCATCGGTGTGAGGGCTGGTTGCAGGTGGGGAACACGCAGGTCGTGTGCCGGGCCGCGACCTCTTGACGCATCTTGGCGGGCGGGCGGTAGCCGGGGCGTCCGTGGGTGTGGGTGTCGCCTTGGCAGGCCGCCTCACGGGCGTCGGAGAGCTGATGGTGGATGTGGTGCGCGGCCTGTCCGATAGCGATGCGTCTGTCGGCGGGACGGGCTCTTCCACGCGCCTGCGTCAGTAGTTCATCGACAATGTCGGCGAGTGAGGCGACCTCCGCCTCGGCACCGACCCGCCCGTTGGAGTGGCCGCCTGTATCGCTACGGATGTGATACCCGCCCCCGACTTCACCGCCTGCGCCACCTGAGCAACGGTCGCCGCCTGTGCCACCGACGCCACCCATGCCGCCTGCGCCGCGGTCGCTGGCTGTGCTGGTGCGGTCGGTCGGGACCGCCCCGATGCCGGGGGCCGCAGTACGGGTCTCATGGGGGACACCGGCGGGAGCGGCGACACCGGAGGCGGCAGGGGTGGCGCATGTGTGGGTGAGGAGGGTGCGGGTGGCGTCGGGGAGTTCGGTGCCTTGGAGGAGTCGGGTGGCCAGGTCGGCGCGGATGGTGGTGAGGGGGCGGGTGTCGCCGTCGGTCTTGAGGCCGTGGGCGGCGGCGGTGATCTTGTTGTAGATGGCGTGGGCGTCTTCGATGGCCAGGTCGCACAGGGCCAGGTCGGCGGTACCGGAGGGGGTCTCCCACAGCTCCAGTCGCCGCCTGCGTACTGCTTCCCGTTTGCGTTCCTCGATCACTTCGGGTGCCAGCCGCTGCGCGATGCGCTTGAGGCGGCGGCGCAGTTGTCCGGTGGTCTGGTCGGACGCCTTCTCCAGCGCGGCTGCTTCGACCCGTTGGGTGGCCTGGTCTGGGAGATCGTCGGTGGTGTCGCAGATGACACGGGCTTTGGCCAGGTCGATTCGTCCGGCCTCCAGTGCCGCGCCGGTCGCGGACAACGGACCGGTGAGCCGTTCGGCCAGGTGCACAAGGGTGGCGGCGGCGCTGCTGGTGAGCATCAAGGCCGCAGCGACCTCTTCGGTGACCGACTCGTGCGCGGACAGCATGCGGTAGCCGGGGTCGACCTCACTCTCCGCATCGATACGACGCCGGTGGAGTTCGGCGATGGCGGCCAGTTCCCGCGCCTGCGCCCACGAGGCACGCCGCCGGGCCGCTCTGGCGACTTCGAGGAGTTCATCATCAGCAAGGTCACCCAGACGCTCTCTCTGCCCGGAAAGTTGGACGGCCGGTGGCAGGTCAGGCAGGGACCACGCCCGGTCCTCCCATTCATGCTGGTGATTGGCCATTGCGACGGACGTCGACACAGTTCTCACCTCCCAACCTCAACATCCCCAATTCTACGTCAAATTTGCATCCGCAAAACTCGACAACTCAGACATGCCACGCCATCACCCACATCTTTCTTCGATTTTCTTTAAACGATGAACCGCGACGCCGCCACCACAAAAGCGAGTCACGCACGCCACCTCTGCCGCACGTCCCGAGGACGGCCTGCGGCCTCGCCCGCCAGTTCGCCCGGCTGGCGCTGCCCGATCAGCTCTGGAGGCGAGCATCCAGGCTGCTGCGGCGAAAACGGCGCGGCCAGCTCACCGATTTGATGATCCAGCAGTGATCACCCGCCGGCAGCGGCGCCGGCGCTCTGCTGAATGTGTACGCCGACAAGGCCGCCGACTACTGCTACGTAATCTTCGGCCAAGCTCACCGGATGTCAATGTCACGATCGAATGGCGCTGGTTTCTTACTCCGCCGGAGATGCATTGCTGCACACTGATATCCGGTCGGCAAATCCCTCCATTACCGTGGCCAGTGCGAGCTACTGGCCACGGTCCGGCCTCCGGCCTCCGGACGTGACGGGCCTGCGCGACTTCCGGGCATGTGCCGCTGACGCGGCCACCGAGATCATCCGCTTCCGGATGGCGTCCTCCGAACCCGGGTGAGCCCGGCGGCTTCCTCTCAGGTGGACTCCCGGTAGGCCTCCACCGCGTAGCGGAGCCTGGCGCCGACCAGTAGCGCCTCGTCCTCTGGGCATCCGAGCAGGCGGGTGACCAGTTCGACGATCTGCTCGTCCGTGAGGTCCGGCTCGCGCTCGGCGATGTGCCCGACGATCTCGACAAGTTCGGGCCGCTTGTACCCGGCGATCGACTGCCCGCGCCGGATCTTCGCGTGCCCGCCTTGCTGCGGGGGCTCGGGCTGCGGCCCAGGCGTCCCCCACAGGGCAGGAATCCCCGGCCGGGAACCGGACGCCGGTGGCTCCCCTTCAGCAGGATGCGGCGTCGGCGCGTCCAGCCGCCGAGGCGGCACTGCCGCATGCCCTCCAGGCGGAGGCACCGCGGCCCCTTCACCACGAGGGTCCCGCCGCGCGGCGTCCAGCCGCCGAGGCGGAAGCCCACTCCCGCGCGCAGGCGGTGCCCCCTGCTCCCCGCCACGCCC
>NZ_SMKY01000526.1 GCF_004349235.1 Actinomadura darangshiensis | reverse complement strand
GATGGGTTCGGGCCCCCGGGCCCGAACCCATCGCGCCCAAGTCGCCGACGGAGGGCGGGCAGCGGGAAGAGAGGGATCTGGAGGCCAACGTCCTGGAGACAGGGCCTGCCGCTCTGGGCCTGGCTCCGACAGAAGGCGGGCTTCCCCGGCGCCGTCACCAGCGCGGCACCCCCATCCCGGTAGTGCAGGCGCAGGCCCCGGACTGTGGTCTTTCCGCTGAGCAGGAACGCACTCCCGCTGAGGAGGGCGCGTGGACGGCCGCCTACATGGCCGACGCACCCGGCCACCCCGATACCGCCGAGCCGGGGCCGGTCCCTGGTTCCGACCACGAGGATGGACATGCCTGACCGCAATTGGATGCTGGTCGAGGTCCTGAAGGTGCCCGGTGTGATCCACGCGCTGGTCGCCACCGCTGACGGGTTGGTCAAACAGCGTTCAGACGGCTTGGCAGATGACGCCGCCGAACGGCTGGCCGCCGCGTGCGCGGGCCTCAACAGCGTGGCGCAGAGCGTGGCGAAGGAGCACGTCGGCGACGGGGTGATGCGGCGGGTCGTGCTGGAGCTGACCGGCGCGGCGCTGTTCGTCCGGGGTGCGGGTGACGGCTCACACCTTGCGGTGCTGACCGATACCACGGTCGATCCCGGCCTCATCGCCCAGCAGATGGGTGCGCAGGTCCTCAAGATCGGCGAAAGCAACCTCTCGACTCCCGCCCGCAACCCCGGCCCCGCCGCAACCGAGGTAGCGGCGCACAGTGCCGGGCCGGCTGGGAGGACCAGCCCGTGAACGGCCAAGGGGACCGCGACTGGACTTCTGGCCTGCCGCCGGACCCGCTGACGGGCGGCGACGAGCCGGAGGGTGAGGTGGACCAGGTGGTGCCGGTGTACGTCATCACCGAAGGCCGAGCCGCGCCGACCCGTAACACGCTGCAGCCCGAGACGCTCCTGCTCGCCGCCACCCCGGGCGCCGACGGCCATCACGATGGCGGCCGCTCGTCACTGCGGGGCCCGGCCCGGGCGTTGCCGGTCACGGCGACGCGTGAGCAGGTCGCTCTACTGCGGCTCTGCCGGGTGCAGTTGTCGGTCGCCGAGGTCGCGGCGCATCTGCGGCTGCCGGTCAGCGCTGTGACCGTGGTCGCGGCCGACCTGATCGACGACGGTCACCTCGCCTTCCGCGCCCCAGCCTCGCGGACCGATCGTGACATTTTGAAGGAGGTGCTCGATGGTCTCCGCAACCTCGTCTGACCCCCATGCCGGTCCAGCCGATCCCGCCGTGCAGCGCTCGGGGGGCTCGGCTCCCGAACCGGTCCCGGCCTCGGTCCGGCATTCGGTGAAGATCCTGGTGGTCGGCGGGTTCGGCGTCGGCAAAACGACACTGATCGGATCGGTCAGCGAGATCGTCCCGCTGCGGACCGAGGAACCTATGACCACCGCCAGCGTCGGGGTGGACGATCTGGCGCGGCTGGAGCACAAGACCGCGACCACGGTCGCGATGGACTTCGGGCGTGTCACCCTGTCGGACCAGCTGGTGCTCTACCTGTTCGGAACCCCTGGTCAGCAGCGGTTCTGGCCGCTTTGGCAGGGCCTGGCCACCGGCGCGCTGGGCGCTCTCGTCCTGGTCGACACCCGCCGCCTGGATGCCTCGTTCTCCGCAATCGACCAGTTGGAGCAGCACCACCCGGACCTGCCGCTGGCGGTCGCAGTCAACCAGTTCCCCAACAGCCCCACCGTCGGTCACGACCAACTGCGCCAGGCGCTGGACCTGGACCCCGGCACGCCGCTGGCCGACTGCGACGCTCGCCGACGCGGATCAGCGGCCGGCGCGCTGATCAGCCTGGTCGACCACATCTATCACCCCGCACCAGCCGCCCCCTCTTCTCCGTGACCCCGTCCCCTGCGATCTCGTCCGCCGGTCTCCCCACGGGCGTCCTTTCGTCCGTGAACCCCATCGCGATTGCCTCAGGTGCTGCTGATGACGTTCGTGACCCCTAAACCACCTCCACATCCGACACCGCCGCCCACCAGCCGTGTGCGCACTGGCGAACGGCTCGCGGACATGACCGGGCTGACGCCGTTGTCGGCCACCACCGACTGTCCCGACCCTCGGCACGTTTACGGCCGGCTGCGTGCCGAGTACGGGACGGTCGCACCGGTTCAGCTCGCCCCCGCCGCCCCGGGCGGATCTGTGCGGCCGCTCAACGCGTGGCTGGTCATGGGCTATGAGCAGATGCTAGAGGTCACCCGGCGGGAACGGCTCTACTCGCGCAACCCGGTGAACTGGCGCGACCTGGCCGAGGGCCATGTCCCTGCCGACTCACCGCTGCTGCCGATGATGGGGCCCCGCGACAACGGCTACTTCCGCGACGGCCGCGAGCACCGCCGCCTCATCGCCCCGGTCCTAGACGCCATCGACGGCATCGACCAGAACGCCATGTTCAAAGCGGTCCGGGCCCGCTGCGAGGACCTCATCGCCGCATTCGCCGACGACGGCCACGCCGACCTGATGTCCGGCTATGCCGCGCCGATCCCGATGCTCGCCGTCACCGACCTGTTCGGCCTCGGCGACCGCGACACCGCCGCACTGCAACAGGCGATGACCCGGCTGGTGAGCTCCGGCGACGACGCCCAGGCCGGGAACCAGGCCCTCAACAGCGTCCTCATTGGTGCCATCAATACCCGCCGGACCGCCCCAACCGACGACTTGACCTCGGCGTTCATCAGTAACCCGAACCTGGTCGACGACTATGAGATCCAGCAGAGCATGGTGATGATGATGGTCGCCGGATGGGAGACCACCACCAACTGGATCACCCAGACGCTGCGGCTGATGCTCACCGCCCCCCGCTTCGCCGGCCAACTGCGCCGCGGTCGCCTCGGAGTCGAGGACGCCCTGGACGACATCCTGTGGGCAAGCCCCCCAATGGCCAACATGCCCGCCCGCTACGCCCTGGCCGACCACCAGCTGGCCGGCCACACCATAACCCGCGGAGATGCGCTCATCCTCGGGCTCGCCGCCGCCAACAACGGCCCCCACGCCCGCACTGGCAACCCGCACCTGGACACCGGCAACCGCGCACACCTGGCCTTCTCCGCCGGAGTGCACGCCTGCCCCGCCAAAGTCCCCGCCCGACTCATCGCCCACACCGCCATCGACACCGCACTGCGGCTCCTTCCCGCTATGCAGCTGACCGTCCCTGCCGACCAGATCCCACTGGAGCCC
>NZ_SMKY01000525.1 GCF_004349235.1 Actinomadura darangshiensis | reverse complement strand
CGCGACGCCCGGCCCCTCCCCCAGCGCGGCCGCCACCACCCCCATCGGGTCGACGATCATGCTGTTGCCGGCGCCGGTCGGGGCGCACTGGTCGGCGGCCGCCACATAGATCGTGTTCTCGATGGCGCGGGCCCGCACCAGCGTCCGCCAGTGGTCCTCCTTGAGCGGCCCCGGCACCCACTCGGCGGGCAGCGCGAGGACGTCGGCGCCCGCGTCCACGATCCGCCGCGTCACCTCCGGGAACCGGACGTCGTAGCAGGTCTGCATGCCGAACGTGACCCCGTCGACCGTGAACGTCTGCGGCGTGCCGATCTCGCCGTGCCGGACCAGCGCCGACTCCTCGTACCCGAACGCGTCGTACAGGTGGATCTTGCGGTACTCGGCGACGATGCCGCCACCGGGGGCGACGGCGACGAGCGTGTTGGAGATGCGGCTGCGGTCGTCCAGCCGCTCGTTCAGCCCGGCGACGAGGTGCACGCCGTGCCGCCGCGCCAGCTCGCCGAGCCCGCCCGCGAACGGGCCGTCCAGGGGCTCGGCCGAGTCGACGAACCGGCCGTCCATCTTCGGCGCGGTGAACATGGCGAACTCGGGAAGCACCACGACCTTCGCGCCGCGCCCGGCCGCCTCCCCGGTGAGCTTGCCGATCGCCGCCAGGTTCTCGTCCTTGTTGACGCCGGGCGCGAACTGCGCCACCGCGACCTGCACCATGGGTTGCCTCCTACATCCGGTCGACGCCGGTCACCCGGACGACGGCCTCGCCCTCCTGGTCGGATCCCGCGAGGTCGACCTCGGCGCTGATGCCCCAGTCGTGGTGGCCCTCCGGGTCGTCGAACACCTGCCGGACCCGCCAGAGCGCGTCCTCGGGGACCTCCTCGATCTGCAGCAGCTTCGGGCCGCGCGCGTCCGCCCCCGTGAGCAGCTCGTCGTGCTCCTCGAAGTAGCCGTCCATGGCGTCCGACCAGGCGCCGGCGCCGAAGTCGGGGTCAAGCGCGCCCAGCGCGCCGTAGTTCTCCAGCGCCGCCAGCTCCACCCGGCGGAACATCGCGTTGCGCACCAGCACCCGGAACGCCCGCGCGTTCGCGGTCACCTTCGTGACCCGCTCCTCGATCGGCTCGTCCAGGTCCTCGTCGGCCGGGTTCGCGAGCTGCTCCCACTCGTCCAGCAGGCTGGAGTCGACCTGCCGGACCAGCTCGCCCAGCCACTCGATCAGGTCGATCAGGTCGTCGGTCTTGATCGACTCCGGGACGGTCTGCTGCAGCGCCTTGTAGGCCCCCGACAGGTACCGCAGGACGAGCCCCTCGGCCCGCGCCAGCTCGTAGTACCCGATGTACTCGGTGAACGTCATCGCCCGCTCGTACAGGTCGCGCACGACCGACTTGGGCCGCAGCGGATGGTCGCCCACCCACGGGTGCCCGGCCCGGTAGATCTCGTACGCGGCGTCGAGCTCGTCCTCCAGCGGCTTCGGATGGTCGACGTCCTGGAGCAGCTCCATCCGCTCCTCGTACTCGATCCCCTCGGCCTTCATCTCCTGGACGGCCTCGCCGCGCGCCTTGTTGACCTGCGCGGCGAGGATCTGCCGCGGGTCGTCCAGCGTCGCCTCGATCACCGACAGCACGTCCAGCGCGTACGACGGCGACGCCGGGTCGAGGACCTCGAACGTCGCGAGCGCGAACGTCGACAGCGCCTGGTTGAGCGCGAAGTCCTCCTGGAGGTCGACGGTGACGCGCGCGTACCGTCCCAGGTCGTCGGGCTCCGGCAGCACCTCGACCACCCCGCCCGCCAGCAGCGACCGGTAGATCGCGATCGCCCGGGAGATGTGCCTCCGGCGCGCCGCGGGCTCCTCGTGGTTGTCGGTCAGCAGCCGCTTCATCGCCTCGAAGGCGTTGCCCGGCCGCGCGATCACCGACAGCAGCATCGCGTGGCTGACCTGGAACCGGGACCGGAGCATCTCCGGCTCGGCCTCCTGCAGTTTCGCGTAGACGTCCTCGTCCCAGCCGACGAACCCCTCGGGCGCCTTCTTGCGCTGCACCTTCCGCCGCTTCTTGGGATCGTCGCCCGCCTTGGCGAGGGCCTTCTCGTTCTCGACCACATGCTCGGGGGCCTGCGCCACCACGAACCCGACCGTGTCGAACCCGGCCCGCCCCGCCCGGCCGGCGATCTGGTGGAACTCCCGCGCCCGGAGCCGCCGCACCCGGTGCCCGTCGTACTTGCTCAGCGCGGTGAACACCACGGTCCTGATCGGGACGTTCACCCCCACGCCCAGCGTGTCCGTCCCGCAGATGACCTTCAGCAGCCCGGCCTGCGCCAGCCGCTCCACCAGCCGCCGGTACTTGGGCAGCATCCCCGCGTGGTGCACGCCGATCCCGTGCCGGACGAACCGCGACAGGCTCCGCCCGAACTTCGTGGTGAACCGGAAGTTGCCGATCAGTTCGGCGATGCGCGCCTTCTCCGCCTTGGTGCACACATTGATGCTCATCAGAGACTGCGCCCGCTCGATCGCCGCCGCCTGCGTGAAGTGCACCAGGTAGATCGGCGCCTTCTGCTCGGCCAGCAGCTCCTCGATCGTCTCGTGCAGCGGCGTGACCCGGTAGTCGTAGATGAGCGGGACCGGCCTTTCCGCCGACGTCACCAGCGCCGTCTGCCGTCCCGTCCGCCGCGCCAGATCCTTCTGGAAGAACGAGACGTCCCCCAGGGTGGCCGACATCAGCAGGAACTGCGCCTGCGGCAGCTCCAACAGCGGCACCTGCCACGCCCATCCCCGCTCGGGCTCGGCGTAGAAGTGGAACTCGTCCATGACCACGACACCGATGTCGGCGGCCGCACCGTCCCTGAGCGCGATGTTCGCCAGGACCTCGGCCGTGCAGCAGACGATCGGCGCCTCCGCGTTGACACTCGCGTCGCCGGTCATCATCCCGACGTTCTCGCGCCCGAACATCTCGCACAGGTCGAAGAACTTCTCCGACACCAGCGCCTTGATCGGCGCCGTGTAGAACCCGACCTGGTCCTTGCCGAGCGCCGCGAACAGCGCCCCCGCCGCCACGAGGCTCTTCCCGGACCCGGTCGGCGTCGACAGGATCACGTTCGCGCCCGACACCACCTCGATGAGCGCCTCTTCCTGCGCGGGATACAACGTGATCCCGCGGCCCGACACCCATCGCTCAAAGGCCTCGAACAACGAATCAGCGTCGGCGTCATTCCCAGAAGGCAGCTCATCGATAAGACTCACCCCACCAT
>NZ_SMKY01000524.1 GCF_004349235.1 Actinomadura darangshiensis | reverse complement strand
GACGTGGAGGGAGCGACGGAAGGGCATGGGCACCTCGACCGGGGTGGGGGGGCCACGAATCTCCATCGAGTGAAACACCGATTCGGACAAAAGTGAATGACCCTCGCGTTAGGTAACGTACCGGGGGTACCGATGAGCGGGATGCGGGAGCGCGATAGGCTCCGGCCGCGCCCATCATGGAGGGTTATGAGCGAGCTGACGATTCCGGGGTTGCTGGCGCGGGCCGCGAAGGAGTTTCCGGACGCGGAGGCGGTCGTGGACGGCGGTGTCCGGGTCACCTACGCCGGGCTGCGGGAGCGGGTCCGCGAGGCGGCGGGCGCGTTCGCCGGTGCCGGGATCGAGCCGGGGGACCGGATCGCCATCTGGGCGCCCAACGGCCTGTCCTGGATCGTCACCGTGCTCGGCGCCATGGGCGCGGGCGCGACGCTCGTCCCGCTCAACACCCGGTTCAAGGGCGACGAGGCGCGCTGGCCGCTCACCAAGGCCGAGGTGAAGGTCCTGTTCGTCGAGGACGGGTTCCTCGGCATCGACTACCCCGGCATGCTCGGGCTGGACGAGTCGGGCGCCATCCCCGGCCTGCCCGCGCTGGAGAGCGTCGTCACCTTCAACGGGACGGCGCGTCCGGGCGTCATCGCCTGGGACGAGTTCGTATCCAAGGCCGTGTCGCCCGAGGAGGCCGACGCGCGCGCGGCGGCGGTCCGCCCGGACGACATCGCCGACATCCTGTTCACGTCCGGGACGACCGGCAAGCCCAAGGGCGCCATGTGCACCCATGAGCAGAACGTCCGGACGTACACGGCCTGGACGGGACGCACCGGCGTGCACGCCGGCGACCGCTACCTCATCGCCAACCCGATGTTCCACACGTTCGGCTACAAGGCGGGCGTGCTGGCGTGCCTGCTGAAGGGCGCCACGATGGTGCTGCAGCGCACCTTCGACGTCCCGGAGACGCTGCGCCTGATCGAGCAGGAGAAGGTCACCGTCCTGCCCGGCCCGCCGACCATCTACACCTCGCTGCTCGACGCCCCGGGCAAGGACGACCACGACCTCTCCTCGCTCCGCCTCGCCGTGACGGGCGCCGCGGACGTGCCGGTCACGCTGGTGCGGCGCATCAAGGCCGAGTTGTTCCCGCAGGTCGTCACCGCGTACGGGCTGACGGAGTCGTCCGGCACCGTGTCGGCGTGCTCGGTGGACGACGATGACGAGACCATTGCGACCACGTGCGGCAGGGCCATCGCCGACGTCGAGATCTCCATCGTCGACGACAAGGGGCATGCGGTCCCGGCGGGCACGGACGGCGCGGTCCTCGTCCGCGGCTACAACGTGATGAAGGGCTACCTCGGCGAGCCCGAGGAGACCGCCAAGACCATCCGCGACGGGTGGCTGGACACCGGCGACCGCGGGCGCCTCGACGAGCGCGGCAACCTCACCATCACCGGCCGGACCAAGGAGATGTTCGTCGTCGGCGGCTTCAACGTGTACCCGGCCGAGGTCGAGGACGTCCTCGCCCGGCACGACGCGGTCGCCGAGTCGGGCGTCGTCGGCATCCCGGACGCGCGCATGGGCGAGGTCGGCCGCGCCCACGTCCGGCTGCGCCCCGGCCGGGAGGCCACCGCCGAGGAGCTGATCGCGCACTGCCGGGAGCGGCTCGCGAACTTCAAGGTCCCCCGGGAGGTCGTCTTCGTGGACGACCTCCCGAAGACCGCGTCCGGCAAGGTCCGGCGGGTCGACCTCAAACCGCGGACATGACCCGCGCCCTGTGCTCGGCCACCGAGCCCCACGCCGAGTACAGGGCCCGCGCCTTGCGGATCCACAGCGACGGGTCGTACTCGTCGGTGTAGCCGATCGCGCCGTGCACCTGGAGGGCGGTCTTGGCCAGCCCGTAGGACGCCTCGGACGCGGCGGCCTTGGCGGCCGACGCGTCCCGCGCGAAGTCCGGCGTCCCGTACGACAGCGCCGCCCCGTAGAGCAGCGGGCGGGCGAACTCCAGCTCGACCATCGCGCTCGCCAGGTGGTGCTTGATCGCCTGGTACTCGCCGATCGGACGCCCGAACTGCTGCCGCGTCTTGGCGTACTCGACGGACACGTCCAGCAGCGCCTGCCCGAGCCCGACCTGCTGCGCCGCGCACAGCAGCGCGCCCAGTTCGGTGAAACCGGCACCGCCCTCGACGCGGAACAGCCGCCGCGCCGGGTCGAGGGAGGTCAGCGCCTCCCCGGGCTGCCGCTCGACGCCGTCCACGGTCAGCACGAGGTCGGCGACGTCGGCGTCCAGCGCGTGCGGGACGGCCAGCGACACGATCGCCTCGCCCTCCGCGATCCGCGGCAGCCACGGCGACCCGCCCAGCAGCTCGGCGGCGGCGAGCGTCTCGACGTACGGGCCGGGCGCGGCGGCGCGGCCCAGCTCCTCCATCGCGACGACCAGCTCGACCGGCAGCAGCCCGGCACCGCCGGACTCCTCCGGCACGGCCACCGCGAACACCCCGGCCTCGGCGACCGCCGCCCACAGCTCCCGTCCGGGACCGGTGTCCCCGGCCGCCCACGAGCGGGCCGCCTTCGCGCCGCCGGCCAGCACCTTGCGCAGCGTCTCGCCGAACATCCGCTGCTCGGCGGAGAGAACGAACCTCATCGTGATCCCCTCGGCAGGCCGAGCAGGCGCTCGGCGATGACGTTGCGCTGGATCTCGTTGGTGCCCGCGTAGATGGGGCCGGCCAGCGAGAACACGTAGTTCTCCAGCCACTCCGACGCCAGCTCGCCGTCCGGGCCGAGCAGGTCGAGCGCCGTCTCGTGCAGCGCCACGTCCAGCTCCGACCAGAAGATCTTGTTCAGGCTGGACTCGGACCCGATGTCGTCGCTCCGCGAGATCGTCTCGAACCCCTTCAGCCGGTACGCCCGCGACCTGATCCAGATGTCGGCGACCCGGTCCCGCAGCGCCGTGTCGGACGGGTCGGCGCGCTCCTTCCACAGCTCCACGAGCCGCTCGGCCGCCGCCGTGAACCGCCCGGGGCTGCGCAGCGTGAGGCCGCGCTCGTTGCCGGCCGTGGCCATCGCGACCCGCCAGCCGTTCCCGGGCGCGCCGATGACGTCCTCGTCCGGGACGAACACCTTGTCGAGGAACAGCTCGGCGAACGCGGGCTTGCCGTCCAGCCGCCCGATCGGGCGCACGGTCACGCCCTCGGCATCCAGCGGAAACATCAGATACGTGAGCCCTTTGTGCCTACTCCTTGTGGGGGGACGACCCCCCACACC
>NZ_SMKY01000523.1 GCF_004349235.1 Actinomadura darangshiensis | reverse complement strand
CTCGCCCACAACGCCGTGACCGCGTCCTTCGCCCCGCCCCAGACCAAGACCCGCCTCCACCACCAGATCGACACCTGGCTGAGGGAGCCCGAGCTACCGGCTTAGGCCGTCCAGCGTCACGCGAGTCATTGCGTCGCCAGGACTTGCGCCTGGGCGGCACACAGCAGTGCTAAGAATCTCGACGGCCTCGACCGGACTGATGTCACGGCGCATCGTCCCCTCGTGCTGGACGTCCTCAACCAGGCTTCGCAAAAGGCCGTCGACCTCGTCCTGCAGGGCGGCCCGCTCTGACAGGACGCAATCGTCGCCCGCGACCGACTTGACCAGGGCGAGCGGTTGCTCCGTGCAGTAGTCGACGACCTGGGCAAGCACGTCCCACCGCGAAACATCCCTCGCGGTCAGCAAGCGGATCCTCGAAGCAAGGCATTCCAGCGCACTGGTCGCGATCTCCTCGACGAGCGCGCGCCGGTCCGGGAAGTGCCTGTAGAGGGTCCCCACGCCGAGGCCCGCCGCACGGGCGATCTCCTCCATGCTCACGCCGGGCCCTCGCTCGGCGAACAACTCCAAGGCGGCCGTGACGATCCGCTCGCGATTGCGTTGCGCGTCGGCCCGCATCACCCTCCCCCACTTCAACCGGAATCACAGGTTCAGGTTACCCTGGCTGTTATCCAGAACCGGAAGATCCGATTCATGTTGGAGGGCACATGCGCATCGGCCTGTTCACCGTCGCCGGAACGGCCCCGTTGGACGAGCTCGTCACCCAAGTCCGCCTCGCCCGGGACGCCGGACTCGACAGCGTCTTCTTCGGCCACGCCTGGTCGTGGGACGCCCTCATGACCGCGGCGCTCGCCGGACGCGAGGTGCCCGGCATCGAGCTGGGCACCGCCATCGTCCCGACCTACCCGCGCCATCCCCTCGCCCTGGCCGGCCAGGCGCTTACCGCGCAGGCCATGGCGGGCGGACGCTTCACCCTCGGCGTCGGGCCGAGCCACCCGCAGGTCATCGAGGGTGCGCACGGGATCTCCTACGAGCGTCCTGCGCGGCACACCCGCGAGTACCTTTCCGCCCTGCGCCCGCTGCTGCGCGGCGAGGACGTCGACTACCACGGCGAGACGCTGACCGCGGCCGCGACGATCGACGCCCCCGGCGCGACCCCGCCGCCCGTGCTCCTGTCAGCGCTGGGCCCGGCCATGCTGCGGATCGCGGGAGAACTCGCCGACGGCACCCTCACGACCTGGACCGGCGCCGAGGCGATCGCGGACCACATCGCACCCTCGATCACCAAGGCCGCCGAAGCGGCCGGGCGACCCGCACCACGCGTACTGGCAGGCGCAGTGGTGGCCCTCACCACCGACCCGGACGCCGTCCGCCGCGACCTGGCGGAACAACTCGGCTTCGCAGGAAACTTCCCCGCCTACCGGTCGATCCTCGACCGCCAAGGCCTCTCCGGCGTCCACGAGACGGTCATCGCCGGGGACGAAAAGGATGTGGCCCGCCAACTCCGCCGCTTCGCCGACGCCGGCGCCACAGACCTCCTCATCAGCCCCCGCGGCGACCTAACACGCCTCCTGGACTTCGCCGCCACCCTGCACTGACGAACCGCACCGCGATACAGGCAAGACCGGCGACGACCCCGCTACGGCGGCGTCCCCGCATCGCCCCCGCACGCGCTGCGCGGCTCGCGCCGCCGTCTGGGCGCTGAACACCCATGCGGCGAGGGCGCAGAGGGCGAGCGTCGCGCCGAGGACGGTGGGGCCCATCCACCCGGCGGCGTCGAACAGCGCCGTGGTCGCGGCCGCTCCCAGCGCGGAGCCGAGGGAGTAGAAGACCATGTAGGCGCCGATGACGGTGCTGGTCCGGTCGACGTAGGCGGCGGTGAGTGCGTGCTGATTGCTCACGTGCACGGCCTGGACGGCGAAGTCGAGCAGGATCACGCCGACGATCAGCAGCGGCAGCGACCACGAAAGCTGCCCGATCGCGACCCAGGAGGCGAGCAGGAGCGCGAGTGCGATGCCGGTAACCCGGCGCGCGTGCCCGGCGTCGCCCCAGCGGCCGGACCGGGCCGCGCCGAGGGCCCCGGCAAGCCCGGCGACGCCGAAGAGGCCGATCTGCGCTTCGCTGAGGTGCCATGGCGCACCGGCCAGCGGCAGGGCCATGCCGCTCCACAGGGTGCCGAACGAGGCGAACAGGAAGAACGCGATCAGCCCGCGGCTGAGGAACACGGGCTGGGCGAACAGCCCGCCGAAGGACTGGAGGAGCCGCCCGTACCGCACGGTGCCCGCGCGGACATCCGCGGGCAGCAGAGCAAGAGCGAGCAGGGCGAGGACGCCAGCAAGGACCGCCAGAACCAGGTAGATGCTCCGCCACCCCCACAGATCGGCGAGCACTCCCGCGATGACACGCGCCCCGAGGATCCCGATCACCACGCCCGAGGTCACGATGCCGAGATTGCGCCCGCGCTCGGCAGGCGGGGAGATCGATGCGGTGTAGGCGACGGCGGTCTGCACCACCACCGCGAACACGCCCGCCGCGGCCAGCCCCGCGAATGCCGCCCAGGCGACCGGGGCGGCCGCGGTGATCGCCGTCCCCGCGGCCACCAGGCCGAGGTGCGCGGCGATCAGGCGCCTGCGGTCGAGCATGTCGCCGAGCGGCACCAGGAGCACCAGCCCGACCAGATAGCCGAGCTGCCCGATGGCCACGAACCAGCCGAGCGAGCCGGCGGATACGCCCAGGTCACGCCCCATCGGCCCCAGCACCGGCTGCCCGGCGTAAACGCTCGCCACCGCGACCCCGCACACCGCCCCCAGCAGCAGCCTCGTCCTCCAGCCCACAACCACCCCTTCAATTGGTTTCATTTTGCAACCAATCGAAGATAAGCCAGAATGGTTTCAATACGCAACTCTTGGAGGAGTGATGGCACGCGGCGCCACCGACCGGCATGCCCCCGAGTGGACGGACCCCAGTTGCCCGGTGGCCCGCACGGTCGACCTGGTCGGCGACCGGTGGAGCCTGCTCGTCATCCGCGACGCGATGGACGGCGCCCGCTCGTTCACCGACTTCCAGCAGCGCACCGGCATTGCCCGCAACATCCTCACCGACCGCCTCCGCAAGCTCACCGCCTACGGACTGCTAGCCCAGGTCGACGCCCCTTCAGGCCGGCGCAAGCTGTACACGCTCACCGACGCCGGCAAGGACCTCTTCCCCGTGATCGTCACCCTCCGGCAGTGGGGCGAACACCACGCCTTCAACCCAGGCGAACCC
>NZ_SMKY01000522.1 GCF_004349235.1 Actinomadura darangshiensis | reverse complement strand
GCGCGGGGGTGCGGCGGGGTGGCCGACGCCGACGGCGCCCATCGGGTCCCACTCGTCCGGGAGGTCGAGGACGTCGCGGACGACGTCGCGGCAGAACATCGTGCTCGACACCCAGCACGAGCCGAGGCCCTCGACCGCCAGCGCGACCAGCAGGTTCTCCACGCCCGCGCCGGCCGCGACCACGAACATCTCGCGCTCCGCGCGCGAGCGCCGCTCGTCCGGGTAGTCGTGCGCGCCGTCCGCCACCAGGCACGGCACCACGAGGTAGGGCGCCCGGCGCAGCACCTCGCCGCGCCGCAGCCGCTTGGTGATCGACTCCTCGGTGAAGCCGTCGCGGCGCAGGTCGGCCTCCCAGGCGTCGCGCATCGCGTCCAGCAGCCGCGTCCGGGACTCCGCCGACTCCAGCAGGACGAACCGCCACGGCGTCGTGTGGTGCGGCGCGGGCGCGGTGATCGCCGCGGCGACCGCCCGCCGCACCGCGGCCGGGTCGACCGGGTCGGCGGTGAACTCGCGGATCGTGCGCCGCGCGTGCAGCACCTCCGACGGCCCGAACCGGAACATGTCCTCCTCGGGCGGACGCACCAGAACCCGTGCGCCTGGCCCGTCCTCTCGGGTGACCAGGTCGGACAGCCCGCGCACGACGGCGATCGGGACCCCGTCGAGCTTGCCCTTGACCAGCTCGCCGGCCGCCGCGATCTCGTCGGCCACGGCGGTGATGGTGGCTTCGAGGCGGTTGCCGTGGGCGTCGTCGCGTCCGCGCAGGTCGGTGAGCGGCTCCAGGCCGGCGGCGCCGATCGCCGCGTCCGTCAGCCCGTTCCGCCACGGCCGCCCGAGCGTGTCGGACACGATGACGGCCACGTCGGCCCCGGTCCGCTCCCGCACGCCCGCGCGTATGCGGCGTGCGGAGGCGTCCGGGTCCTCCGGCAGCAGCAGCACCGTGCCGGGCGTGGTGTTGGACGCGTCCACACCCGCCGCGGCCAGCACGAGCCCCTGCCGCGTCTCCACGATCCGGGTCTCGCCGCGCGCGTGCGCCCGCCGCGCCACCACCCGGACGGTCTCGGCGTCGATGGCCTTCTCCCGGTCGCCGGCGACCAGGACCCGGCCCTCCGCCTTACTGACGATCTTGGACGTGACGACGAGGACGTCGCCGTCCTCGACCGTCCCGTCCGGGATCAGGGCGGCGATGTCGGCGCCCTCGGCGATCTCCGGCAGGCCCGGGACGCCGAAAATCTCAAGCCTCATCCGCGTCCTCCACCCGCTTCAGCTCCACCGCCAGGTCGAGGGCCGCGCGCGCGATGGCGGCGGTCGCCCCGGCGTCGCTCATCAGCAGCGGCCGGGACCGCACCTCGATGCCCTCCACCCGGACGTCCGCGTCGGCCTCGTCGACCAGCCAGCCGTCCAGCAGCCCCAGGCCGTAGTGCTCGGCGACCGCGCGCGCCGACGTCTCCACGCCGATCGCGGTCAGGCACGCGTCGGCCATGCCGCGGACGGGCGCGCCGCCGATGATCGGGGAGACGCCCACCACGGTCTTGGCGGCGACCGCCTCCCGGATGCCGGGCACCGCGAGGATCGTCCCGACGCTGACCACCGGGTTGGACGGCGGGAACAGCACCACGTCCGCCGCCTCGATCGCCGCGACGACGCCCGGCGCGGGCCCGGACTCCTCCGCCCCGACCGCCGCGATCGACAGCGCCGGGACGGACGCGCGCAGCCGCACCCACCACTCCTGGAAGTGGACGGCGCGCCGCCCCTGCTCGTCCTCGACCACCACGTGCGTCTCGACCTGGTCGTCGGTCATCGGGATCAGCCGCACGCCCGGCTTCCACCGGTCGCACAGCGCCTCGGTGACCGCCGACAGCTTGTACCCGGCCGCCAGCATCTGCGTCCGGACGATGTGCGTCGCGAAGTCGCGGTCGCCCAGCCCGAACCAGCCCGGCCCGACGCCGTACGCGGCGAGCTCCTCCTTGACGGTGAACGCCTCGTCGGCCCGTCCCCAGCCCTGCTCCTCGTTGATGCCGCCGCCGAGCGTGTACATCACGGTGTCGAGGTCGGGGCAGACCCGCAGCCCGAACAGGGAGATGTCGTCCCCGGTGTTGCCGATGACGGTGATCTCCGCCTCCGGGGCCGCCGCCTGCAGCCCGCGCAGGAAACGGGCCCCGCCGATCCCGCCCGCCAACGCCACGATCTTCATAGGATCAGCCTACGGGGATCCGGCGGGCCCGCCGGCGGGTGGTGCCAAGGGTCGCCGCCCCCGGATCAACTATGCCAAGCTTTGCGTGTAAATCGGATTGCCTCGGTCTGGAGATGTCACCGTGAAAAAGGAAGCCGTCCAGCGCCTGCGCGAACCGGCCGCCTGGGTACTGCTCGCCGCGGCGGGCGTGCATCTGCTCGCGGGCATCATCTCGCTCCTCGGCGGCGGGGGCAGCTTCACGCTCCGCGCCCTCTCCCAGGCCGGTGACGGGACGTTCCTCCAGGTCGCGATGGTCGGCCTCGTCGTCGTTTCGATCCTGCTGACGACCTGGGGCGAGACCCCGACCCCGCAGGCCCGGACGATCACCATGGGGGCGCTCGGCGTCCTCGGCGGCATCGGCCTGTTCGGCGTCGTCGCGTGGCTGTCCGGGATGCTCGCCGACTCCGACTACGCCAGCGCGACCACGAAGCTCACCACCTTCCTGGTCGGCGCGGGCGACCTCGCCGTCGTCGGTGTGGGCGGCTGGTTCGCCTTCACCGTCTTCCAGGGGATGCAGCCGGCGCGTCCGCAGCCGCAGATGCAGCAGGGCTACCCCGACTTCGGCTACCAGCAGGGCCAGCCGGGCCAGCCCGGCCAGCCGGGCCAGCAGCAGTACGGCCAGCAGCCCGCCTACGGCCAGCAGCAGTACGACCAGCAGCAGTACCAGCAGTACCAGCAGTACGGCCAGCAGCCGGCCGAGGGCCAGCAGGCCGCGCAGCCGGGGTACGAGCAGCAGCAGCCGGGCTACGAGCAGCAGCAGTACCAGCAGTACGGCCAGCAGCAGGACTACGGCCAGCAGCAGCAGTACGGCGCCCAGGGCGGCTACCAGGCCGGCCAGCAGGGCTACGAGCAGGCCGGGTACGAGCAGCAGCAGTACGGCCAGCAGGGCTACGAGCAGCAGCAGGGCCAGCAGGAGGCGCAGCCGTCCGCCGACCAGGAGGACATGGGCGAGTGGACCCGCGCCTACGGCGGCTCCGGCGGCCAGGACCCGCAGGGCACCCAGCCCGCGCCGCCGCAGGGCGGCGAGCAGGAGGGCGGCGACTGGTACCGGGACAACCGTCCCCCGCCCCCGCAGTAGGCCC
>NZ_SMKY01000521.1 GCF_004349235.1 Actinomadura darangshiensis | reverse complement strand
GTCGGCGGCGGCGGGCGGACGGGGGCCGTCAGGCCGGTGGGGGTGTTCCTCGCGGCGAAGCTCGGCACGCACGCGCTGCTGGGGGCGCTGCTCGGGCTGGTGGGCGGCGCGGTTCAGCCCGGGCCCCGGGTACGCGGGGCGCTGCTCGTCGCGGCGGCGTTGATCCTCGCGTTGTTCGCTCTGGATCTGCTGGGATTCAAGCCCGCCCGACGCATCCTGCGGCGCGATGAGGAGCCGGAACACTGCCGCACACCGCGTTTCAGGCGTCCGGCCGCGCTCGGGGCGGCGACCGTGCTACTGCCGTGCGGGCTGACGCTGTCGGCGGAACTGCTCGCCGTCACATCCCGGTCGGCGCTCGGCGGGGCGGCCGTCATGACCGGGTTCGTGCTCGGGACGGCGCCGCTGTTCGGGCTCATCGGCGTGACGGTCGGCCGCACGCTCGCGGTGCTGCGGGGGCGGCTGACGGCGCTGCTGGCGGTCGCGCTCATCGCCGTCGCCGGCTGGACGCTCATGTCCGGCCTGCGCCTCGCCGGCCGGCTCCCGGACGGCGGCGGGACGGCCTCGGCGGCGGATTCGGCGCGGTTCGTCCGGACGGACGCGTCCGGCACCCAGGTCGTGACCGTGTGGGCCCTCGACCGCGGCTACCGGCCCGCGCTGCTCACCGCCCGCGCCGGCGTGCGCACCGTCCTCGTGCTGAGGACGAGGGACACCCGCGGCCACACCCGCGCGTTCACGATCCCGAGCCTGGGCAAGGACGTGGTCCTGCCGGTGACCGGCGAGACCCGCGTCGACCTGGGCGCCCCGGCGCCGGGCCGGCTGCGCTTCGTGTGCGCGTCCGGCCACTTCCCCGGGGCGATCACGTTCCGCTAGGCGGGCGCGTCCAGGCGGGCGCGGGCGGCGGCGATGCGGGCGAGGGTGCGGTCGCGGCCGAGGATCTCCAGGGACTCGAACAGCGGCAGGCCCACGGTGCGGCCGGTGACGGCGACGCGGACGGGCGCCTGCGTCTTGCCGAGCTTGAGGCCGTGCCCGGTGCCGATCCGCTCCAGCCGGTCCTTCAGCTCGGCCGCGTTCCACGGCGCGTCCCGGTAGGCGTCCTCGGCGGCGGCGAGGATCGCGGCGGCGGGCTCCTTCATCGCCTTGTTCCAGGACTGCTCGTCGGCCGGCGGCTCGTCCAGGAACACGAAGTCGATCATCTGGACGATCTCCGACAGCAGCGCGACGCGGGTCTGCGCGAGCGGCGCCAGCTCGGCGAACACCGCGACGTCGACGTCGAACGGCGCCTCCTGCAGGAACGGAAGGCACTCGGCGATGAACTTCTGCTCCGGCAGCGCCCGGATGTACTCGCCGTTGATCGCGCGGAGCTTCTTGACGTCGAAGAACGCGGGCGAGGAGTTGACGTCCTCGATGCGGAACTCGTCGACGACCACGTCCCACGGGACGATCTCGCGGTCGCCGGTCGGCGCCCAGCCGAGCAGCATCAGGTAGTTGCGCACGGCCTCGGCGAGGTAGCCCTCGGCCCGGTAGTCCTCCAGCGCGACCTTGTCCCGGCGCTTGGACAGCTTCTGCCGCTTCTCGTTCACGATGACCGGGACGTGCGCCCACACGGGCGGCTCGCCGCCGAGCGCCTCCCACAGCAGCTGCTGCTTGGGGGCGTTGGACAGGTGCTCCTCGCCGCGCACCACATGGGTGATGCCCTGGCTCATGTCATCGACCGCGTTGGCCAGCAGGAACGTGACGGACCCGTCCGCGCGGGCGATGACGAAGTCCTCCAGGACGGCGTTCTCGAAGACCGGCTTGCCGCGCAGCAGGTCGACGACGGTGGTCTGGCCCTCGTCCGGGGTGCGGAACCGGAGGGCGCGTCCGGGGCCCGCCTCCAAGCCGCGGTCGCGGCAGAAGCCGTCGTAGCCCTTGTGCTGGTCGCCGGTGCGGGCGACCACCGCCTCGCGGGAGCAGTCGCAGTAGTAGGCGCGGCCCTTGCCCTTGAGGGTCTGGGCGGCCTCGGCGTGCTTGTCGGCGTTCGCGGACTGGAAGTAGGGGCCCTCGTACTGCCCGCCGTCCATCCCGAGCCAGGCCAGGGCGCGGATGATGCCCTCGGTCCATTCGGGGCTGTTGCGGGAGGCGTCGGTGTCCTCGATGCGCAGCACGAGCGTCCCGCCGGACTGGGCGGCCATCACCCAGTTGAACAGCGCCGAGCGGGCGCCGCCGACATGGAACATGCCGGTCGGCGACGGGGCGAAGCGTACGCGGATCGAAGAGGTCGAAGACATGCCTTCAAGGGTAGAGCGCGCGGGCCCCCGCTCGCGCCGGGACCCGCGCGGCCGGCCCCTGTTCGGAGCATCCGGGGGTTCAGGGCTTCCAGTGCGGGTCGCGGCCGGACAGCCCGAGGACGCGGTCGAGCAGCGGCGCGTCCTCCGGCACCGCGACCTCGGGGCCGAACACCCCGTACTGGCGGCTCATGTCGGCCGTCGCCGCGATCTGCTCCCACGCGGCCTCCACCACCGGCGGCGGAAACCCGGATTCGCGCCCGGTCGCCGCGGCGAGGTCCCAGCCGTGCAGGACGTACTCGCCGAAGACGATCCCCGCGATGAACGCGGCCGGCATGCCCACCTTGTTGCCGGTGAGGCTGGTGTCGCCCTCCCAGGCGGCCGGGTCCTGCCACGCCTCGGCGGTCCTGCGGGCCTGCTCCTCGAACCGCTGGGCCCAGCCGGGCTCGGCGGTGAAGTCGTGGTCCTCCCCCGGGCCGCTCACCGGCAGCCGGCGCGCGGCGGTCTCGCCGCGCCCGGTCCACAGGATCAGGTGGTTGACCAGGGCGCGCACGTCCCAGTCGGGGCACGGGGTCGGCGCGTCCAGCTCCGCCCCGGGAACCTCCAGGACGACCCGCGCCGCGGCCTGCGCGGCGGGCGCCATCCGGCTCCGGATATCCATGATCTTTCCTTCGCTCATTCGTTCGACCATCAGGTCCACGCTAGGACGGCACGCGCCGTGCGTATTGAAGAAACGCGACACCGTTAGCCTGGGCCGATGGAACGGCCACTACCCGGCGGGACGCGGGGCATCCTGCGGGCCCGGACGGGGCTGGAACGCTTCCACGTCGAGCGGATCGCCCCGTCCGGAACGCTCGCGCCGTTCGTGGCGAACTTCTGGGTGCTGCGGTGGGATCTGCGGGGCCGGCCGCCGCACCGGCAGCAGGTGCTCACGCGTCCGTCCGTGCACATGACCTTCACCAGCTATCTGACCGCCGAGACGACCCGGGCCCGGATCGTCGGCGTCGTCCGGGACGAGTTCACCGAGGAGATCTCCGGCGAGGGCCGGGTGGTGGGGGCGGCCTTCCGGCC
>NZ_SMKY01000520.1 GCF_004349235.1 Actinomadura darangshiensis | reverse complement strand
CTTTCAGACACTCCCTTGTGGCGCCTGGGAGGGCGGGCACGATGACGCGGGCGGGGTAGCCGTGGTCGAGGGGGCCTGTGCCAGTGCCCGCTGCTCAATGCTGCGCGATCGAACCGTCTTCGTGCACTTTGTCAAGCCCCGGGTTTGACAGTCTGTCTATTACCGGCGCCGCCCACTGGGGTCGGCTGCGGTATTCCTGATCGGTGGCATAATGCTCGGATCCGGCTGCGCGGCGCGGAGTCCGATTCCGACTTGGTCGCGTGTCTGGTGCACGGCTTCCGGTTGGCCGTCTCCTGGCCAGCAGATGATCAGGAATTCTTCGACGATCTCGTTGACGTCAGTGACTGTTTCGGCGCCGTGTCCGGCGTCTCGCCCTCGGGCGTGGACGCGCACGCGGTAGTAGCCGGGACCGGCGACGGCCAGGTTCGGCAGGGGCGGGCCGTTGGCGACGCCGTTGATGCTGAATCTGCCGCTGGGAGAGTGGAAGGCGATTTCGACCACCTCGTCCCAGTCGCCGACATGTGCGAGGGGAGGTTCCTGGCTGGCCTGTGCCGTCAGGCGGACGAGGCCTTCGAGTGTGCCGGTGCACACGCATGCTGCTCCGTCGCCTAGGACGCCGACTAGACCGTTGCGGCCTGCGGAATACAGCAGGGCCGCTTGCGTTCCTGCGTCGACCAGGTAGAACTGGCCGTCGCTCACGCTGAGGGCTACGGTCCTCGGTTCGGCCATGCCAGGAACCTCCAGGGGTCATTGCTTGACTGGATGCCGCACGTGGTTTACGGGACGATCTTCACCCAGAACGGGTCTTCGTCGACCACCCGGTTCTCCAGGTAAAACTGTTTACGGTACGCACCTTCCGCGCGGTTGTCGCTGGAGTCGATTAGCTCCCAGTGGAAGTCTCCCTTGCCTTCCAGTGCAGCGCCCTGGTAGGTGGCGGCGAAGGGGTATTCGTCGCAGTCCTTGCTCGTCGGGCGAGGGTCCGGCGCGGCTGCGCAGGCGGCGGTGCGGTTCTTATCTGCCAGGCTTTGTCGACGAGCCGTGTGAGCGGCTTGTCGGTCGCGGCGCCGGTGTATCGGCCCCAGTGGTTCAGGGTTGCCGCTTGGGCACGTTCGATGTGTGCGGCGGTCTTCGTCGCGGTGCCCGTGGACTTGGACAGAGTGTAGGTGGGCGCGAGGTCGGGGAAGACGCACCCTCCCGCATCGTTGGGCGAGTCGGGGTTCTCAGTAGGCGGCCGCTTGTCGCAGCGGACCAGCTCCGAGTCGTGCGATTCCTTAAGGGGATTGGGATCAGCTTCGTTGATGTGGCGGAGGCTGATCGTGGTCTCCGGAAGGTGAGCTTGCGTCCGGTGAAGTCCGGGCCGTCGTAGAAGCAGTAGGCGCCGGTCGCGCACGGATCGGCGACGGCCGCTGGCCCGGGGGGATGGTCACGGTCACCCTTCCGCCCCTGTAGGAGATCTCGTTCGGGCCGGTCTGCACGCCACCCGGGTACTGGCGCAGCTGTGCGTTGACCTGCTCCTGGGTGGGGGAGGCGTCGGCGGAGGCGGATCCGGCGAGGCCGGTGACGACTGCAGCGCTGCCGGCAGCGGCGGCGATGATGAGGGCGCGGGCGGTCGTCCGGGGGGTTGCCATGTGTCTCCCTGCCATGTGATGGGGCACCCTGCCCGCCTTCGAACGAAGTGGCGAACCAGGTGGTAGCGAAAAGGACGCTAATCGGAACCCTTTTCATGATCAAGGATCATGACCAGTAAAGGATCTTCTACTTGGTGCGTGTATCTTTGTCGGAATGCTAGTCAGAGTGCCGTATCTGTCTTTTGGGACACGTCACGCTGTAGATCTGTGAGGACAAAAAGACGCCGTCGCCACGCCGGCCGGACTCCGGACGACGCCACTCCGCCCTGGATTGCATGAGCCCGATACAGTTCGAAACCACCCATCCGTCGAGCCCGATTCCCTCACAATCGAGTCCGTGAAACGGGGGCAACATGACCAGGGCGGAGTGGCGTCGGTGGCGGTATGAGCGCATGGGAAGAGCGAGGGGTGCCGGTGGGGTGTACCGGCAATGCGGATGTGAGGATCCGGAAACTGGTCGTGCGGTGGGTCGTGGCTGCCCATGACTTCAGACAGAGCGGAGTCACGGCAGTTGGTATCTGCGGCTGGAGCTCGGTGCCGGGCTGGACGGGAGGCGTCGGCGGCTCCGGCGGGGCGGGTTCCGGACCCGTAAGGCGGCGGAGGAGGCGTTGGCGCGGCTTCGCGGCCCGAAGGGTAAGGCGATCACGGTGGGGAGTGGCTGGCCCGGTGGTTACGCGACCATCCGGGTGCCGCCTCGACGATGGCCGGGTACGCCAATCACGTCCGCCTCTACCTGACCCCGCACCTGGGTGGGCTGCTGCTGGGCGAGCTGACGGTGCAGCATCTGCGGGAGATGTTCGCCGCGATCGTCCACGAGCACCAGTGGGACGGTCGGCCGATCCGGCAGGCGACGCTGAACCGGATCGGGCTACCTTGCGCAGCGCCCTCAACACCGCGCTCCGAAACGGCCTCATCGCCGAGAACCCGGCGGCGCTGCTGGCGATGGCGACGGCGCGGCGGCCGCGGGCGGTGGTGTGGACGTCCGCCCGGGTCGAGCATTGGGAGTGGACGGGGGAGCGTCCGGCGGTGGCGGTGTGGACGGCCGAGCAGACCACCGCATTCCTGCACGCCATCGGCGGCCACCGGCAGTACGCCGCCTACCATTAGATCGCGCTGCGGGGGCTGCGGCGCGGTGAGGCGGCCGGGCTGCGCTGGGTGGACGTGGATTTGGAGCACGGCACTGCGACCATCTGCCAGCAGCTGCAGCGGCGAAACGGCCGGCTGGAACCCTGCCCGCTGAAGACCGCGCACAGTGCCCGCGTGATCGCGCTGGAGCGGACCACGATCGCGGCGCTGCGGGCACATCGGGACCGGCAGCAGGCCGAGGCTACCGCATACGGGATCCGCCCCAGACCGGCGCTCACGGTCGCCCCATCGGGCGCCCGCCTAACGATCCCGTCCCGGTCCACAGTCTTTTGATCGTCTGGATCCATAGCCGAGGTTCTTCGAGGCGTTGGACCGGGAGAACGGCAACATCTCGGGTGCTGCTTGGCTGGTCGGGCTGAATGGTGCCATGGCGTTTTGACTGGGCGCGGGTGAGGGAGGCGGTCTTGGGGCTTTTCTGCATCGTCGTTGTCGCCACCCTCGGGGCCCGTATCCGGGCCCGTACGCATCAGTCGAAGGTGGTGGAGATTTCGTGCCAGCCGCTGGGAACGAAGGTGGTGGCTTCGTCCGGCCCCCAGGTTCCTTTGGCGTAGGGGAGGGGCTGGGTGG
>NZ_SMKY01000051.1 GCF_004349235.1 Actinomadura darangshiensis | reverse complement strand
GGGGAGGCGAGGAGGGCGGTGGGGTGGAGCCCGGCGAGGAGGCTCGCGGCTCGCCGGGCCTGCGCGAGGCCGGTCTCGTCCAGCGGGATGTCGGTTTTGCCTTGGAAGCGGCGTTCGACGTTCCAGGCGGTCTGGCCGTGCCGCCAGAGGACGAGCCGGCGCCGGCCGGGTTCGCGGGCCGGGCGGGCGTCACTCACTCGGGCTCCCGACGGCGCGGGCGCGATGGGCCTGGTGGGCGGTGACGCTTTCCGGCAGGTCGACGAGGGGGCAGTCTTTCCAGAGCCGTTCGAGGGCGTAGAACATGCGGTCTTCCTCGTGCTGGATGTGCACGATGATGTCGGCATAGTCCAGCAGGACCCAGCGGCCTTCGCGCTCCCCTTCGCGGCGGACGGGCTTGGCCCCGGCCTCTTCGCGCAGGCGCTTTTCGACCTCGTCCACGATGGCGCGGACCTGGCGGTCGCTCGGGGCCGAGCAGAGCAGGAACGCGTCGGTGATGACGAGCTGCTCGCTCACGTCGTAGGCAAGAATGTCGTCGGCCAGCTTGTCGCCCGCCGCTTCGGCGGCGATCCGGACGAGCTGCGCCGCCCTCTCGGATGCGGTCACGATGCTCTCGCGATCCTCCCTGTAGGCGTCGTCTCCGCCTCCACCTTCTCACGGGCGGCGGACGACCGGCCCCTTTGTCGCCGTGTGGCCGCAGTGGCTGCTGCGCCCCTTCCGCTTCCAGGATATGTGGGCGGATCGTCAGGCGGCGCTGCGGTACAGGGTGCGCTTGTTGATGTATTGGACGATGCCGTCGGGGACGAGGTACCAGATGGGTTCGCCCGAGTGGACGCGGTCGCGGCATTCGGTGGAGGAGATCGACAGGGCGGGGACCTCCATGAGGGAGACGCGCCCGTTGGGGAGCCCGGGGTCGGCCAGGCGGTGGCCGGGACGGGTGACGCCGACGAAGTGGGCGAGTTCGAACAGTTCGTCGGTGTCGTGCCAGGTGAGCATCTTCTCCAGCGCGTCGGCGCCGGTGATGAAGAACAGGTCGGCGTCGGGGCCCTGGAGTTCGCGCATGTCGCGGAGGGTGTCGACGGTGTAGGTGGGGCCGGGGCGGTCGATGTCGATGCGGCTGACGGAGAAGCGCGGGTTGGACGCGGTGGCGATCACGGCCATGAGGTAGCGGTCCTCGGCGGGGGTGATGCCGCGGCCCTCCTTGTGGGAGGAGATGCCGGTGGGCACGAACACGACCTCGTCGAGGGAGTAGAAGTGCGCGACCTCGCTGGCGGCCACGAGGTGCCCGTGGTGGATCGGGTCGAACGTGCCGCCCATGATCCCCAGGCGCCGCTTTTGCGTCATGGCGACGAGAATATCCAGCCGGTCCGGGGGCCGGCACGTCCAGCCCCCGGGATCAGGCGAGGCCGGGCAGCGGCGGGGCGCCGTCCTCCCAGGTCACGACGCGGACGGCCTTGCCGACCTCGACCCTCGGCACGGCACCGTCGGGGAGGACGACCACCTCGGCGGTGAGGCCGAGGGCCTCGTGCAGCGTGTGGACGAGCGCGTCCTCCGGGTCGCCCGACAGGGCCTCGCAGGCGACGAGCAGCCGGACGGACGGGCTGCGCCGGTCGACGACCAGCTGGTAGTGCGGCCGGACGAGCCCGGACCCGAGCAGGACGCGTTCGACCTCGCTCGGGTACACGTTGACGCCGCGGACGACGAGCATGTCGTCGGCGCGGCCGAGGACCTTGCTCATCCGGACCAGGGTCCGCCCGCAGGCGCATTCGCCGCGGGTCAGGGACGCGATGTCGCCCGTCCGGTAGCGGAGCAGCGGCAGCGCCTGCTTGGTGGGGGTGGTGAAGACGAGTTCGCCGGGCGTGCCGTCCTCGACGGGGTCGCCGGTGGACGGGTCGACGGCCTCGACGATGAAGTGGTCCTCGTTGACGTGCAGGCCGTCCTGCTCCAGGCATTCGGTGGCGACGCCGGGGCCGATGACCTCCGACAGCCCGTAGATGTCCATCGCCTTGATCGGCAGCACGTCCTCGATGGCCGTGCGCAGTTCCTCCGACCAGGGTTCGGCGCCGAACAGGCCCGCCTTGAGCGCGGGCAGTTCGACGCCCGCCTCGGCGACGGCCTCGCCGAGCCGCAGCGCGTACGCGGGGGTGCAGGTGAGGATGTCGGCGCGCAGGTCGGCGAGCATCCGCACCTGCCGGTCGGTCATGCCGCCGGACATGGGCACGACGGTCGCGCCGAACGCCACGGCGCCCTGGTGGATGCCGATGCCGCCGGTGAACAGCCCGTACCCGTAGGCGTTGTGGACGATGCTGCCCGGCGACGCGCCCGCGCACGACAGCGAGCGCGCGCACATCGCCGCCCAGAGGTCGAGGTCGGCCTTGGTGTAGGCGACGAGCGTCGGGCGCCCCCGTGTTCCGCTGGATCCGTGCACCGCGGCGACCTGATCACGCGGGACGGCGAGCATCCCGAACGGGTAGTTGTCCCAGAGGTCCTGCTTGGTGGTGAACGGGAGGTTCCGGAGCCCGGCGAGCGTCACGTCGGCGCCGCCGCCGACGCCGGCCTCCTTGAGCCGCCGTCCCTGCACGCCGTCCGCCGCCAGGAGCCGGTCGACGAGACCCCAGAGCCGGTGCCGCTGCAGCGCGGCGCGCTCGTCCAGGGACATCGCCTCGGCCTTGGGGTCGAACATGGGCTGCCTCCCGGGCGCGGCCACAGCCGGACGTGGGCTCCCCGGCGTGGAACCCTGCGGCACGGTGGTTCGTCGGAACTACCATGCCAGACTTGACTTCTCCGCTTGGAAAGAAGTCTCCCGTTGAGGTCTGATACCGGCTCCACAGGCGTTTCGCCTTTCCGCCGACCCGATGGCCGATGCGCGCTTTCACGGCCATGTTGTAAACCAGACGGACACAACCGAAAGTGCGGCTCAGATGCTCGGCCTGCTCCGAGGCCGGGTAGAAGCGGTACCGGAAGGACCGGCGGACACACCGCGTCACGCCGTCAGCACTCGCCGCCTCATCGCCCGCCCGCAGGGAGGGCTTTGCACCCTTCAGGAGGTCAGACATGACGGAGAACACACCGGATCGAGCACGCGCGCGGTTCCCGGGGATCAGTTCCCGCGCCTATGAGCACCCGGCGGACCGGTCGGCGCTGGTGGCGCTGCGCTCGCTGTCCGGGTTCGATGTCGTGCTGCGCAAGCTGTCGGGGCTCGTCAACGAGCGTTCGCTGCGGCTGATGTTCCTCGGCGGGACGGTGCGCGTCGGCGATGACCAGTTCCGCCACATCCACGACATGGTCCGGGACGCGTGCTACGTCCTGGACATGCCGGAGGTACCGGAGCTGTACGTCCGGCAGGACCCGACGCCCAACGCGATGGCGCTCGGCTCCGACCATCCGTTCATCGTGCTGAACACCGGGCTGATCGACCTGCTGGACGAGGAGGAGCTGCGGTTCGTCGTCGGGCACGAGGTCGGGCACATCCTGTCCGGGCACGCGGTGTACCAGACGATGATGCAGATCCTGCTGCAGCTCGGGTCGCGGCTGGCGTGGCTGCCGCTCGGCAACATCGGCATCGCGGCGATCATCATCGGGCTGCGCGAGTGGTTCCGGAAGGCGGAGCTGTCGTCGGACCGGGCGGGGCTCCTCGTCGGGCAGGACCTCGACGCGGCCAAGCGGGTGAACATGAAGCTCGCCGGCGGGACGCGGCTGACCGAGATGAGCAGCGAGGCGTTCCTGCAGCAGGCGCGCGAGTACGACGCGGCCGGCGATGTGCGCGACGGCATCCTGAAGTTCCTGAACCTGCTCGGGCAGTCGCACCCGTTCGCGGTGATCCGGTTCGCCGAGATCGACCAGTGGGCGCGCGGCGGCGAGTACGAGCGGATCCTCGCCGGTGACTACCCGCGCCGCGACGACGACGGCGACGCGTCGGTCAGCGACGGGATCAAGGACGCCGCCAAGTCGTACCGGGAGTCGTGGGAGCGGACGGCCGACCCGTTCGTGGGCAAGGTCCGCGACATGGCGGACGCGGCGGCGGGCGCGGCCGGAGGGCTGTTCGACCGGTTCGCCCGGCGCGACAACGGGCCGACCGACGGCAACTGACCGCGGCGAAAGGCCGGGCCGCCGCGACACGGACGCGGCGGCCCTTTCGCGTCTAAAAGGGGCGGTCGCGTCTAAAAGGGGCGGTCGCGTCTAGAAGGGGGCGGGGACGAGGAGTTCGACGTTGCGGTCGGCGGCCTCGCCGCGGCGGTGCTCCTCGCGGTCCTGCCAGTCGTTGCCCGCCAGTTCGCGCGACAGCGACGCCAGCCGGACGGGGTCGGTGAGGCGACCGCCGTAGGACGCGGGTCCGGCGGAGTCGAGGATCGTCGCGAAGACCGACAGGGTGCCGTCGCCGTTGTCGGCCAGCTCGACGATGCGGCTCTGCTGCGGGAAGTCGACGTGCGCGGCCGTGTTGACCTCCCAGAAGCCCCCTCCGGCCTTGCGGGCGTGCGGGATGACCTGGTTTCGGTGCGTGTGGCCGTTCACCCACAGGACGACGTTCGGGTAGCGCAGGAGGAGGGCTTCGATCTCGTCCCCGAGGACGCGGTCGCCGCCGAGCGGGTTCTCCAGCGAACCGATCGGGTGATGGCTGAACAGGACGAACAGCCGGTCCTTCACTGCCTGCTTGACGACGGAGCCGTCCGGGGCGAGGTACCGGCTGCTGCCGGCCTTGAGTTGGGCTTCCAGCCATGCGAACTGCTTCTTGTCGAGCGAGCCCTCGGAGTAGCCGTTCGGGTTGACGGTGTCAAGGACGAGGCCGCGCACGACGCCCTTGTCGAAGCCGTAGTAGGCCGTCCCGTCGCGGAGGTTGGCGAGGGTGAAGCCGTGTCCGTGCAGCGAGGCGGTCGTCTTGAAGTGCTCGGTCACGACTTCGCGGCGCGACAGCATCCGGCGGTTCAGGTCGGGTGTCACGGGACGGAAGAGGCCCCCGGCGCCGCCCTGCTCGCGGCTGAGCCGGACGAGTTCGGCGGCGTCGCCCTCGCTCACCATGCGGGCGAGGCGTTCGGCCTGTCCGTCGTCCGCCGGTGCGCCGATCTTGATGCCGCCGGTGGCGAGGCCGGAGACGAGCGGGTTGACCGGCAGGTTGCCCTGGATGAGGCCGTCGTGGTTGCCGAACGCCGCCATCCACGGCGCGTCCAGGCCGGTCGCCTGGAACGGGTGGCGCGCGGCGTCGATCAGGCCCTTGACGCGCGGGAACCCGTACGTGGTGGTCGGGATGTCGGCCTTGGCGCCGGGCGGTGCCCCCTCGGGGTGCCAGAACGCCCGGTCGTAGGACGCCCAGTCCATGACGCCCTCGTACCGGTCCGGGTCGCCGGAGTCGGGGCGGACGCGTCCGCCGTCCAGCAGGTCGATGATCCAGCGCATCTCGTTGTACTGGACGTTGTCGGCGGCGTCGCCGGTGTTGATCGTGAACGCGAGGCCGAGCCCGGTCGCGGGGCCGCGCCCGACCCTGTTCATCGCCTGCACCATCGCCTCGGCGACGTGCGTGGTCAGGATCTCCTGCGGCCGGTAGGCGCCCTCGACCGGCAGGATGCCGAGGCCGTCCTTCAGCCGGTCGATGAACTCGACCCGGGCCGGGGACTGCGCGTCGATGATGTGCACGTCGGTGAGGTGGCCGAAGGCGAGGACGCCGCGGCGGGTGGCGGCGCGCCGCGCGGACGCGGCCCCGCCCAGGTCGCGGCGCAGCAGATGCGGCTCGCCGGGCCCGGTGATCACCGGGCGGTATCCGCCGGCGCCCGCGGCGCCGAGCACGTACGTCCGGTCGAGGGTGGTGCCGGAGACGGGGCCGCGCAGCGCGGGCGCGGCCGCGGCGGCGGGACGCGCGGGGAACGCGGCCAGTCCGGTGGAGGCGATCCCCGCGCCGAGGGCGGCGCCCTTCAGGACACGGCGGCGGCTGTACTCACGAGTCACAATCGTGAATCAGACCATAGCCGCCAACGTGACATCAATGGCAAAAATGTCACAACTTGGACGGTGGCCGCCGGTGGCCGTCAGCCGCGGACGTGCCCCTCCCCCGTCACCACGTACTTCGTGGACGTCAGTTCCGGCAGCCCCATCGGGCCCCGGGCGTGCAGCTTCTGCGTCGAGATGCCGATCTCCGCACCGAACCCGAACTCCTCGCCGTCGGTGAAGCGCGTCGAGGCGTTCACCATCACGGCCGCCGAGTCGACCAGGGCGACGAACCGCTTCGCGGCCGGCTGCGACGCCGTGACGATCGCCTCGGTGTGGCCCGAGCCGAACTTCCGGATGTGCGCGACGGCGTCGTCCAGGGAGTCGACCACGCGGGCGGCGATGTCGAGCGACAGGTACTCGGCGTACCAGTCGTCCTCGGTCGCCTCCAGGACATCGGTGCCGTACGAGCGGATCCTTTCGTCGCCGTGGACGGTCACCCCGGCGTCCTTGAGCGCCGCAAGCGCGCGCGGGACGAAGGTGTCCGCGATGTCGGCGTGCACCAGGAACGTCTCCGCCGCGTTGCACACCGAGGGACGCTGCGTCTTGGCGTTCACCAGGATGTCCACGGCCATGTCGACGTCGGCGGCGGCGTCCACGTAGACGGCGCAGTTCCCGACACCCGTCTCGATCACCGGGACGGTCGACTCCTCCACCACCGAGTTGATCAGCGAGGCGCCGCCGCGCGGGATCAGCACGTCCACCAGGCCGCGCGCCCGCATCAGGTGCTTCACCGACTCGCGCGACGTCCCCGGAACGAGCTGCACCGCGTCCGCCGGGACCTCGGTGCCGGCGAGCGCGCCCTGCATCGCCTCGACCAGCGCCGTGTTCGACTCGTGCGCGGACGACGAGCCGCGCAGCAGCGCCACGTTCCCGCTCTTCAGGCACAGCGCGGCGGCGTCCACGGTCACGTTCGGGCGGCCCTCGTAGATCATCCCGACGACGCCGAGCGGCACCCGCACCTGCCGCAGCTCCAGGCCGTTCGGCAGCACGTTCCCGCGCACCGACTCCCCCACCGGGTCCGGCAGCGCGGCGACCTTCCGGACGGCGTCGGCGATCGCGGCGATCCGCCGCTCCGTCAGGCTGAGCCGGTCGATCATGTACTCGGAGGTGCCGTTCTCCCGGGCCCGCGCGACATCGGCCTCGTTGGCCTTGACGATCTCCGGCGCGGCCTCGACCAGCGCGTCCGCGATCCGGTGCAGCGCCGCGTCCTTCACCGCGCGCGGCAGCGGCGCCAGCCCGGCGGCGGCCTCCCTGGCGCGCCGCGCCACCCGCAGGAATTGCTCGCGCTCGTCGTCGCTCATCACACGTCCTCTCTCATCGAGGTGCGGTCTGCCGGGGTTGAGCGGGCGCTCAAAACCCCGGCACGCCGCAGGTCAACGTTCGTCGGTGAGGATCACCAGGTGGTCTCTGTGGATCAGTTCTCGTTCGTATTCCGCGCCCAGTTCTCTCGCCAGCCAGCGGGTCGAGCGCCCCATCAGGTCGGGGATCTCGGACGCGTCATAGTTCACCAGGCCGCGCGCGACGACGTGGCCACCGGTGTCGCACAGGTCGACCGGGTCGCCCGCGGCGAAGTCGCCGTCCACGCCCGTCACACCGGCCGGGAGCAGCGACTTGCGGCGCCGCACGACCGCCTCGACCGCGCCCTCGTCCAGCGTGACGCGGCCCTGGCCGGTGGTGGCGTGCGCGAGCCACAGGTTGCGGGTCGACATGCGGCGGCCCTCGGCCGGGTGGAACAGCGTCCCGGCCCGGTCGCCGGCGAGCGCGTGCGCGGCGGACGCGGCGTTGGTCAGCACGACCGGGATGCCCGCGATCCGCGCCGCCTCGACCTTGGTGACCATGCCGCCGGTGCCGACGCGCCCGGACCGGCCGAGCTTGACGTCCCGCAGGTCGTCCGGGCCGCGGACGTCGTCGACGCGGCGGACGCCGGGCTGGCGCGGGTCGCCGGTGTAGAGGGCGTCGACGTCCGACAGCAGGATCAGCGCGTCCGCGCGGATCAGGTGCGCGACGAGCGCGGCGAGCCGGTCGTTGTCGCCGAACCGGATCTCGTCGGTCGCGACGGTGTCGTTCTCGTTCACGATCGGCAGGACGCCCAGCGCGAGGAGCTGCGCGAGGGTGCGCTGCGCGTTGCGGTGGTGCGAGCGGCGCATCATGTCGTCGGCGGTGAGCAGCACCTGCCCGACCGTCAGCGCGTACCGGGCGAACGACGAGGTGTACCGCGCGAACAGCAGGCCCTGCCCGACGCTCGCCGCCGCCTGCTGGGTCGCGAGGTCCTGCGGGCGGCGGGTCAGCCCGAGCGGGCCGAGACCCGCGGCGATCGCGCCGGAGGACACGAACACGATCTCGGTGCCGCTGGCGCGGCGGGCGGCGAGGACGTCCACGAGCGCGTCGATGCGGTTCGCGTCGATCGTCCCCTGCGGCGTGGTCAGCGAAGACGACCCCGCCTTCACGACGATCCGCCGCGCCTTGGCGATCGCCTCCCGATCGCTCATGCCCCTGCTCCCGGTGAGGAGGCGACCCCCCGCGCCAACTCGCCGCCGCTCATGACCAGCCGTCCAGGCGCCGGTCGGTGCCGCGGGGGCCCATGGCAGCCTCGCCGGCCGGGACCTCCGGCTCCCAGTCGAACACGATCGAGTCGTCGGCCGTGCCGATCAGGACGGTGGCGCCGGCGGTGGCGCCCGCGTCGGCGAGCGCCGTCTCCACGCCGAGCCGGGCGAGCCGGTCGGCGAGGTAGCCGACGGCCTCCTCGTTCGCGAAGTCGGTCTGCCGCAGCCACCGGACGGGCTTCGTCCCGGTGATCAGGTACGTGTTGTCGCCCATGCTCTTGACCTCGAAGTCGGTGTCCCCGCCGACCGGCTCGGGCCGGATCACGATGCGGGTCGGCTCCGCCGGCGGCAGCGACGCCCGGAACTGCGACACCATCGCCGCCATCGCGAACGACAGCTCCCGCAGCCCCGCGTGCGTGGCCGCCGACACCTCGAACACCTTCAGGCCGCGCGCCTCGAAGTCGGGCCGCACCATCTCGGCGAGGTCGCGGCCGTCCGGCACGTCCACCTTGTTGAGGACGACGATGCGCGGCCGGTCCGACAGCGGGCGGTCGCCCAGCACCCGGTCGTACGCCTGCAGTTCGCGCTCGATGACCTCGAAGTCGCTGACCGGGTCGCGTCCCGGCTCCATCGTGGCGCAGTCGAGGACGTGCGCCAGGGTGGACGAGCGCTCGATGTGGCGGAGGAAGTCCAGGCCGAGGCCGCGGCCCTCGCTGGCGCCCTCGATCAGGCCCGGCACGTCCGCGACCGTGAACGTCGTATCGCCCGCGCTCACCACGCCGAGGTTCGGGATCAGCGTCGTGAACGGGTAGTCGGCGATCTTCGGCTTCGCGGCGGACAGCGCGGCGATCAGCGACGACTTGCCCGCGCTGGGGAACCCGACGAGCGCGACGTCGGCGACGCTCTTCAGCTCCAGCACGACGTCCGCCTCGTCGCCCGGCTCGCCGAGCAGCGCGAACCCGGGGGCCTTGCGCTTGGCGGACGCCAGCGCGGCGTTGCCGAGCCCGCCGCTGCCGCCCTTGGCGATCACGTACCGGGTGCCCTCGCCGACCAGGTCGGCCAGGACCGTGTCGCCCGCCTTCACGACGGTGCCGTCCGGGACGGGCAGGATCACGTCGCCGCCGTCCGCGCCCGTCCGGAGGCTGCCCTGCCCCGGCTTGCCGTTGCCGGCCCTGCGGTGCGGACGCCGGTGGTATTCCAGCAGGCTGGCCGCGTTGGAGTCGACGACGAGGACGACGTCGCCGCCGCGGCCGCCGTTCGCGCCGTCCGGTCCGCCGAGCGGCTTGAACTTCTCCCGGTGGATCGAGGCGCACCCGTTGCCGCCGTTGCCCGCGGCGGTGTGCAGCACCACCCGGTCGACGAACTGCGCACCCGATCCCGCTCCAGCGGCCACGGCGAACTCTCCTCATTGAAAACGGCGAAGGGACGGACCGAAAACCGGTCCGCCCCTTCGAAAAGCTTCTTCCCTCGGCGGACTATTCCGCCGGCGGGACAACGCTCACCGCGTTGCGACCGCGGTAGCGGCGGAACTCCACCGCGCCCGCGACCAGCGCGAACAGGGTGTCGTCGCCGCCGCGGCCGACGCCGGGGCCGGGGTGGAAGTGGGTCCCGCGCTGCCGGACGATGATCTCGCCCGCGTTGACGACCTGGCCGCCGAACCGCTTCACGCCGAGGCGCTGGGCGTTGGAGTCGCGACCGTTACGGCTGGACGATGCGCCCTTCTTGTGTGCCATGAGACCGCTCTCCCTTACTTCCCGGCCTTGATACCGGTGATCTTGACCTCGGTGTAGGGCTGACGGTGACCCATCCGCCGCTTGTACCCGGTCTTGTTCCGGTAGTGCATGATGTTGATCTTCGGGCCCTTGACCGCGCCGAGGATCTCGGCGGTCACCTCGTAGCGGGCGAGGTCGGCCACCTTGCTGACGACGTCGTCGCCGTCCACGACCAGCAGGGCCTGGAGCTTGACGGTCGAACCGACATCGCCGGCCAGCTTGTCGACGGTCAGCACGTCATCGACGGCGACCTTCTCCTGCCGGCCGCCTGCGCGGACAATCGCGTACACCGCGGAAACCCTTCGTCTGCGCGCGCTTCCGGACTGAACCGGTCCCACGCGTGGCTCACCAGCCCCCGGATGGGGGCCTACCCCCGGCACCGGGCCGAGGGCGGCACACCAGAGGAGACCTCTGGCGCTCTCTGCTTGACCCCGCCGGATCGGCGGGTTGAGCACCGAACGATCCCCGGAGGGTTCGCGGTGCGAGTTCGGACGACGCGCCACGACGCGCCGACGTCCAAGAGTACCGGATGCCCTGACCGGAACGCGAACGCGTCCGGTCAGGGCGGCACCCTCGTCAGTCCGAGGATTCGGTGGTCTCGGCGGCGGCCCGGGAGTGGCTGTCGGGCTCGGCCTCGGCCTCGGCGGGCGCCGTGCCATTGGGCTCGGCCTCGGCGGGCGTCGAGCCGTTGGGCTCGGCGTCGGCTTCGGCGGGCGCCGTGCCATTGGGCTCGGCCTCGGCTTCGGCGGGCGCCGTGCCGTTGGGCTCGGGCTCGGCGGGGGCGGAGCCGTTGGGCTCGGCGGCGACCGCGTCCGCGGTCGCCCCTGCGCCGTTCAGGTCGGACGGTCCCGTGCCGTTGGCGGTGACCGCGACGGGCTCGGCGGAGTCCAGAGTGCCCGGCGAGGTGCCGGTGGTCTCGTCGGCGGCGTCGGCGGCCTCCACGGCGGCCTGGGCCGGGGACTCGTCGATCTCCGGCGGCGGACCGGCCGGGCGCTTCGCCGGACCCGACTTCTTCGGACGGGACCGCACCGGCTCCGGCTTCTCCGCCGCGACCGGCGCGGACTCGGCGGGCACGTGCTCGGCCGGCACGTGCTCGGCCGGCTGCTCCTTGGCCTTGGGCTCGTGCTGGGCCAGCTTCTCCTCGACGGCCTTCTCGACCTCGCCCTTGCGCTTGCGGCGGCGGCCGCTCTCCTTGCCGGCCGCCTTCTCCGTCTTCGACTCGACCGGCGTCAGGTGGACGTGGATGCCGCGGCCGTTGCAGGACTCGCAGGTCTCCGAGAACGCCTCCAGCAGGCCCTGGCCGACCCGCTTGCGGGTCATCTGGACCAGGCCGAGCGAGGTGACCTCGGCGACCTGGTGCTTGGTACGGTCCCGCGACAGGCACTCGACGAGGCGGCGCAGCACAAGGTCGCGGTTGCTCTCCAGCACCATGTCGATGAAGTCGATCACGACGATGCCGCCGATGTCGCGGAGCCGCAGCTGGCGGACGATCTCCTCGGCCGCCTCCAGGTTGTTGCGGGTGACGGTCTCCTCCAGGTTGCCGCCCTGCCCGGTGAACTTGCCGGTGTTGACGTCGATGACCGTCATGGCCTCGGTCTTGTCGATCACCAGCGAGCCGCCGGACGGCAGCCACACCTTCCGGTCGAGCGCCTTCGCGATCTGCTCGTCGATGCGGAACGCCGACAGGGCGTCCTGGTCGCCCGCCCAGCGCTCGACGCGCTCGGCCAGATGCGGGGCCACGTACTCGACGTACTCGGAGACGGTGTCCCACGCCTCGGCGCCGGACACGACGAGCTTGGAGAAGTCCTCGTTGAAGATGTCGCGGACGACCCGGATCGTCAGATCGGGCTCGCCGTAGAGCAGCGACGGCGCCGAGGCCGTCTTGACCTTCTTCTGGATGTTCTCCCACTGCGCGGCCAGACGCGACACGTCCCGCGAGAGCTCTTCCTCGGTGGCGCCCTCGGCGGCGGTGCGGACGATCACGCCCGCGTTCTCCGGCATGACCTTCTTCAGGATCGACTTGAGCCGGCTGCGCTCCTTGTCGGGCAGCTTGCGGCTGATGCCGGTCATCGAACCGTCCGGCACGTACACGAGGTAGCGGCCGGGCAGCGAGACCTGGCTGGTCAGCCGGGCGCCCTTGTGGCCGAGCGGGTCCTTGGTGACCTGGACGAGCACCGACTGGCCCGACTTCAGCGCCGACTCGATGCGGCGCGGCTGGCCCTCCAGGCCGGACGCGTCCCAGTTGACCTCGCCCGCGTACAGGACGGCATTGCGGCCCTTGCCGATGTCGACGAACGCCGCCTCCATCGACGGCAGGACGTTCTGCACCTTGCCCAGGTACACGTTGCCGACGTACGACTGGTGCGTGGCGCGGTTGACGTAGTGCTCGACGAGGACGTCGTCCTCCAGGACGGCGATCTGGGTGCGCTCGCCCTCCTGCCGGACCACCATGAGCCGCTCGACGGCCTCGCGGCGCGCCAGGAACTCCGCCTCGGTGATCACCGGCGGGCGGCGGCGGCCCTGCTCGCGGCCCTCGCGGCGGCGCTGCTTCTTGGCCTCCAGGCGGGTCGAGCCCCGCACGGACCGGACCTCGTCCTCGGCGGCGGCGCGCTCCTCCCGGGCGCTGCGGACGTGCACGACGGTGTTCGGCGGGTCGTCGACGGTGCCGGTGCCGTTCTCGCCGTCGGACCCGGTACGGCGCCGGCGGCGGCGACGGCGGCGGCTCGTCGCGCCCTGGCCGTCGTCGTCCTCGTCGTCGGCGTCGGCCTGGGACTCCTGCTCGGGCTCCGCCTTGGGCTCCTTCTCCTTGCCCTTGGCGCCCTTGCCGCCGGACTTGGCGGCCTTCTCGCCCTTGGTGCTCTTGGCGCTCTTGGCGCCCTTCGTGCTCTTGGCCGCCTTGCCGGCCGGCTCGTCCTTGGGCTCCTCGTCCTTGAGCTCCTCGGCGGGCGCCTCGTCCTCGCCGTCCTCCTTGCCGCGGCCCCGGCCGCGGCCCCCGCGGCGGCGGCGCCGGCGAGACGGGCGGTCGTCGGAGTCGTCCTCGTCCGAGGGGCCGTTGTCACGGTCGTCGTCGCCGGTGTCGTCCTCGGCGTCCGCGGGCTCGGCGGCGGGCTCGGCGGCGGCCTTCTTCGGGGCGGGCGGCTCGGCCTTCGGCTGCGGCGGCTGGAAGACGACCATCGGCGGCTGGAACGTCACGCCGGGGATGCCGACGCCGCTCGCGGGCTCGGTCTCCGACACCTGCTCGGGGGACACCTCGGCGCCCGCGACCGGGACGGACGGCACCTGCGGCACCTGCGGCGCGGCGGCCGCGGCGGCGCGGCGGCGGGTCCGGGTGCGGGGCGCCGGCGCCTCGTCGGCGGGCTGCTCCGCGGGCTCGGACGCGGCCTCCGGGGACGCCTCGGCACCCGTCATCGGGACGGGCTCGGGCGTCTCGGCGGCCTTGCTCCTGGCGCGGCTGCGGGTCCGGGTCGCCCGCTTGGGCGCCTCGGGCGTCTCGGGCGTCTCGGGCGCTTCGGCGGCGGACGCGGCCTCCGGCGCGGCGGGGGCCGCGGCCGGGGCGTCGTCCATGTCGGGCGGCGGCCCGGCCGGGCGGCTCGCGCGGCGCGGCCGCGACGTCACACCACCGGTCTCCGCCTGCGGGTCCGCGTGGTCGGCGGTCTCGTTGTCAGTGCCATCGGCCGTGGCCGAATCGGCTTCGTTCTCAAGCATCCGGGCAATCTCCCGTCAGGCTCCCGGGCGCGTCCGCCCGCTCCGCCAGGGGCGGATCGGTGCGGTGCGCCGCACGAGAGCACCTCGTCGTTCATCGGTGTCGTCGCGGCCGGGCTGTGCCCGGCCATGACGACCAAGTCGTCGGGGGTGCGCCTGCCCTACCCTGCGGACCGGTTCCGTGCAACCACGGCTTCGGCCCACGGTCAGGCGCTGACGGCATCCGCGCTCGCGGCGTCCCCGGGCTGCGGCCGCTCCTGGCCGCGGGCCGTCGCGGCGTCGTCGCCGGACGGCAGGCCGATCTCCCGGTCGGGATCCAGGGGATCCGCGAGGCCACCGGTGTCCGCGTCGAGGGGCCCCTGCGCCAGCCTGGTCACCAGCGGTGGTGACGGCGGCGCGAGGTCGGCGACCTGGCGCAGTCCGGTGAGGATGTCGTCGGGTCGTACGGCGGGTGTGGAATGCCGAACAACCATTCGAAGTATCGCACAAGGGGCATCCACCGCCTCCGCGGCGCGCCGGTCCAGCTCGCAGACGGACACGGCGGCGCGCACGTCGAAACGGCGCCGTCCCTTCTTCGTGAGGCGTTCTACCTCGATCTCCGGGGCGGCCATGAAGGCGGCCACGGCGGCGGCGGCGTCGCGCTCGGCCACGCCGTCCAGCCGGATCCGCCATTCGGACGCTTGGAGCCGATCGGCGAACGCGGCCGGCTTGACCGGCGCGTCGCCGCGTCCCGCCCCGGCCGGCACGACATCGACGATGTCGAGCCCCGGCGGCAGGGCCGCGTCCAGATCGGCCCGCACCCGCGCAGGGTCGCGGGTCTCGGTGAGCCCGATCTCGAGGTATTCCGCCTCACTGGCCACCCCTGTCGCCGCCGCACCCGCGTACGAGATCTTCGGGTGCGGGGTGAATCCGGCGCTGTACGCGACAGGAATCCCGGCGCGCCGAACGGCGCGTTCCACGGCCCGGGATATGTCGCGGTGGCTCGTGAACCGCAGCCTGCCCCGCTTGGCGTAGCGGACGCGCAGGCGCTGGGTCACGGGGGCCGGCGCCGGACCCTCCGGCATGGGTGCCAGGGTTCTGGTCCTTCCTACTCGTGCCGAGTCGAAAAACTAGGTCTCCCTATAGAGTACGGGTCACCGGACCCGGTTCCGCCAGGCACCGTCCCGATAAGCCCGCGAGCCCCGCGGGGCAAGGCGTTCACGCGGCCGAATCCGGCTAGACCACGCTCAGCGGGAGCAGCTTCTTGCCGGTGGGGCCGATCTGGATCTCCGTGCCCATGGTGGGGCAGACGCCGCAGTCGTAGCAGGGAGTCCAGCGGCAGTCTTCGACCTCGGTCTCGTCGACGGCGTCCTGCCAGTCCTGCCAGAGCCACTCGCGGTCGAGGCCGGCGTCGAGGTGGTCCCACGGCAGGACCTCGACCTCGTCGCGTTCGCGGACGGTGTACCAGGCGACGTCGACGGGCTCGCCGGCGAAGGCCTTGCCGGCGCAGGACGTCCAGCGCTCGTAGGAGAAGTGCTCGCTCCAGCCGTCGAAGCGGCCGCCGTCCTCCCAGACGGCGCGGATGACCTTGCCGACGCGGCGGTCGCCGCGCGACAGGAGGCCCTCGATGATGGACGGCTGGCCGTCGTGGTAGCGCAGGCCGATGGCGCGGCCGTACTCCTTGTCGCCGCGCAAGGCGTCCTTGAGGGCGTGCAGGCGGCGGTCGACGGTCTCGTGGTCGCACTGGGCGGCCCACTGGAACGGGGTGTGCGCCTTCGGCACGAACCCGCCGATGGACACGGTGCAGCGGATGTCCCTGCGGCCGGTGGCCTCCCGGCCGGCCTGGATGACGCGCTTGGCCATGCCGGCGATGGCGAGGACGTCCTCGTCCTCCTCCGTGGGCAGGCCGCACATGAAGTAGAGCTTGACCTGCCGCCAGCCGTTCTCGTAGGCGGTGCTGACGGTGCGGATCAGGTCGTCCTCGGAGACCATCTTGTTGATCACTTTGCGCATCCGCTCGGAGCCGCCCTCCGGCGCGAACGTCAGGCCGGAGCGGCGGCCGCCGCGGGAGAACTCGTTGGCGAGCGTGATGTTGAAGGCGTCCACGCGGGTGGACGGCAGCGACAGCGAGGTGTTGGTGCCCTCGTAGCGGTCGGCGAGGCCCTTGGCGACGTCGCCGATCTCGCTGTGGTCGGCGCTGGACAGGCTGAGCAGGCCGACCTCCTGGAAGCCGGACTCGGCCAGGCCCTGCTCGACCATGTTCCCGATCGTGGTGATCGACCGCTCCCGGACCGGACGGGTGATCATCCCGGCCTGGCAGAACCGGCAGCCGCGGGTGCAGCCGCGGAAGATCTCCACGCTGAACCGCTCGTGCACGGTCTCGGCGAGCGGGACCAGCGGCTTCTTCGGGTACGGCCACTGGTCGAGGTCCATGACGGTGTGCTTCTCGATCCGCCACGGGACGCCCGTGCGGTTCGGCGCGACCCGCTGGATGCGGCCGTCGGGCAGGTACGTGACGTCGTAGAAGCGCGGCACGTAGACACCGCCGGACGCGGCGAGGCGCAGGAGCAGCTCGTCCCGCCCGCCGGGCTCGCCCTCGTCCTTCCACTCGCGGATCACCTCGGTGATGGCGAGCGATATCTCCTCGCCGTCGCCGAGGACGGCGGCGTCGATGAAGTCGGCGATCGGCTCCGGGTTGAACGCGGCGTGCCCGCCCGCGATCACGATCGGGTGGTCGCCGGTGCGGTCGGCGGCGTCCAGGGGGATGCCGGCGAGGTCGAGCGCCGTCAGCAGGTTCGTGTAGCCGAGTTCGGTGGAGAACGACACGCCGAACACGTCGAAGGCGCCGACCGGGCGGTGCGCGTCGACGGTGAACTGCGGGATGCCGTGCTCCCGCATCACGGCCTCCATGTCGGGCCACACCGAGTACGTCCGCTCGGCGAGCACGCCGTCGCGCTCGTTCAGGATCTCGTAGAGGATCTGGACGCCCTGGTTCGGCTGCCCCACCTCGTAGGCGTCGGGGTACATCAGCGCCCACCGGACGGCGGTCTCGTCCCAGTCCTTGAGCTGGGAGTTCAGCTCACCGCCAACGTACTGAATCGGCTTCTGCACGCTCGGGAGCAGCGGCTCCAGGCGCGGGAAGAGCGACTCGACCGGCATGACGGAACCCTCCGAGCAGGGGACGTGGGATGGACGCCAAGCCTACGCCGTCATCGCCCCCTAATCGAACGGCCGGCGGCGCACGTGGACGGCCTGCAGCAGGCCGAAGGCGATCATGTTCGCGAAGGTGGCGGAGCCGCCGTAGGACACGAACGGCAGCGGCAGCCCGGTGATCGGCATGATGCCGATCGTCATCCCGACGTTCTCGAACGCCTGGAACCCCAGCCAGCACACGACGCCCGTCGCGACGAGCGTGCCGAACAGGTCAGCGGCCTGGGTGGCGATCCGCAGCCCGCGCCACAGCACCACGCCGAGCAGCGCCACGATCACGGCGGCGCCGACGAAGCCGAGCTCCTCCCCCGCCACCGTGAAGATGAAGTCGGTCTGCTGCTCGGGGACGAAGTGGCCGCCGGTCTGCTCGCCGTGGAACAGGCCCTTGCCGAACGCGCCGCCCGACCCGATCGCGATCCGCGCCTGCTGGGCGTTGTAGCCGGCCCCGCGCGGATCGGCCTCCGGGTGCAGGAACGCGATGAACCGGTCGATCTGGTAGTCCTTCAGCAGCCCGAAGAACCAGACGGCGAACGCCGCGGCCGCGCCGCCGCCGACCAGCCCGACCAGCCAGCGCTTCTGCGCCCCGGAGATCGCCAGCATGCCGAGCACCACCGCGATGAACACCAGCGTGGTGCCGAGGTCGGGCTGCAGCATGATCAGCACGCCGGGCACGCCGGCCAGCACCAGCGCGAGCAGCACGTCGCGGCGGCCCGGCCCGATCTCCCCGTCCCGCGGCTCCCCGAGGATCATCGCGAGCAGCACCACGAGGCCGACCTTCGCGAACTCCGACGGCTGCACCTGGAAGCCGCCGCCGAGCACGATCCACGAGTGCGAGCCGTTGATCGTCTCGCCGAGCGGGGTGAGCACGGCGAGCAGGCCCACGCACGCCACCCCGTACAGGATGGGGACGTAGGCGCGCAGGAGCCGGTAGTCCAGCAGGGTGACGATGCCGCCGAGCACGAACCCGATGATCAGGTTGAGGATGTGCCGCTTGAGGAAGCCCTCCGGGTCCTCGCCCCGCTCGGTCAGCAGCTGGAACGTCGCCGAGCGCACCAGCAGCGCGCCCACCGCCGACAGCGCCAGCACCGACAGCAGCAGCGGCATGTCGAGCCGCCGGAGCCCGGCGAGCCGGCCGCTCCAGGTCCGCCGGGCGGCGTACCCGTCGACGGTCCCCGCCTTGGAGCCGGTGATCACGGGGCCGCTCCCTCACCGGGCATGCTGGGCAGCTCGGACGGGAGCTTGCCGTCCTTGAGGATGGGCTTCTTGTCCTTCGTCCCGTACATGGCCTCCCAGATCTCCCGGACGGCCGGGGCCGACGTCGAGGCGCCGAAGCCGCCCTGGGAGACCATCGCGACCACCGCGTAGCGCGGGTCCTTCACCGGGCCGAACGAGGCGAACCAGGAACTGTCCTCCTTGCCGTAGACCTCCGCGGTACCGGTCTTGCCGCCGACGTCGACGCGCTTGAAGTCGAACCCGTTGAACGCGCCCGCCGCGGTGCCCTCCTTGGTCACGCCCCCCAGCGCGCTGCGGATGTACTTCAGCACCTTCGGGTCGACGCCCAGCTTCTGCGCCGGCGGGGACTCCAGCCGGCGGTCGACGGTGCCGTCCGGCCGGACGACCGCGACCCCGAGCCGGGGCGTCACCAGCTTGCCGCCGTTGGCGACCGCCGCGTACGCGCGGACGAGCTGCAAGGGCGTCACGAGGACGTTGCCCTGCCCGACCGAGAAGTTGGCCGCGTCACCGGCACGCCACACGTACCCCTCGGTGCAGTTCTCCTTCGCGACCGCGGTGAGGTAGGAGGCACGCGCCGGGTCGGTCTTCCTGACCTCCGGGTAGCCGCTCTTGACGCCCTTGCAACTGGCGTCCTTGGTGTCCTCCCAGTAGCTCTTCTTCCATTCCCGGTCCGGGATGCGGCCGGAGCTCTCGCTGGGAAGGTCGATGCCGGTGGGCTTCCCGAACCCGTATTTGCGGGCCATCTTCACCATCGGGTCGGACGGGTTCTTCTTCGGGTGTATCCCGCCGTCGCGCTTCCACTCCAGGTAGCCGAACCTGTAGAACACCGTGTCGCAGGACTTCACGAGGGCCGTGTGCAGCGTCATGGGGCCGTAGGACGCGCCGCCCGCGTTCCCGAACGCGCGGTCGCCGACCATGAAGGAGCCGGGGCACGGATAGATGCCCTTCAGGCTGTTGCCGTCCGCCACCGCGGCGGACACGGAGGAGATCTTGAAGGTGGAGCCGGGCGCGAACTGGCCCTGGGTGACGCGGGAGATCAGCGGCTCGCCGTTCTTCTTGCCGAGCAGCGCGTCGTACTCGTTCTGGGAGATGCCGCCCGTCCAGATGCTCGGGTCGTAGGTCGGGTAGCTCGCCATCGCGACCATCTTGCCGGTGCGCACGTCCATCACGACCGCGGCGCCGGCGTCGGCCGGATGGCCCGCCTTGCGCGCGGCGTCGATCGCGTGCTTCAGCGCCTTCTCCGAGGCGCCCTGCACCCCGGCGTCGATACTGGTGACGAGGTTGCTGCCGGCCGTCGGCGGCTGCTCCTCGGCGGTGCCGGTGACGCGTCCCTGGCTGTCGACGAGGACCTTGCGGAACCCTGGCTCACCGCGCAGCGCGTGGTCGTACTGCGCCTCCAGCCCCGCGCGCCCGACCAGGTCGACACCGCTGTAGCCGGTGACCTTGAGGCCCTTGCGCTTGTCGAGCTCGTCCTGCGTGACGGGCTGGAGGTAGCCGAGGACCTGGGCGGCGCTCGCACCGTCCGGCTCCGGATAGGTCCGGACGGCCTGGACCTGCGCGGTGACGCCCGGGAAGTCCTCCTGGCGCTCCATGATCTGCAGGGCGCGCTTCGGGTCGGCGTGGTCCTCGACGGGGATCGGCTGGTACGGGGAGCCCGGCCAGCACGGCCGCTTGATGCCGGGCGCGCACAGCCGGACCCGCTTGGAGATCTCGTCGTAGGTCGTCCCGAGGACGCCCGCCAGCCGCTTCAGCACGCCCTCGCCGCCGTCCTCCTGGCGGGACAGCGTGGTGCGGTCGACGGACACGACGAGCGCGCTGCGATTGCGGACGAGGGGCACGCCCCGGTCGTCCAGGATCATGCCGCGGTTGGCGGGGACGACGATGTCGCGGGTGCGGTTCTGGGCGGCGATCCCCTTGTAGTGCTCGCCCTCCAGGACCTGCAGCGTCCACATCCGCCCGATGAGGACGAGCAGCAGCGCGGCGACGAGCACGTACAGGACGACGAGCCGGAAGTGGGTGCGCGGGTTCACAGGTTCCCGCCCCGCCCCGACATCGCGCGGTAGCGGGCGGCGGGCACCGAGAGGCGGTCGCCCCGGGATCGTTCGCCGCGTTCGTACCGGCGGGTGGCGCGCAGCACCGCCCACACGACGAACGGGCTCGCGATGACGTCGTAGAGGACCTGCAGCGGCACCATGCTGGACACGGTCCCCCACTCGGCGCGCGGGTCGCCGAGGATCATGCCCGTCCCGGCGTACAGGACGGTCCCGGCGAGCGCGCCGGCGGCGACGGCGAAGAACGGGACTGCGGACTGGCGGTCCATCTCGGCGGACGCGACGCCGCACAGGTACCCGATGAGGCAGTAGACGAGCGCGTACCGGCCGAGGGTGTGGTCGGAGGGCGGGATGATGTCGGCGGCGAGGCCCGCGAGGAACCCGGTCACCATGCCGGTCATCGACCCGGCGACGAGGGCCAGCGCCACGACGGCGAGCAGCACCAGGTCGGGCTGGACGCCGCCGGGCAGCGGCAGCCGGTTCGCCACCGACACCTGCAGGATCAAGGTCACGGCGATCACCACCGCGGTCACCACGGTGCGGCCTGCCGGCGACGCCTCGGGTGGGTTCAGCACGTCAGTCCCCCGGACTCGGTCTCGTGGACGGGCTCTTGGATCCGCGCGGCTTCGCCGACGGGCTGCCGGTCGCCGACGGGCTCGCGGTGGGGGTCGGCGTCGCCGGCGGCTTGGGCTTGGGGGGAAGCACCGCGTCGCGCGGGTCGGTCTTCGGCGGGGCGACCACGACGGCGACGACGTCCAGGCTCGTGAACTTCACGAACGGCCGGACGTAGGCGGTGCGGGTCAGCCCGTTGGTCGCCTTCTCGATCCGCTCGACGCTGCCGATCGGGACGCCCGGGACGTACGGCCGCTGGCCCTGCGACCCGAGCGTGACGATCCGCTGGCCGACCTGGATCGGCGCGGCGGCGTCCAGGAGCTGGAACCGCAGCGGCGTCGCACCGCCGCCGCCGAGGCCGCGGCGGCCGCGGCCCTGGGTGATCCCGATCTCCTTGGACGCCTCCAGCCGGGAGCCGATCGAGGAGGTCTGGTCGGTGGCGAGCAGCACCGTGGACGTCGCGGGACCGACCCGGGTGATGCGGCCGACGAGGCCGTCGGCGCTCATCACGGTCATGTCGGTCTTGATGCCGCTGCGGCTGCCGACGTCGATGGTGACGGTGTCCTCGAAGCCCTGCCCGGCGGAGATCACCTGCGCGGCGTGGATCTTGTAGCCGCCCATCCCGGCGGTGCCGAGCAGCCGGTGCAGCTGCGCGGAGCGGTCCTGGTCGAGCTGCGCGGAGCGCAGCTGCTCGCGCAGCTTCTGGTTCTGCCGCAGCATCCGGTCGGCGCGGCGCCGCTCGCCGGGCGCGTCGGTGATCGCGTCGAAGGTGTCGCCGACCGGCCGGACGACGGACGCCGACGCCCGCTCCACCGGCCCGAACACCGTCGCGCCGAGCCCGCGCAGGCCGCGCAGCGGCGAGTCGGCGCCGCCGCGGTAGTCGATGGTGATCATCGCGAGCGCCACGACCAGCAGCGCGCCGAGGACGACGCGGGTGCGCCGGGTGTCCTTCACGCACCGACCTCCCGTTCTCTGATCCGCCGGGACGCACGGTGCTTCCCGAGGGGGGACGACCCCCCACGCCCCCCGGCGGACTGCGTCCGGCTTAGTGCCGCGGCTCCGGCACGAGGACCTGCCTGAGTGATTCGAAGTCCTCGACGCACTTGCCGGTGCCGAGCACCACCGAGTCGAGCGGGTTGTCCACCAGGTGGATGGGCATCCCGGTCTCCTCGCGGAGCCGTTCGTCGAGGTTCTTCAAAAGCGCGCCACCGCCGGTGAGCGCTATCCCGCGGTCCATGATGTCGCCCGACAGCTCGGGCGGGCACTTGTCGAGGGTGGTCTTCACCGCGTCCACCACGGCGTTGACCGGCTCCTCGATCGCCCGCCTGACCTCTTCGGCGGAGATCACGACGGTCTTCGGCAGCCCGCTCACGAGGTCGCGGCCCCGGATCTCGGCGTGCGGCTCTTCCTCGCCGCCGGGATAGGCCGACCCGATCGCCATCTTGATCTCCTCGGCGGTACGTTCCCCGAGCATCAGGGAGTACTCCTTCTTGGAGAACGAGATGACCGCCTGGTCGAGCTCGTCGCCGCCGACCCGGACGGACTGGCTGGTGACGATCCCGCCGAGCGAGATGATCGCGACCTCGGTGGTGCCGCCGCCGATGTCGACGACCATGTTGCCGGTCGGCTCGTAGACGGGCAGCCCGGCGCCGATGGCGGCGGCCATCGGCTCCTCGATGATGTAGACGCGGCGGGCGCCGGCCTGGTAGCCGGCCTCCTTGACCGCGCGCTGCTCCACCCCGGTGATCCCGGACGGCACCGCCACCACGATCCGCGGCTTGGCGAAGTGCCGGCGCTTGTGCACCTTCTGGATGAAGTAGCGGAGCATCCGCTCGGTGACGTCGAAGTCGGCGATGACGCCGTCCTTGAGCGGGCGGACGGCGACGATGTTGCCGGGTGTGCGGCCGATCATCCGCTTCGCCTCGATGCCCACCGCGACGATCTTTCCCGTGTTGGTGTTGATCGCCACCACTGAGGGCTCGTTCAGGACGATGCCACGCCCGCGCACGTAGACCAGGGTGTTGGCGGTACCAAGATCGACCGCCATGTCACGGCCGAGAAACGACAGCTTGTTACCCATGAAGAAAGGGAGCCCTTCATGCTTGACGGGCGTGTACAGCGGCCCGTCCATCGTAACGTGAACCCCCGTCCGCGGGCAGTCACCCCCACGCCGCGCGTCGCGGAAAAACCGCGCCTTGACCAGCCCCGTTTCGGTTAAAGGAACGCGGGCCGGATGATCCGGCCCGCGTGTGTCGAACGCCGGGTTTCCGGCGGCCGCCCCCGCCTAACCGAGTTCGGGGAAGAAAAGCTTGATTTCGCGGTCGGCCGAGTAGGTCGAGTCGGAGCCGTGCACGATGTTCTCGCCGATCTCCAGCGCGAAGTCGCCGCGGATGGTGCCGGGGGTGGCGCTGACCGGGTCGGTCGCGCCGGCCAGGGCGCGGAACGCCTCGATGGCGCGCGGGCCCTCGACGACCATCGCGACGAGCGGGCCGCCGGTGATGAATTCGACCAGGTCGCCGAAGAACGGCTTGCTGGAGTGCTCCTCGTAGTGGGCCTCGGCGGTCTCGCGGGCGAGGGTGCGCAGTTCCAGCGCGACGAGCGTCAGGCCCTTGCGCTCGATCCGGGAGATGACCTCGCCGACGACGCCGCGGCGGACGCCGTCGGGCTTGACCAGGACAAGAGTGCGCTCGGACACGGGTGGTTCTCCTCGACGAATTTCGGGTTTCGGTGAGCGCGCGAATACTACCCGGCTCGCGGGCCCGGAGCCGCATTCCGGGACGGTCGTGCGGCGCCCGCGCGGACCCTTTCGGCGCGTCCGGCGCACAGCCGGGCGGTGGCGCCGGCGAGGAGCGCGCCGGCCGTCCCGGCGACGATGAGCCAGCTGCGGTAGCCCTCCAGCAGGGCGTACAGCTGCTGGGCGTCGGTGACCGGGCGCAGCCGCTGGAGCCGGGCCGCCTGCAGCGACAGGACGAGGAGCTGCCCGGCGAGGAGGGCGGGGAAGCACAGCGAGAGGCCGAACAGGGCGGCGCCGGCGCTCGCGTCCCGCAGCGAGGCGGCGAGGGCCAGCCCGGCGCCGGCGCCGAGGGCGGTGAGCGGGGCGAGGAGGGCCCAGCGGTCGTGCGCGCCGGTCGCGAGGGCGAGCAGCACCGCCACGATCATGAGGAGGTAGCCGGCGGGGACGGCCGCGCGCGGCGCGGCGCGGGTGGCGGCGAGCGCCCCGGCGAGCGCCGCCGCGGCCGCCGCGGCGAACGGGAGCAGCGGCGCGCCCGCGCCCTCCAGGCGGGCGCCGGTGGCGCTGAGCCCGGCCAGCGGGGCCGCGACGGGGTAGCCGAGCAGGCCGGTCGCGATCATGACGACCGCGCAGCCGAACGGGCTGCCCGCGGTCGCGTCCCGGCCGCCGGTGAGGGCGAGGCCGAGGAGGGCGGGCGGCGCGAGCCCGGCGACGAGGAGCCGCGCGCCGGGCGACCACCCGTCCGCGGCGACGACGGCGAGGAACGCGAAGCCCGCCGCGGGGACGAACGGGAGGAGGAGCTGGCCGCGCTCGGTGTGCCGGGCCCTGGGCAGCCGCCGGTGGCCGCGCCCGCGCAGGACCGGGTAGGCGAGCGCGGCGGCCGCGGCCGCCACCGCGAGCAGCGGGCAGGGGGCCAGCGCGACGTGCCAGTCTCGGACGGCGGTGCCGTCGGCGGGCATCGGGACGGCCCGCAGCGCGAGCGGCATCGCGAGGATGAGCGCGCCCGCGAGGACACCCGCCCAGACGGCGGACAGTTCCCGGTTCCGCCGCTCCCACACGAGGACCAGGGTGGCGGGCAGGACGATTCCCGCGCCGGCGCCCTGGACCGTGCGGACCGCCTCCACCAGGGGCACCGAGTGGGCGAACTTCGCGGCGCCGAGCCCGGACAGCAGGGCCGCCAGGCCCGCGACGAGGACGCCCCAGGCGGGGAGCCGGCGCGCGGCGACGGCGGCCAGCGGCACCGTGACCAGCAGGGCCGGCAGGGACAGGCCGGTGGCGCGCAGCAGCGCGGGGATCTCGGCGTCGCCGAGTTCGAGGGCGCTCGCGGCGGCGGGGACGACGTTGCCGGACGCGTCGGGCACGACCAGGACGGCGGCGGGCACCGCGGTGCACGTCAGCAGCAGGGCGCCGAGCGTGCCGAGCCGGCGCCGCACCGCCCGTTCGGCGGCTCCGCCGGCGGGATCGGGGTGCGCGGAGGGCGCGGAGGGCGCGGAGGGCGCGGGATGCGCGGGCGGCTCGGTGGCGAGGGCGCCGGGCGGGTGCCGGCGTGCGTGCGAGGACACGGCCTGCTCCTTCGGACGTGGTCGTCCGCCGCACGCGCAATTTCCCGAAAGAGAAAGATGTCCAAATTAACCGGATAAATGGAATTCGCGAGAATCGGCGGGCGCAATGGTGCCGTCCCCCGCGAATTTAGCGCGGCTGGGCGGTCCGCACCTTGCGTCCCAGCCAAAAGGCCGTCCCCCAAAGCGCCCCGAAAAGGACACCGAGGAAGAACATGGCCGGGACCATGAAGCCGGTCGCGATGATCAGCACCTGCAGAACGGTGCCCGCCGGGATCGCCCACGGGAAGCGCAGCAGCCCGGCCAGCACCAGGCAGACCACGGCCAGTCCCCCGCACACGCCGCCGGCCGTCGCGCCGTCCACGTCCAGGACCGCCACCGCCACCGGGATCGCCAGCGCGATCACGATGGCCTCGCACGCCAGCACCGTGGCGAACAGCCTCCGGGCCGGGTTCGCGGCGGTCTCCGTGCGGCTCATGGTCGTCACCGGCCTTCCTCGACGCGCAGCAGGGTGCGGGCGTCGCCCGCCGTGACCACCGAACCGGTGATCAGGACGCCGGCGCCGCGGTACTCGCCGGTCTCCTCGGCCAGGCCGATCGCCCGGTCGATGGCGTCGTCCAGGCGCGGGGCGACATGGACGCGCTCCGGCCCGAACACGCTCTCGGCCAGCTCGGCCAGCTCCTCGGGCGGCATCGAGCGCGGGGAGGAGTTGCGGGTCACCACCAGCTCCTCCAGCACGGGTTCGAGCTGGTCGAGGACCCCGGCGACGTCCTTGTCGGCGGCGATCGCGAGGACCCCGGCGAGCCGGGTGAAGCCGAACGACTCGGTGATCGTGGCGACGCTCGCCGCCATCCCGGCCGGGTTGTGCGCCGAGTCCAGCAGGACGGTCGGGCTCGTCCGGGCGACCTCCAGCCGGCCCGGCGAGGCCGACTTGGCGAACCCGCTGCGGACCAGCGCGGGGTCGAGCTGCCCCTCGTCGCCGCCGAGGTAGCTCTCGCCGGGCGCGACGCGGGTCGCGGCCTCCAGGTTCGGCTCTCCCCTGGTCGGGGCGCCGCTGGCGAACGCCTCCACGGCGGCGAGGGCCGTCGCGGCGTTGCTCGCCTGGTGGTCGCCGAACAGCGGCAGGAAGACCTCGTCGTAGACGCCGTGCAGGCCGCGCAGGCTGAGCTGCTGGCCGCCGACGGCGACGTCGCGGCCGAGGACGCCGAACTCGATGCCCTCGCGCGCCACCGCCGCGCCCGTCTCCACGATCCGCCGCAGCAGCACCTCGGCCGCCTCGACCGGCTGCTGCGCCACCACCGCGACCGAGCCGGGCTTGATGATGCCGGCCTTCTCGCCGGCGATCTGCTCCAGCGTGTCGCCCAGGTAGCGGGTGTGGTCCAGGCCGATCGGGGTGATCACGGCGACGGCGCCGTCCGCGACGTTCGTGGCGTCCCACACGCCGCCCATGCCGGTCTCGACCACCGCCACGTCGACCGGCGCGTCCGCGAACGCCGCGAACGCCATCGCCGTGAGGACCTCGAAGAACGACAGCCGCGCCGCGTGCTTGCCGTCGATCAGCTGGAGGTAGGGCAGGACGTCGTTGAACGCCTCGACGAACCGCTCCTCGCTGAGCGGCTCCCCGTCGATCGCGATGCGCTCGCGCAGCGTCGTCATCTCGGGGCTGGTGTAGAGCCCGGTGCGCAGGCCGCGCTCGCGCAGCAGCGCCTCGATCAGCCGGGCCGTGCTGGACTTGCCGTTCGTCCCCGCGATGTGGATCACCGGGTACGCACGGTGCGGCTCGCCCAGGACGTCGACCAGATCGGCGATCCGGTCGAGGGTCGGGTCGATCTCCCACTCGACCCCGCGTCCCATGATCGCGCCGACGGTGGCCCTGTACTCGGACGGCTCGGTTACCTGACTCACGGTCTCAGAGCCTACTCGGCGGTTCCGGTGTCCCCGCCCGGGGTCACACTGGAGGCGTGGAAGTGTTCTACCGCGAGTGGGAGCGGCGCGCGCCGGGCGAGACCCGCGACTTGGAAAGGGCCCGTGCCCTCGCGAGCGCGCTCGGCCTCCTGCCGCCGGACGTTCCCGTGCTGACCGTTGTGGGGTCCAAAGGAAAGGGCACGACCGCGACCTATGCGTCGGCCTTTCTCAGCGCGGCCGGCCTTCGTGTGTGCACCGTCACAAGTCCCGGACTTCGCAGCGACCGCGACCGGATCAGACTAGGCGGGCGTGCCGTGTCGGAAACCGAACTCGCCTTTCTGGCGGACGTTCTCGAAGAGGCCGTCGCCGCGCTTCCGCCGCCCGCGAACGGCTATCTGTCGCCGTCCGGGTTGTTCACCATCGCGGGCGTCCTGCACGCACGCCGCGCCGGGGCGGAGGCGCTCGTCCTGGAGGCCGGCATGGGCGGACGGTCGGACGAGGTCAGCCTCTTCCCGCCCGCCGTCGCCGCGATCACGCCGATCTTCCGCGAGCACGCCGGGGTGCTCGGCGACACGGCGGCGGAGATCGCCGCGGAGAAGCTCGGGGTGGCGGGGCCGGACGCGCGCGTCCTGTCGGTGCCTCAGTCGGCCGAGGTCACCGAGGTCCTCGGGACCGTGGAGTTCGTCGCGGCGGGCGGCAGCGGCCTGCCGGACGATCTGCTGCCCCCCGGGCTGGGACGCGCGGGCGCCGAACTCGGCGCGGCCGCCGCCCGCCGTCTCCCCGGCGCGACCGAACCGGCGGCGGGCAGGCTCCGCGACGTGCTGTCCTCGATCGTCCTGCCGGGCCGGCTGTCCTGGCATGACGTCCCCGGATCGGCGACCAGGCTGCTCGTCGACTCCGCCATCGACCGGACCGGCGTCGCCGCCGCCCTCACCGCCGCGCGGGAGACCTGGGGGACCATCGACCACGTCGTCGTCTGCCTGCCCGACCACAAGGACCTGGACGGAGCCGTCCTCGAACTCGGCGCGCTGCCCGTGACGTTCGTGCGGCTGCCGATGCCGCACCTGCGCTTCACCCATCCCCTGCCGCCCGGCTGGGACGTCGTCGACTCCGCCGCCATCACACCCGAAGCGCTCGCCACACTCGGGCATCGCGTTGTCGTCGTCGGCACCGTCTACTTCACGGGGCTCGTCCTGGACGCCGTGGACGCCGACACCGAGCGCCTCTATGTCACTTCGGCTTCTCGACGTCCTTCCTGATACGGCGCATCACGTCGGCCATCAGCGGGAACTGCGGGTTCACCGTCGGACGGTTGGACGCGACGATGCCGTAGGAGTCCTCGGTCGCCCACGCGCAGTACGTGTGGGTCTCGGCGAGGACGGCGAACGTCCCGCAGACGGACTTCCCGCCCGCCCCGCCGGGGTCGGCGTCCTGGCCTGCGATGAACGTGCTCGGCTGCGCCTTCTGCAGGAAGTCCGCGGCATTGCCGATCCGGCCCGTCCCGCCCGCGAACAGGACGTTGACCCGGCGCACCGGCTCCTCGCTGTAGACGGCCATGCCGTGCTCGGCGACCGGCACACCGCCCGCCTCGACCGCGCCCGCGATGAACGGGTACGCCTCGCTCGCCTGCGGGGAGGTCAGGCGGTCCCGGTGCAGTCCCCCGGCCGCCGCGCCCGCCTCGATGACCTTCCCGGACGCGGGGACGGCCGTCGTGCGGGCGTCCTTCTTCGCCGCCGGGCCGCCGTCGGTCCGGAAGGCCAGCGCCCCCGCCATCAGGACCACCGCCGCGACCACGGCGCCGCCCGCGATCAGCAGCAGCCTCGGCGGCCGCCGGCGGCGCACCGCGGGCGCACCGGGCATCGCCGGGATCGGGCCGGTGCCGTTCGGGACCACCGGATGCGCGCCGGAGCCGCCCGGGACGGCCCGGTGCGGCCCGGTGCCCACGATCGGATGCGCCCCCGACCCGTGCGCCACCGGGATCGGGCCGGTACCGCCCGCGACGACCTGGTAGGGGCCCGACCCGTCCCGCGGCTGGGGCAGGACCTGCGGGCCGGTGCCGTTCACCATCCCGTGCGGGCCCGTCCCGTCGCCGGAGTCGGACGACCACCACGGGCGCGCACCGCCGAAGGGCACCGCGGCCGGCTCCGGTGCGCCGCCGTTCGCCACGGCCTGCGCCGCGTCCCGGTCATCGCCGGACGTGAAGTCCGCACCGCCGGATCGGTGAAGTGATTCGGCCATTGCACTCCCGATGGTTCAAGTACCGCCAAAAGCCCGCGAGCCCAACCGGATCGTAACCGCGCGGGCCCTCGCCGCGGGGAAAGATCGCCGTGTCGGCGTCGCACCGGCGCCGGGGTCAGCCGGCCGGAAGCGCGGCGAGCTGCGCCTCCAGGCGGGCGATGCCGGCCTCCGCCTGGCCGAGCCGGTCCCGGTTCTTCGCCACGACCGCCTCGGGCGCCTTCGCCATGAACGCCTCGTTGCCGAGCTTGCGGCGCGCCTGGTCGACCTCCTTGCGCGCGGCGGCCAGGTCCTTCTCCAGCCGCTTGCGCTCGGCGGCGACGTCGATGACGCCGGCCGTGTCGAGGTACACCTTCAGGTCCTCGACCGGCAGGGACGCCGTCGAGGAGAAGGCGTCGCCCGGCTCGGTGAGGCGCAGCAGCGCGCGGATGCCGTCCTCGTGGCGGTGCAGCGCCGAGCCGTTCCACTCGATCCGCGCGGCGACCCGCTGGCCCGGCTTGAGCCCCTGGTCGGCGCGGAAGCGGCGCACCTCGGTCACCATCCGCTGGAGCGAGCCGACCAGCTGCTCGGCGCCGCCGTCCGCCCGGCCCGTGTCGGCGGCCGGCCACGGCGCGGTGACGACCGTCTCCTCGCCGGTGAGGGACGTCCACAGCTCCTCGGTGACGAACGGGACGACCGGGTGCAGCAGCCGCAGCAGGTTGTCGAGCACCTCGCCGAGCACACGCCGCGTCGCCTCGGCCCGGTCGTCGGCGAGCTGCACCTTGGCCAGCTCGACGTACCAGTCGCAGACCTCGTCCCACGCGAAGTGGTAGAGCGCCTCGCACGCCTTGGCGAAGTCGTAGGACTCCAGGTGCGCGTCCACCTCGGAGACGACGGCCTGGAGGCGCGACAGGATCCAGGCGTCCACGGTGGACACCTCCGCAGGCATCTCGCCGCGGACGTGCGCGCCGTTGATGAGCGCGAACCGGGTCGCGTTCCACAGCTTGTTGCAGAAGTTGCGCGACCCCTGTGCCCACTCCTCGGCCACCGGGACGTCGCCGCCAGGATTCGCGCCGCGCAGCAGCGTGAAGCGGGTCGCGTCGGCGCCGTAGCGCTCGATCCAGTCGAGCGGGTCGACGACGTTCCCGAACGACTTGGACATCTTCTTGCCGAACTGGTCGCGCACCATCCCGTGCAGGGCGATCGTGTCGAACGGCTGGACGCCGTCCATCGCGTACAGCCCGAACATCATCATGCGGGCGACCCAGAAGAACAGGATGTCGTAGCCCGTCACCAGGACGGACGTCGGATAGAACCGCTTCAGCTCGGGTGTCTCGTCCGGCCAGCCGAGCGTGGAGAACGGCCACAGCGCGGAGGAGAACCACGTGTCGAGGACGTCGGTGTCCTGCGTCCAGCCGGCGGGCGGCTCCTCGCCGGGGGCCGGGCAGACGACCTCGCCGTCCGGCCCGTACCAGACCGGGATGCGGTGCCCCCACCACAGCTGCCGGCTGATGCACCAGTCGTGCATGTTGTCGACCCACTCGAAGTAGCGGGCCGCCATCTCCGGCGGGTGGATCTTCACGCGGCCGTCGCGGACGGCGTCGCCGGCGGCCCGCGCCAGCGACTCGACCTTCACGAACCACTGCAGCGACACGCGCGGCTCGACGACCGTGGAGCAGCGCTGGCAGTGCCCGACCGAGTGCTTGTACGGGCGGACCTCCTTGACGATCCGGCCCTGCTCCCGCAGCGCGGCGACGACCGCCGGGCGCGCCTCGAACCGGTCGAGCCCCTCGAACGGGCCGGGCGCGGTGACGATGCCGCGCTCGTCCATGACCGACAGGGACGGCAGCGCGTGCCTGCGTCCGATCTCGAAGTCGTTCGGGTCGTGCGCCGGGGTCACCTTGACCGCGCCGGTGCCGAACGACGGGTCGACGTGCTCGTCGGCGACGACCGGGATGCGGCGGCCGGTCAGCGGAAGCTCGATCTCCCGGCCGACCATGTGCGCGTAGCGGGCGTCCTCCGGGTGGACGGCCACGGCGGTGTCGCCGAGCATCGTCTCCGCCCGCGTGGTCGCCACGACGATCTCGTCGTCGCCCGCCCCGTACCGGAGGGAGACCAGCTCGCCGTCGACCTCGTCGTGCTCGACCTCGATGTCGGACAGGGCCGTCAGGCAGCGCGGGCACCAGTTGATGATGCGCTCGGCGCGGTAGATCAGCCCGTCGTCGAACAGCCGCTTGAAGATCGTCCGGACGGCGCGGGCGCGGTCGTCGTCCATCGTGAACGCCTCGCGCGTCCAGTCGACGCTGTCGCCGAGGCGGCGCATCTGGCCGAGGATCCGGCCGCCGGACTCCGCCTTCCACTGCCAGACCCGTTCGAGGAAGTCGGCGCGCCCGAGGTCGTGCCGCGAGACGCCCTCCTTGGCCAGTTCGCGCTCCACCACGTTCTGCGTGGCGATGCCCGCGTGGTCCATGCCGGGCACCCACGCGGTCTCGTGGCCCTGCATGCGGCGCCGCCGGACGAGGGTGTCCTGGATGGAGTGGTCGAGGGCGTGCCCCATGTGCAGCGAACCGGTGACGTTCGGCGGCGGGATCACGATCGAGAACGCGGGCCTCTGCGGGGCGCGCGCCGGGTCGGCGGTGAACAGCCCCGCCGATACCCACCGCTCGTAGAGCCGGCCCTCGACATCGGCCGGTCGGTACTGGGTGGGCAGGTCGACGTCCGCGGCGGCCCCCTGGCCGCGCTCAGTGCTGGGCTGTGTCACGGCTGACGATTCTACGGGGACCGCGGGAGTGCGGCGCCCGGGACGCCGCGAACCGCCGGGAAGCATCGTCGAACCGTCCCAGAGAGCGTTTTCCCGTGGCGGTCGGGACACAGGTCACCTGACACCGGGCCGCCCCGCCGGAAAGGGTGGTGTCAATGGCCCGCGTCGGGGCGGAAGGTGAGGGACGGGATGCGAGCGGTACTGGCACGCGCCGCCGTGCTGGCCGGCGCGTTCACCGCGGGGGCCGTGGCGGCGCGTGCCGCGACCCTCCCTCACCTCCGCACCCTCACCGCGGACCTGCAGCGCTCCCGGGAGCGGATCCTCGCCACCCGGGAGGAGGAGCGGCGGCGGCTCCGGCACGACCTGCACGACGGGCTCGGGCCGACCCTCGCCAGCCTCGCGATGTCGCTGGACGCGGCGCGCATCACGCTCGCCTGCGAGCCGGAGCGGACCGATCCGCTGCTCGCCGAGGTCCGGAACCGGCTCGCGACCGCCGTCGGCGAGATCCGGGACCTCGCGCACGGGCTGCGGCCGCCCGCGCTGGACGACCTCGGCCTCGTCGCGGCCATCGAGTCGTTCGCGGAGGGCTGCGGCGGGCGGGTGGACGTCCGGTTCGACGGAGAGCCCGCCGGGCTGCCCGCCGCCGTGGAGGTCGCCGCGTACCGGATCGCGCAGGAGGCGCTGACGAACGTCCGGCTGCACGCCCCCGACAGCACCGCGATGGTCCGGCTGAGCCGCGACAGCGAACTGCATCTCATGGTCGCCGACACCGGCCCCGGCCTGCCGGACGCCGCCCGCAACGGCGGGCAGCCGCGGCCGCGGCACGGCCTGGCCTCGATGAAGGAGTGGGCCGCCGAGGTCGGTGGAAACTGCGTCATCGCCTCCCGCAACGGCGGGGGCACCGTCGTCACCGTCCGCCTCCCGGTCGCCGCCGCGGAGACCGCCGCCGGGTATCATCGTCCCTCGACCGGAAAGGGCGGGAGATGACGGAGACCATCCGGGTCCTCATCACCGATGACCACCCGGTGTTCCGGCAGGGGCTGAAGGGGCTGCTGCAGGCACTCGGCGTGGAGGTCGTCGGCGAGGCCGAGAACGGGCCGGAAGCGGTGAAGCTGGCGGCCGATCTGCAGCCGGACGTCGTCGTGATGGACCTGCACATGCCCGGCGGCAACGGCATCGAGGCCACCCGGACCATCACCCGCACCAGCCCGCGCATCGGCGTGCTGGTGCTGACGATGTTCCGCGACGACGACTCCGTCTTCGCGGCGATGCGCGCCGGCGCCCGCGGCTACCTGCTGAAGGAGTCGGGCGCCGAGGAGATCGCCCGCGCGGTGAAGGCGGTCGCGGCGGGCGAGGCCATCTACGGCCCCGAGATCGCGCGCCGGGTGCTCACCTACTTCACCGACATGCCCGACCCGCGGCAGGCCGCGTTCCCCGAGCTCACCGAGCGGGAGCGGGAGGTCCTCGAACTGATCGCGCAGGGCCGCAACAACGCCGAGATCGCCGGGACGCTCTTCCTCAGCCAGAAGACCGTCCGCAACCACGTCTCGAACATCTTCATGAAGCTGCACGTCGCGGACCGCGCCCAGGCCATCGTCGTCGCCCGCGAAGCCGGCCTCGGCGAATCCACGCAGCGTTGATCGCAGTCCAGGCCCACGACGCTCGCCTAGCGGCTCGCTCCGTGACCTGGCCTGGTGCGAACGCGAATCGCTTCGCGATCCTCCCGGTGAGGCTGGCCTCCGGCTTCGCCTCACCGGTCAGGTGGCGCGCTCGCGTGCGTGGCTGAGGCCGCTTCGAACAGTCGCCGCTGGGCGCGGACACATGCCTGGAACGCGCGACGCCCCCGGCCGGGGCGTCGCGCATTCCGCTGTTCAGGCGCTCTTCTCGCGGGGTTCGCGCTTCGGGCGGTCGCGCGGGACGAGGGTCGGGTTGACGTGCTCCAGGACGGCCTCGCGGGTGATGACGACGCGGGCGACGTCCTGGCGGCTCGGGACCTCGTACATCACAGAGAGCAGGACCTCCTCCATGATGGCGCGGAGGCCGCGGGCACCGGTGCCGCGCAGGATGGCCTGGTCGGCGATGGCCTCAAGCGCGTCGTCGGTGAACTCCAGGTCGACCCCGTCGAGCTCGAAGAGGCGGTGGTACTGGCGCACCAGCGCGTTCTTCGGCTCGGTCAGGATGTTGATGAGGGCTTCGCGGTCGAGGTTGTGCACCGACGTGATGACCGGGAGCCGGCCGATGAACTCCGGGATCATCCCGAACTTCAGCAGGTCCTCCGGCATGACGTCGCCGAGCACGGCGGACGACTCGTCGAAGTCGGACTTGGAGCGGATCTGCGCGCCGAAGCCCATGCCCTGCTTGCCGACCCGGGACTCGACGATCTTCTCCAGGCCGGCGAACGCGCCACCGCAGATGAACAGCACGTTCGTGGTGTCGATCTGGATGAACTCCTGGTGCGGGTGCTTGCGGCCGCCCTGCGGCGGGACGCTCGCGGTGGTGCCCTCCAGGATCTTCAGCAGGGCCTGCTGGACGCCCTCGCCGGAGACGTCCCGCGTGATCGACGGGTTCTCGCTCTTGCGGGCGACCTTGTCGACCTCGTCGATGTAGATGATCCCGGTCTCGGCCTTCTTGACGTCGTAGTCGGCCGCCTGGATCAGTTTGAGGAGGATGTTCTCGACGTCCTCCCCCACGTAGCCGGCCTCGGTCAACGCCGTGGCGTCCGCGATGGCGAACGGGACGTTGAGCAGTTTCGCGAGCGTCTGCGCGAGCAGCGTCTTGCCGGATCCGGTGGGGCCGAGCAGCAGGATGTTCGACTTGCCGATCTCGACCGGGTCGTCCCTGCCGGCGTCACCCGACTGGATCCGCTTGTAGTGGTTGTAGACGGCGACGGACAGCGCCTTCTTCGCCGTGTCCTGCCCGATCACGTAGGAGTCGAGGAACTCGTAGATCTCCCGCGGCTTGGGCAGGTTGTCCCACTTGAGGTCGGAGGTCTCGGAGAGCTCCTCCTCGATGATCTCGTTGCAGAGATCGATGCACTCGTCGCAGATGTACACGCCCGGACCCGCGATGAGCTTCTTGACCTGCTTCTGGCTCTTCCCGCAGAACGAGCACTTGAGCAGGTCACCACCGTCGCCGATGCGTGCCACCCAACCGTCTCCTTTTCGTGGGGCCGCCCGCCTTGAAGGATGCGGCGCAGCTGGATTGCGTCCCGAAGGCTTACGACGTTGGATTCGACGTTACCGCCTCCAGCGGACTTGGAAAGCCCCTCGCCCGGAAGTGTGACGGCCGGGCTCGGGGACTCCCTCGTCCTGGTGCCGTCTCAGGACGACACTACCTCTGCTTTCCGCTTCCTGCTGGCGAAGACGTCGTCGATGAGACCGTAGTCCTTCGCCTCGTCCGCGGTGAGGATCTTGTCGCGCTCGATGTCGCGGCGGACCTCCTCGATGGCCTTGCCGCTGTGCTCGGCCAGGATCGTCTCCAGCAGCTCGCGGATCCGCATGATCTCGCGGGCCTGGATCTCGATGTCGCTGGACTGGCCGTAGGTGCCCTCGGTCGCGGGCTGGTGGATCAGGATCCGCGAGTTGGGCAGCGCCGCCCGCTTGCCCGCCGTGCCGGCCCCGAGCAGCACCGCCGCGGCGGACGCGGCCTGGCCGATGCAGACCGTCTGGATGTCGGGCTTGACGAACTGCATCGTGTCGTAGATCGCCGTCATGGCGGTGAACGAGCCGCCGGGCGAGTTGATGTAGATGCTGATGTCGCGGTCCGGGTCGATGGACTCCAGCGTGATCAGCTGGGCCATCACGTCGTTGGCGGACGCGTCGTCGATCTGCACGCCGAGGAAGATGATGCGCTCCTCGAACAGCTTGTTGTACGGGTTCATCTCCTTGACCCCGTACGTGGTGCGCTCGACGAACGACGGAATGATGTAGCGGTCGTCGACCGGCTTCGGGGATCCGCCCGCGTGCACGCCGGGGCGGACCAGATCGCTGAATCCGGGTCGCATGAGGTCGCTCACTGTGTGCCTCCGATAAGTGTTCAGGTCGTCAGGAGACGGTGCCCTCGGAGGGCACCTGGGTGGCACTGAGCACCACGTGGTCCACCAACCCGTAGTCCTTGGCCTCGTCGGCGGTGAACCAGCGGTCGCGGTCGGAGTCGCGCTCGATCTGGTCGAGCGACTGGCCGGTGTGTTCGGCGATCTTCTCGGCGAGCGTCTTCTTCACATACAGCATCTGCTCGGCCTGGATCTTGATGTCGGAGGCCGTGCCGCCGATGCCGCCGGACGGCTGGTGCATCATGATCCGCGCGTGCGGCAGGGCGTAGCGCTTGCCCGTGGTGCCGGCGCACAGCAGGAACTGGCCCATCGACGCGGCCAGGCCCATGCCCACCGTGACGATGTCGTTCGGGACGTACTTCATGATGTCGTAGATCGCCATGCCGGCGGTGACGGAACCGCCTGGCGAGTTGATGTAGATCGTGATGTCGCGGCGGCCGTCCTCGGCCGACAGCAGCAGGAGCTCGGCGCAGATGCGGTTGGCGATGTCATCGTCGACCTGCTGGCCGAGGAAGACGATGCGCTCGCGGAGCAGCCGCTGGAACAGCTGGTCGCCCAGGGGCGACAGGGGCGCCTCGGCGCCCCGCGCCTGGATACGCGACGACTCGTCGAAAGTCGGAGGCATGCTCACCCGGTGTTCCTCCGGTCCTTTTAATCGGTTCGGATGCTTGGACATTAACGCGCTCACGGGCCCGCTTAAGCCCGTGGGCCCGGCTTTTCGCCAGGGGCGTACCCGTGGCGTCCCGCCCGACTCGCGCGGACGGGACGGTTCTCGCCGGCCCGGCGGCCCGCGCACCCCCCGACGCGGGACGCCCCGCACCCGTCGTACGGATGCGGGGCGTGCCCGATGTGCGGGAGAACGTCCAGAACGTCTTAGGCGTCCTTGGCCTCGGTCTCCTGGTCGTCCTTCGCCTCGGCGGCGGGGGCCTCCTCAGCGGCGGCGTCAGCCGTCTCCGCGGGGGTCTCAGCCGTCTCCGCGGGGGTCTCAGCCGTCTCCGCGGGGGTCTCGGACGTGTCCGCGGGGGTCTCCTCGGCGGCGTCCGCTTCGTCCTCGGCCTGGGCGGTCTCGGTCTCGCCGTTCAGCTCGCGCTGGACGGCGTCGACGTCGATCTCGTTGCCGGACTCGTCCTTGACCGTGACGTGCTCGACGACGAGGTTCAGCGCCTTGCTGCGCAGCACCTCCGAGACGATCGCGGGCAGCTGGTTGTTCTGCGTGAGGTACTCGGCGAGCTGCTGCGGCTGCACGCCCATCTGCATCGCCTGCGAGACGACGTATTCGCTGAGCTCCTCGTTCTCGACGTTCAGCTCCTCCTGGACGGCGAGCTGGTCGAGCACGAACCCGCCCTTGACCGCGAGCCGGGCGGCGTCGGCGACGTCGGAGTCGAAGTCCTCCTCGGACTTCTCCTCTTCCTTGAGGTAGTCGGCCTTGGACATGCCGGCCATCTGCAGCTGCTGCTCCAGCTGCTGGTTGCGCCGGTCGACCTCCTCCTCCACGACCTTGTCGGGGAGCGGGATCTCGACCTTCTCCAGCAGCGCCTCGAGGGCCTTGTCGCGCGCCTCGGACAGCTGCTGCATCTTGACCTGGCGGCCGAGCCGCGTGCGGACGTCGTCGCGCAGCTCGTCGATCGTGTCGAACTCGCTGGCGAGCTGGGCGAACTCGTCGTCCAGGTCGGGCAGGTTCTTCACCTTGACGCTCTGCACCGTGACGGTGATCTCGGCGTCCTCGCCGGCGTGCTCGCCGCCGGGCAGGGCGCTGGTGAACGTCTTGTCGTCGCCCGCGGCGAGGCCGACGAGCACGTCGTCCAGGCCCTCGATGGCGGACTTGCTGCCGACCTCGTAGGAGTAGCCGGTCGTGGAGGCGTCCTCGACCTCCTCGCCGTCGATCTTCGCGACCATGTCGATGGTGGCGAAGTCGCCCTCCTCGGCGGCGCGCTCAGCGCCGGTCAGCGACGCGAACCGCTCGCGCAGGTTGTCGATGGTCTCCTGGACCTGCTCGTCGGTGACCTCGGCGTCGTCCACGACGACCTCGAGGCCGTCGTAGTCGGGCACCTCGAACTTCGGCCGGATGTCGACCTCGGCGGTGAACGCGAACTGGGTGCCGTCCTCCAGCTCGGTCACCTCGACGTCGGGCTGCCCGAGCACGAAGATCTCGGACTCCTCGACGGCGCGGCCGTACAGCTCGGGAAGCGCGTCGTTGACCGCCTCCTGCAGGACCGCACCCCGGCCGACGTACTTGTCGATCAGCGGGGCGGGGACCTTGCCGGGCCGGAAGCCCTTGATCCGCACCTGCTGCGAGATCTCCTTGTACGCCTTGTCGAGGTTCGGCTTGAGCTCGTCGAACGGAACCTCGACGGTGAGCTTGACCCGGGTGGGGGTCAGCTCCTCGACATCGGTCTTCACTGGGGTCGGTCTCCTTGATCGGGCGCTGTCTCGGCCGCGGCGTTCGACGCGTTCTGTACCTGTGTGCCTGCGAGCCCTCGGCCGCCGCGCAGCGGAGCTGCGCCACGTTGCTCGGCCGGTCAGTCTCTCAGCGGCGCGGGCACGCCGAAATACGGCTTCCGCGCCTACGCGCGGCCAAGTCTATGGGGTAGCGGCGCCGGGTGCGGACATCGGACGCACGCGACCCCGGCGAATCCGCGTCAACGGCGCCGCACCGGCAGTGACAATAAGCACCGGAACCCCCATACTCGTCCGGGATGAACGGGATAGCCGCGGCCTTCAGTGCGACCGGTCTCTACTACCTCGGGTTCGCCGTCTTCAAGCTGGCGGCGGACCGGATGCCCGCTGTACGGGGCAACCGCATCCCGCACATGGTCTGGTCGATCGTGAGCAACTGGATCTTCCTGCTCGGCCTGGCCATCGTGCTCGGCGGGCTCACCCTGCAGATCGTGGCGCTGCGGAACCTGCCGCTGTCCACGGCCGTGCCGATCTTCATGTCCGGGGTCGTCCCGCTGCTGCTGATCGCGCTCGTCTTCTTCGGCGAGCGGCTGACCGGCCGGGAATGGCTCAGCCTGCTGCTGATCGGCGCCGCGATCCTGCTGCTGACCGCCTCGCTCGGCGGGGACGAGCCGATCAGCTCGGCGGACGTGCCGCTGTGGAAGATCGCGGCGGTGGTCGCCCCGGCGGTCGCGGTGCCGGTGCTGATCCTGGTCCTCGGCGACTACCGGCCGGACGGCCGGCACGCCCGCCCGGTGACCGGCATCGCCTACGGGCTGAGCTCCGGCTTCCCGGTCGGCACCGCGGAACTCGCGATCAAGGGGTGGAGCGACGACGCGCACGCCACCAGCCTGCGGATCGCCGCCACGCCGTGGCCCTACCTGACGGTGCTCGCGGCGGCCATCGGGTTCGGGATCATGGTGATGGCGTTCCAGCGCTGCCGGGTGTCGATCGTCTCCACCGTGATGACGGTGAGCGCGAAGACCTACCTGCTGACCATGGGCACGTTCCTGTACTCGGAGCAGTGGCCGCAGGACGTGACGCACTCCGCGATGCGGCTCGGCGCGCTGGCGCTGGGCGCGATCGCCGTCCTGCAGTTCCCCCGGCACCGGCCGATCCCGGAGGAGCCGGACGAGTCGCCCGACTCCGCCGACCCGGCCGCCGCGGCCGACCCGTTCGGCAACTCACTGGTCGGCGGGCCGGCCCTGGGCGGGCCCCAGTTCGTGCAGGCACCGCTGCCGCAGGCACCGCTCCCGCAGGCACCGCCGCCGCAGGTGCCGCCGCAGCGCTCCCCGTACGCGCACGACCCGCTCGGCCAGGGCCCCTACAACGGCCGTCCCGACCAGGCACCGCCGCAGCCGCGCCGGCCCGTCCGCCCGCAGGCCCCGACGGACACGGGCTCGGACGGACGGTGGCGCGGCTTCGGCGAGTAGTCCTCAGCGGCCCTTGCGGTCCTTGCCGGGGAGGCCCTTGTCCAGGCCCGCCCGGCGCAGGGCGTCGGCCATGGCGCCGGAGCCGCCCCCGGAGGAGGTGCCGCC
>NZ_SMKY01000519.1 GCF_004349235.1 Actinomadura darangshiensis | reverse complement strand
GTCGTCCCCGGCCAGGCGTGGCTGATCCAGGAGGGCCCGCTGGACGGCGACCGCCTGGTCTGCGAGTTCCGCTACGAGGGCGCCGGCACCGCCGGGATGCACGCACTGGCCGTCCGGCTGTCGCACGGGGACGTCCCGTCCGAGGTCGTGGTCGTCGGGGACGTCCCGGCGCTGATGGCGGCGGCGCGGCAGGCGATGCAGGCCGAGCTGTGCGTCGTCCAGCCGTACGACGCGGCGGCCGTCGGAGCGAGGCTCCGCGCCGCGTTGAACGGCGCGGTTGCCGGGGGGAGTGGGGGGTCGTCCCCCCACCCGAGACAAAGCACGGAGCCTCTGCCCGAGGCGTGCTACCCGGCGCTGGCCCTGGCCCGGCACCGGGCGTCGCTGCTGCCCTAGCGGCCGAGGGCCCGGTAGCGGCGGACCGACAGCGGCACGAACACCGCGGCGATCACCAGCGGCCACACGACCGCCATCAGGACGCTGTGCTGCGCCGCCCACGATCCGCCCGTCACGGGCGCGCCGAACAGCTCCCGGCAGGCCGTCACCGTCGCCGACATGGGATTCCACTCGGCGACCGCGCCCAGCCAGCCGGGCATCGTGCTCGGCGCGACCATCGCGCTGGACAGGAACCCGATCGGCCACACCAGGACCTGGATCGCCATCACCGACTCCGGCCCCTTGGCGATCAGGCCGAGGTAGACGCCGAGCCAGACCAGCGAGAACCGCAGCAGCAGCAGGAGCCCGAGCCCGGCGAGGGCCTTGCCGGCGCCGTCGTGGACGCGCCAGCCGATCAGCACGCCGCAGGCCGCCATGACCGCCAGGGCGACGACCGAGTGCAGCATGTCGGCGGTGGCCCGCCCCACCACCACGGCGGACGGGGACATCGCCATCGAGCGGAACCGGTCCGTCACGCCCTTGGCGGCGTCGCTCGCGACCGCGGCGAACGTCGTCTCGACGCCGAACGCCATCGTCAGCGCGAACATGCCGGGGACGATGAACGCCCGGTAGTTCCCGCCGCCGGGCACGTCCATCTGGCCGCCGAACAGGTAGCCCATCATCAGCACGACCATCACCGGGAACAGCAGCCCGAGGACGACCTCGCCCGGCTGCCGCGCCCAGTGGGCGAGGGCCCGGCCGGTCAGGGTCCGCCCGTCCGCGACGGCCCACCGCATCGTCTGCACGCTCACGCGTTTGCCCTGTGAGGGGACGACCCCCCACACCCCCCGGTTCGCTTCGCTCATAGGGGTACCTCCTTCTCTTCTGTGAGGTGCAGGAACACCTCGTCCAGCGTGGGGCGGCGCAGCCCGATGTCGGCGACGGCGACGCCCGCGTCGTCCAGCGCCCGGACGGTCTCGGTCAGCGCGGCGGCCCGTCCGGACACCGGCGCCCCGACGCGCAGGGTCTCGGCGTCGGCGTCCACCTCGCCGGCCGCGACCTTGGCGACGATCTCGGCGGCCGCCGTGAGCGACGCGGGGTCGTCGAGGACGACCTCGATGCGGTCGCCACCGAGCCGCGCCTTGAGCGTGTCGGGGGTGCCCTCGGCGATGACGCGGCCGCGGTCGATCACCGAGATGCCGGACGCGAGCCGGTCGGCCTCCTCCAGGTACTGGGTGGTGAGCAGGACGGTCGTGCCGCCGTCCACCAGGGCGCGGATCGCGCCCCAGACCTCGTTGCGGCCGCGCGGGTCCAGCCCGGTGGTCGGCTCGTCCAGGAACAGCACCGGCGGCGCCAGGATCATGGACGCCGCCAGATCGAGGCGCCGCCGCATGCCGCCGGAGTACCGCCCGGCCGGCCTGTCCGCGGCGTCGGCCAGCCGGAACCGCTCCAGCATCTCGTCGGCCCGCCGCCGCGCCTGCTTGGCGCCGAGGTGGTGGAGGCGGCCGAACATGACGAGGTTCTGCCGCCCGCCGAGCACCTCGTCGACCGCCGCATGCTGCCCGACGAGGCCGATCCGGCGCCGCACCTCGTCCGCCTCGCGGACCACGTCGTGCCCGGCGACGCGGGCGGTGCCGCCGTCCGGCCTGGCCAGCGTGGTCAGGACGCGGACGGCGGTGGTCTTGCCGGCGCCGTTCGGGCCGAGCAGCCCGTGCACCGTCCCGGCGGGGACGCTCAGGTCCAGTCCCGCCAGGGCCTCGGTGTCGCCGTAGCGCTTGCGCAGCCCCTCGGCGACGACCGCGAACCGTGCTTCGGTCACCCGTCCTCCAAACTATGTACACAGTACGGATTTACCATCGCGGCCAATATAACGTACGAAGTACAGAGTTTCATCCCTGAGAGGATCGGCGGGTGACCGAGTACAGCGGGGGCGGCGACCCGAGGCGCAGTCTGGAGCTCCTGTGGGGCGTGCAGGGAAGGCCCAGGCGCGGGCCCAAGCCGCGGCTGACCGCGGAGGAGATCGTCCGCGCCGCGATCGAGCTGGCCGACGCCGAGGGCCTGGACGCGCTGTCCATGCGGCACATCGCCGACGAGCTCGGCGTATCCCCCATGTCGATCTACACCTACGTCCCCGGCAAGGCCGAGCTGATCGACGTCATGGTCGACCGCGCGTTCGGCGAGCTGACGCCGCCCTCGCACGACACCTGGCGGGCACGCCTGGAGCACATCGCCCGCGACAACTGGGCGCTGTTCCACCGCCACCCGTGGATGCTGCGCGTCGCCCTCGTCCGCCCGCCGATGGGCCCCAACCTGATCGGCAAGTACGAGTACGAGCTGCGCGCCGTCGACGGCCTCGGCCTCACCGACCTGGAGATGGACTCGGTCGTCGCGCTCGTCACCGGCTTCGCCGAGAGCGCCGCCCGCGTCTCGGTCAACGCCGCCGAGGCCGAGCGCCGCAGCGGCATGAGCGACGCCGAGTGGTGGGAGGCCGGCGCCCCCTTTCTCGGCGCGTTCGTCGACGAGGCCGACTACCCGCTCGGCACCCGCGTCGGCAAGGCCGCCGGGCAGGAGTACAACGCCGCCGTCGCGCCCCGCCGCGCCTTCGACTTCGGCCTCGCCCGCGTCCTGGACGGCATCGAGGTGCTGATCAGCTCCCGCTAGCCCGCTTGGTCCGCTTCGTCGGGACGGCCCCCGCGGGGTCCTCGGGCCACGGATGCTTCGGATACCGCCCGCGCAGCTCGGCCCGGACCGCCCGGTAGCCCTCCCGCCAGAACGAGGCCAGGTCCGCGGTGACCGCCGCCGGGCGTCCCGCCGGCGACAGCAGGTGCACGACCAGCGGCACCCGCCCGCCCGCGAGCGCGGGCGCCGCGTCCCACCCGAACAGCTCCTGCAGCTTCACCGCGAGGACGGGCCGCTCCCCCGCGTAGTCCACCCGGATCCGCGACCCGGACGGCACCTCGACCCGCTCGGGCGCGTAC
>NZ_SMKY01000518.1 GCF_004349235.1 Actinomadura darangshiensis | reverse complement strand
CGATCCGCCGGAGGCCCGCTTCTGTGCGAAATTACGTGGTCGGACGCGGTTCTCCTGGCTAGGCTCCCGGCAAGTGGGGGTTCTTCCGTGGGTCTGGTGGTACGGCTTCCGCCGCCACACCGCGTATCCGCTCGGCTCGCTGACCGAGTCCCTGACCAACACCGTGTTCGGCTTCATGCGCGCCTACGTCCTGCTGGCGCTGTGGGACGTCCGGCCCTCCCTCGGCGGGTACGCGGCCGCCGACGCCGTGACCTTCTGCTTCATCACCCAGGCGCTGATCGGGCCGGTGCAGATCTTCGGCGGGATGGAGCTCACCGAGCGCATCCGCAACGGCGACGTCGCGATCGACCTGTACCGGCCGGTCGGGCTGCAGGGCTGGTGGCTCGCCGACGACCTCGGCCGCGCCGCCGGCTCACTGGTGCTGCGCGCCGGGCCGCCGCTGCTGGCCGGCGCCCTGGTGTTCCCGTTCCGGTGGCCGTCGCCGCCGAACCTGACGGCGTTCGCGGTGGCGCTGCTCCTCGCCGCGGTGGTCGGCTTCGCGCTGCGGTACCTGGTGGCGATGGGGATGTTCTGGCTGCACGACGACCGGGGCCTCAATGCCGTCACGCTCGTGATGTCGCTGTTCTTCTCCGGGATGATCCTGCCGCTGGTCGTGTTCCCCGGGTGGCTCGGCGGCGTCGCGCGGGCGCTGCCGTGGTCGGCGCAGATCCAGGTTCCGGCGGACGTGTTCCTCGGCCGGTACAGCGGGGCGGGGGTCGCGGGCGCGCTGGCGTTCCAGGCGGGCTGGGCGGCCGTGCTGCTCGGCGCCGGCGGGCTGATGACGCGGGCGGCGCGCCGGAGGCTGGTGGTCCACGGTGGCTGAGTCCCCGGTGACGGGCACGGTGATGGGCACGGTCGTGGGCACGGTGATGGGAACGGTGCGCATGTACGGGCTGCTCGCCTGGACGTGGATCCGGGCGGCGGCGCAGTACCCGGTGTCCATGGTGCTGCTGGCCGTCGCCACCGCGGTCGTCTCCGTCCTGGACGCGGCGGCGATCCTGGTGCTGTTCTCGCAGGCGCCGCGGATCGCCGGGTTCGGCGCGTCCGAGGTGCTCTTCCTCTACGGCACGTCGGCCCTGTCCTTCGCGCTCTCCGACATCGTCCTCGGCACGACCGAGCGGCTCGGGCACCACGTCCGGGAGGGGTCGCTGGACGCGATGCTGGTACGCCCGGTGAGCCCGCTCGTCCAGATCGCGACGGAGGGGTTCACGCCCCGGCGCCTCGGCAAGCTCGTCCCGGCGGTCCTGGTGCTCGGGTACGCGCTGAACACGGTGGACGCGGCATGGACGCCGGGCCGGGCGGCGATGATCCCGGTCATGGTGCTGTCCGGGACGGCGATCTTCGGCGGGCTGTGGGTGCTGACGGGCGCGGTGCAGTTCGTGCTGCTCGACAGCCACGGGGCGACCAAGTCGCTGACCTACGGGGGCGCGTTCCTCACCCAGTACCCGATGACCGTGTTCGCGCGCGACTTCGTCCGGGGGGTGACGTTCGCCGTCCCGCTGGCGTTCGTCAACTGGCAGCCCGCGCTGTACGTCCTGGACCGCCCGGACCCGCTCGGGCTGCCGCAGGCGGTGCGGTTCGCCTCCCCGGCGGTCGCGGTCCTGCTGTGCGGGGCGGCGGCGCTGGCGTGGCGGGCGGGGCTGCGGCACTACCGATCGACAGGGAGCTGATGCCGGTGCCGATGATCGAGGCCGGGGACGTCGTCAAGACCTTCACCGTGCGGGCGCGGTCGGGCGTCCTGCGGCGGACGCGGACGCCCGTGCGCGCGGTGGACGGCGTGTCGTTCACCGTCGAGCCGGGCGAGTTCGTCGGGTACCTCGGCCCGAACGGCGCGGGGAAGTCCACGACGATCAAGATGCTGACCGGGATCCTCACCGCGTCGTCCGGCACGCTGCGGGTGTGCGGGCTGGACCCGTCGCGGCGCCGCACGACGCTCGCGCGCAGGCTCGGGGTCGTGTTCGGGCAGCGGACGACCCTGTGGTGGGACCTGCCGCTGCGCGACAGCCTCGCCCTCGTCCGGCGGCTCTACCGGGTCGAGGCGGGGGCGCACCGGGAGCGGCTGGCCGAGCTGACGGCGCTGCTCGAACTGGAGCCGTTCCTCGACACGCCCGTCCGGCAGCTGAGCCTCGGCCAGCGGATGCGCGGCGACCTCGCGGCGGCGCTGCTGCACGACCCGGAGCTGCTCGTCCTGGACGAGCCGACGATCGGCCTGGACGTGATGAGCAAGGCGACCGTCCGCGACTTCCTGGAACGCGTCAACGCCGAGCGCGGCACCACGGTCCTGCTGACCACGCACGACCTCGGCGACATCGAGCGGCTCTGCCGCCGGGTGCTCATCATCGACCACGGCCGGCTCGCCTACGACGGCGGGCTGGACGAGCTGCGCCGCACCGTGGACGCCGACCGGCTGCTCGTGGTCGAGCTGGCGCGGCCCGCGCCGCCGATCGTCCTGGACGGGGTCGAGGCCGAGCGCGTGGAGGGCCCGCGGCAGTGGCTGCGGCTGCCGCGCACGGCGAACGCGGCGGCGGTCGTCGCCGCGCTGGCCCGCGACCACGAGATCCGCGACATCTCCCTGCGGGAGGCCGGGATCGAGGAGGTGCTGGCGGGGCTCTACCGGGGCGACCACGCGTACTGGTGCTCGGGGCGCCCGGTGGCGCCGTAGCGGAGCGTCACCACGACCCGCCCGGCCTGGGCGAGGGCGGCGAGGTAGCGCTGGGCGGTGGCGCGGGAGATGCCGACCTGGTCGGCGATCTCGGCGGCGGAGCGGGGCTCGTCCGCCCGCCGCAGCGCGTCGCTGACCAGCCGCGTGGTCACCGGCGACTGGCCCTTGGGCGCGGGCGGCTGGCCGTGCAGCGGCGCGTAGAGGGCGCGGACGGCGCCGTCCAGGGCGGCCTGCGACAGGTCGTTCTCGACGGACAGCGCCTCCCTGTACCGGGCGTAGGCGGTGAGCCGCTCGTTCAGCGCGGCGGCGGTGAACGGCTTGATCAGGTAGTGCAGGGCGCCGTGCCGCAGCGCCTCCCGGACCACGCCCGGGTCGGCGGCCGCCGTCGCCATGATGACGTCGGCGTCCAGCTCGGGCAGGAGGCTGAGGCCGCTCTCGTCCGGCAGGTAGACGTCCAGGAGGACGAGCGCGGGCTCCAGGTCGGCGGCCATGGATCTGGCCCGCTCCGCGGTATGGGCGAGGCCGGCGACGGTGAAGCCGCGCAGCGCCGCCACGAACCCGGCGTGGACCTGCGCCACCCGGAAGTCGTCGTCCACCACGAGCACGTCGATCACCGCACCGCCCCCCTCACCGCACCGCCCCGTTCACCGCACCGCCCCGTTC
>NZ_SMKY01000517.1 GCF_004349235.1 Actinomadura darangshiensis | reverse complement strand
CCTGCGAGCCCTGGCCCACCGCCCGGCAGCGCGCCATCCACGCCCGGCAGCGCGCCATCCACGCCGGGCTACGCGCCGCCCACGCCGGGCTACGCGCCCTCCACCCCTTCGTCGTGGCGTCCCCATGACCCTGGCGTGTCCGGTACCGGTGCAGGTCCCGCGGAGCCGGGTGGAGGCGAGCCACGGCCACCGCAGACGCCGCCCGGTCCAGGCGCTCCGGCTATCGGGAGTGAGGCGCGGCCAAGTACTGCGCCGTCCGCCGAGGGAGCGGCGTCCTCGGAGTCATTTTCCTGGGAGCCGCATGACTCGGGCGAGGCATCGGTGGCCGGGGCCTCGTCGGGTGGGACGCCGTCCGCACCGGGTGACAGGTCTTCCGAGTCCGCCTCGTGGCGGCCGCGCACCTCGCCCGCGCCTTCGGGCCCTGAGGCCACGCCTGGCAGTGCGCCGTCCGTACCGGGCGACGCGTCCGCTGCCCCTTCGTCGTGGCGTCCCCATGACCCTGGCGTGTCCGAGACCGGCGCAGGTCCCGCGGAGCCGGGTGCAGGTGAGCCCCCGGCGCAGACTGGGCGTCCTCCGGGCGCCGGCGCTTCCACGGGTGAGCCGCCTGCCAGTGGCGTGCCGTCTACCGGAGGGGCGGAGCCCTCGGAGCCGCTCCTCTGGAAACCGCACGGGTCGGGCGAGGAGCCGGCGGCCGGGGCGGCGTCCGCAGGGGGTTACGGGTCTTCTGAGTCTCCGTCTTGGGAGTCGCGGGACCCGTCTGGCAGTGAGCAGGGTGTGGCAGGGCAGGCGGGCTCCGGTCCTTCGGCTCGCGTGGGTTCTGGGCAGTCTTCGGTGGGGCGGCATGTGCGGGATGACGAGCCGTTTCTGCCTGGAAAGGGGCTTTCGGCCGAGCCGCCTCCGACGGCTGTGCCTGAGGTTCGGGTGCCGGCGCCGCGGCCCATGGCGGATGCCGGGCGGTGCAAGACGATGGTGGACGCGTTCGTCGCGGAATTCGTGCGCAGCACCACGTGGCGGGCGACGGTGGCGGTGCTGGAGAGCGCGTTCCCGGGGCTGGGGCTGGCGGCGACGCTCTCGCGGCAGACCGATGAGCTGTGGGACGTGCTCGACCGGACGGCGGCGGCCAAACTCAGGGTGCCGGCCTGGCTGGACGACGCCGGCATGGCGTTCGACCTCAGCGCGCAGTTCGGCGTCCGGACGGTTCCGGCGCCGATGCCGGGACAGGCGCGCCCACCGCGCGCGTCCAGACCGTATGCGGGCGCGTTCGTCATCGACACGCTGGACCCGCTGCGCTACCACCGGGCCGTGGGCGGGCCGCGGGCGCCGCGCGACCTGCCGGGCGAGGGGACGCTGCAGGTCCCGTCCGCGGAGGAGGACGACAGCGGTGTGGTGATCGTCGCGAACCTGACGTCCGCCGGGGTGCGGGTGCTGGACTCGGCGGCGCTGTGGCGGTACGCGGGCCGGGTCGTCACCGGGACGCTGCGGGAGCCGGACCAGGCCCGGGCGCGGGGCGCGCTGCGGGCCCTGCGGCGCGTCGTGCTCGTGGACCCGGATCTCGGGCTCGGGTTGTGCCTGCAGATCGACGAGGCGCGGGTGCCGCGATGCCTGCTGGCGTTCAGCGTGGACCGGACGGGCGGCGTGCCCCGGTTCGTCCGCCCCTGATCAGTCGTCCGAGCGCAGCCAGGTCAGGTCGCGCTGCCGGTCGGCGGGGAGTTCGCGGATGTGGTCCACGAACTGCCACGGCTCGGTCGGCGGCGTGCCCTCGTCCGGCAGCACGCCGCACAGCAGCGCGCTCTGCGTGCTGACCGCGACGAACGGGCCGAACTGCGCGACGCCGCCCCCGCGCAGGGACGCCAGTTCGGTGAGCAGCGTGTTGACCGCGGACGCGTCCTGCGGGTCGTACAGGCCGCGGACGTAGGAGAAGAGGTCCTCGGCCAGGACGTCGGGGCGCCGGCCCGACATCTGGTAGAGGGTGCCCCAGTAGGTGCCCGTGGCCTGCGCCGAGCGCTGGTCGCGGACGCGGATGCGCAGCCCGCATTCGGCGGCGCACTGCTCGTACGCGGAGGCCAGCAGCGCCTCCGACTCGCCCTCCTCGCTCAGCAGGACGCCGGGGACGACGCCCTCCTCCCGGTCGAGGCGGTCGAGCATTTCGCGGTGCAGTTCCTGGACGTCCTGCTCCACCGCGTCGAGTGAGCGTGCCAGGGCGCGCTGGGCGTCGCGATCGAGGTCGATGCCCGTCAGTTCCCCGGTGTAATCGCCGAACTGCCTCTCGAGTTTGTCCACCCGGCCGGTGACGGACTCCAGCCTTTCGGCGAGGTCGGCGGGCGGCCCCTCGGCCTGCGGCGGCGGAATGGGAATGCCGACCGGCTCCGTCGCCTCGTCGACCACCTGCTTGAGGGAGGCGTGGTCCTTGCTGAGCTCGTTCAGCTGTTTCCGCAGGCTGCGCAGCTCCGCCTGGGCTTGGGGAAGCCGCTTGTCGGAGGCCAGGTAGAGCTCGCGTCCGGCGATCGCCAGGCAGAGCAGGACCAGGATCACGGTGGTCATGTGACTCCTCGGAAGGCGGGCTGCCTCTTGACGATAACCATCCGCGGCCGGATTGACCGCGCCCGCACTGGATCTCGTCCGAAACGCCCGCCATTTTCCGTGCCGCGGCGGTCAGCCGAAAAGGCCGCCCAGGAGGCCGCCGAGGACTTCGGCGGCACCGCCGGCGAGTTCACCTGCCACGTCGCCCGCGATGTCTCCGGCGACGCCGCCCGCCGCGTCCACGATCATGTTTCCGGCGACGTTGCCCGCGTAGTCGGCGATCACGTTGCCGAACGCGTCCACCGGGGCGCCCGCGACGTAGCCGGCGACGTTCTGCGCGTAGCCGGCGGCCCCGACGGCCCCGGCGCCCATGGCTCCGACGGCCATGCCGCCCGCGATCCCGGCCGCCGCTGCGCCGCCGACCAGACCCGCCGCGGCGATGCCGTGCCCGTGGTGCCCGTGGTAGCCGGGCGGACCGTGCTGGACGTGCACCGGCGGCGGACCCGGGTGGCCGTGGGCCGCGGGCGGATACGGCCCCAGAGGGGCGGGCGGCGGCGGACCGGCGTGGGCGGGCGGCCCGTACGGCGCGGGCCCCGCGGGCGCAGGCGGCGGCGCACCATGCGGTGCCGCCGGAGGCGGGCCGTGACCCGGCGCCGGAGGCGGACCGGCCAGCGCGCCGTGACCCGGCATCGGCGAGTGCGCAGGCCCGATGCCATGGCCAGGGAGCGGCAGGCCGGCCGGCGGCGCGGGATGCCCAGGCATAGGCGGCGCGCCGTGCCCAGGAACGGGCGGTGCGCCGTGCCCGGGCGCAGGTAGTGCGTCGTGGCCGGGGTAGGGCGTATTCGCTGGTGGTGGGCCGTGGCCGGGCGCTGGTGAATGCGCGGGAGGCAGGCCGGGGG
>NZ_SMKY01000516.1 GCF_004349235.1 Actinomadura darangshiensis | reverse complement strand
GAGTCCGGCGGTGTCCTACTCTCCCACACGGTCTCCCATGCAGTACCATCGGCGCTGAAGGGCTTAACTTCCGGGTTCGGGATGGGACCGGGTGTTTCCCCTTCGCCAAAACCACCGAACGACCAACCCCAACACCCCCAAGCCAGGGGGTGCGGGAAGTATCGTCCGAGCAACTCGGCTCGGTATCCAATTATCAACTACGGGTGCCCAGTTGTTTTCTGGGAACCACACAGGGACGCGAACACCACGCAGCGATTTGCATTGAACGTGATGTGTGTTCAAGCCACTCGGCCTATTAGTACCGGTCGACTCCACACCTCACGGCGCTTCCATCTCCGGCCTATCAACCCGATCGTCTACCGGGGGCCTTACCCACCCCGAAGGGTGGAGGGAGAACTCATCTCGAGGAAGGCTTCCCGCTTAGATGCTTTCAGCGGTTATCCCGACCGAACGTAGCCAACCAGCCGTGCCCCTGGCGGGACAACTGGCACACCAGAGGTTCGTCCGTCCCGGTCCTCTCGTACTAGGGACAGACCCTCACAATTCTCCTACGCGCACAGCGGATAGGGACCGAACTGTCTCGCGACGTTCTAAACCCAGCTCGCGTGCCGCTTTAATGGGCGAACAGCCCAACCCTTGGGACCTACTCCAGCCCCAGGATGCGACGAGCCGACATCGAGGTGCCAAACCATCCCGTCGATATGGACTCTTGGGGAAGATCAGCCTGTTATCCCCGGGGTACCTTTTAGCCGTTGAGCGACACCACTTCCACACGTAGGTGCCGGATCACTAGGCCCTGCTTTCGCACCTGCTCGACACGTCCGTCTCACAGTCAAGCTCCCTTGTGCCCTTGCACTCGCCACCTGATTGCCAACCAGGCTGAGGGAACCTTTGGGCGCCTCCGTTACACTTTAGGAGGCAACCGCCCCAGTTAAACTACCCACCAGGCACTGTCCCCCACCCGGATACACGGGTGCGGGTTAGACGCTCAAAACGACCAGAGTGGTATTTCACCAACGACTCCACCAACACTAGCGTGCCGGCTTCACAGTCTCCCACCTATCCTACACAAGACGCTTCAGGCGCCAATGCCAAGCTGTAGTGAAGGTCCCGGGGTCTTTCCGTCCTGCTGCGCGAAACGAGCATCTTTACTCGTACTGCAATTTCGCCGGGCCTGTGGTTGAGACAGCGGGGAAGTCGTTACGCCATTCGTGCAGGTCGGAACTTACCCGACAAGGAATTTCGCTACCTTAGGATGGTTATAGTTACCACCGCCGTTTACCGGCGCTTAGATTCTCAGCCTCGACACCCAAAGGGCATCTAACCGGTCCTCTTAACGTTCCGGCACCGGGCAGGCGTCAGTCCGTATACAGCGTCTTACGACTTCGCACGGACCTGTGTTTTTAGTAAACAGTCGCTTCCCCCTGGCCTCTGCGACCCCACCCAGCTCAGACAGCAAATGCCATCACCAGGCGTGGTCCCCCTTCTCCCAAAGTTACGGGGGCAATTTGCCGAGTTCCTTAACCACAGTTCACCCGATCGCCTTGGTATCCTCTACCTGACCACCTGAGTCGGTTTAGGGTACGGGCCGCCAGTACACTCGCTAGAGGCTTTTCTCGACAGCATGGGATCACTCACTTCACCTAAAACGGCTCGGCATCAGCTCTCAGGATATGTGAGAGACGGATTTACCTATCTCTCTCCCTACAGCCTTACCCCGGGACAACCACCGCCCGGGCTGAGCTACCCTCCTGCGTCACCCCATCACTCACCTACTACCCCCTCGGGCCCCACGCTCCCCAACGAACAGACCCGAAGGCCCGAACACCGGTTCAGGTGGTTAGCATCAGAGGATTCAGCGTTGGCGCATACCAGCGGGTACGGGAATATCAACCCGTTGTCCATCGACTACGCCTGTCGGCCTCGCCTTAGGTCCCGACTTACCCTGGGCGGATTAGCCTGCCCCAGGAACCCTTGGTCATCCGGCGCACACGTTTCTCACGTGTGACTCGCTACTCATGCCTGCATTCTCACTCCCGCAGCCTCCACCACTCGATCACTCGGCGGCTTCACCGGCTACAGGACGCTCCCCTACCCATCACACCCCAAAGAGATGCAATGCCACGGCTTCGGCGGTGTGCTTGAGCCCCGCTACATTGTCGGCGCGGAATCACTTGACCAGTGAGCTATTACGCACTCTTTCAAGGATGGCTGCTTCTAAGCCAACCTCCTGGTTGTCACAGCAACTCCACATCCTTTCCCACTTAGCACACGCTTAGGGGCCTTAGCCGATGATCTGGGCTGTTTCCCTCTCGACTACGAAGCTTATCCCCCGCAGTCTCACTGCCACGCTCTCACTTACCGGCATTCGGAGTTTGGCTGACGTCAGTAACCTTGTAGGGCCCATCAGCCATCCAGTAGCTCTACCTCCGGCAAGAAACACGCAACGCTGCACCTAAATGCATTTCGGGGAGAACCAGCTATCACGGAGTTTGATTGGCCTTTCACCCCTAACCACAGGTCATCCCCCAGGTTTTCAACCCTGGTGGGTTCGGGCCTCCACACCGTCTTACCGGCGCTTCACCCTGCCCATGGCTAGATCACCCCGCTTCGGGTCTACAGCATGCGACTAAAAACGCCCTATTCAGACTCGCTTTCGCTACGGCTACCCGCCACCGGTTAACCTCGCCACACACCATAACTCGCAGGCTCATTCTTCAAAAGGCACGCCATCACGAACACAAGCCCCAAAAGACCTGTGAGGACGCTCTGACGGCTTGTAGGCACACGGTTTCAGGTACTATTTCACGACCCCTCACCGGGGCACTTTTCACCTTTCCCTCACGGTACTAGTCCGCTATCGGTCACCAGGAAGTATTCAGCCTTACCACGTGGTCGTGGCAGATTCACACGGGATTTCACGGGCCCCGTGCTACTCGGGAACACACCCAGAAGCCACTCGAATTTCGTCTACCGGACTCTCACCGTCTACGGTCGGCCATCCCAAGCCGTTCAACTATCCGAGCAGTTTATAACTCCTCGACCCAGCGGCAGCTGGACCAGGGTGGTCCCACAACCCCGCACACGCAACGCCTGCCGGCTATCACACGCGCACGGTTTAGGCTCCTCCGCTTTCGCTCACCACTACTCACGGAATCACTATTGTTTTCTCTTCCTGCGGGTACTGAGATGTTTCACTTCCCCGCGTTCCCACCAACCTGCCTATACATTCAGCAGGCGGCGACACCCCATGACGGGTGCCAGGTTTCCCCATTCGGAAATCCCCGGATCAAAGTCTGGTTGCCGACTCCCCGAGGCATATCGCAGGCTCCCACGTCCTTCATCGGCTCCTGATGCCAAGGCATCCACCGTATGCCCTAAAAAACTTGAACACACAAAACGATCAAAACAAATCGCAGACAA
>NZ_SMKY01000515.1 GCF_004349235.1 Actinomadura darangshiensis | reverse complement strand
CCGTCCGGGCGCGCCGCCCCGGCCGCCACCGCCCCCCGCTCGCCCGACATCGCGCCGCGCGGCGTCCCGCGCGGACGCGCACCTCCCGCCACGACACGGATCTGAGTTCTCTCTGTCCGCGGCGCCGCACGACGTGCGGTGCCGAAGCCCCGTGTGGAGGTCTCCGTTGACTCGCGCCAATGTGGTGCGGGCGGTACTGGCGTTCGCCGTGCTCGCCACATCGTTCTATTTCGCCTACTCCAAACCCGCCCGCCTCGGCCTGGACCTCCGCGGCGGCACCCAGATCGTCCTGGAAACGCAGGACTCGCCGACGGTGAAGGCCGACCGGGAGTCCACCGACCGGGCCCGGGAGGTCCTGCACCGGCGCGTGGACGCGCTCGGGGTCGCCGAGTCGTCCATCACCCGGTCCGGCGACCGGCGGCTGATCGTCGAGCTGCCGGACGTCCAGGACCCGTCCCGCGCGGCCGCGGCCATCGGCAAGACCGCGCAGCTCACCGCCCACCCGGTGCTGCCCAACACCGGCAAGGCCGGGCAGGGGCAGCAGCTGATGCCGGACGAGAGCGGGCAGCAGATCCTCATCGGCCCCGCCGCGCTGACCGGCGCGGGCATCGGCGAGGCGAACGCCTCCTACGACCCGCAGAACCTCGGCGGCTGGGCCGTCAACGTCAAGTTCAAGGGCGACGGCGGCAAGACCTGGGAGAAGGTGACCGCCAAGGCCGCCTGCGCCGCCGGGGACGAGCGGCGCGTCGCGATCGTCCTGGACGGCAAGGTGATCTCCTCACCGCAGGTCACCGAGAGCGTCGCCTGCGGCGTCGGCATCACCGGCGGCTCCACCCAGATCACCGGCGACTTCAGCGCCGGCGAGGCCAAGGACCTCGCGGCGCTCATCCAGGGCGGCTCGCTGCCCGTCCCCGTGAAGACCATCGAGCAGCGGGTCGTCGGCCCGACGCTCGGCGACGAGGCCATCGACGCCAGCGCCCGCGCCGCCGTCATCGGCATCATCCTCACCGGCCTGTTCATCGTCGCCGTCTACCGGCTCGTCGGCCTCCTCGCCACCGCCGCGCTCGCCGGCTACGCCGTGATCTCCTACGGCGCCCTCGTCGCGGTCGGCGCGACACTGACCCTGCCGGGACTCGCCGGATTCGTCCTCGCCATCGGCATGGCGATCGACGCCAACGTGCTGGCGTTCGAACGGGCCAGAGAGGAACGGGCGGCCGCCCCGGGCCGCAGCGCGCGGGCGGCGCTGGCCGTCGGGTTCAACAAGGCGTGGTCGGCGATCGCCGACTCGGCCGTCACCACCCTGCTGGCCGGCGGCCTGCTGTTCTTCCTCGCCTCCGGCCCCGTCAAGGGCTTCGGCGTCACGCTGACCATCGGTGTGATCGGCTCGCTCGTCTCCGCGATGCTGCTGAGCCGCGTCCTCACCGACACGGCGGCCGCGCGGATGCCCAAACTGGCCAAGGGCAGGGCGGGCGGCCTCTCCGGCGCCGGGCGGATCCGGCGGTGGCTGGAGGACAGCGGCCCCGACATCATGAAGCGCAGCCGGATGTGGCTCGGGATCTCCGCCCTGGCGGTCGTCCTCGCCGCCACCGGGATCTTCACCCGCGGCCTGAACTTCGGTGTCGAGTTCACCGGCGGGCGCCTGGTCGAGTACTCGACCAGCCGGCCCCTCGACATCGACAAGGCACGCGCCGCCGTCGCCGACGCCGGGTTCCCGCGCGCCGTCGTCCAGACGTCCGGCAAGGACGACATCTCCGTCCGGACCACCGAACTGGACAACGCCGAGGAGCAGCGCATCAAGGACGCCCTCGCGAAGGAGGGCGGCGGCGCCACCAAGCAGCGCGACGAGCTGATCGGCCCGAGCCTCGGCGACGAGCTGCGCACCAAGGCGCTCATCGCCCTCGGCGTCGCCCTGCTGGTCCAGCTCGCCTACCTGACGATCCGGTTCCGCTGGACGTTCGCCGCGGGCTCGGTCATCGCCATGTTCCACGACATCGTGATCGTCACCGGCATCTTCGCGTGGCTGGGCAAACCCATCGACGGGGTCTTCCTCGCCGCGCTGCTCACCATCATCGGGTACTCGGTGAACGACTCCGTCGTCGTGTTCGACCGGGTCCGGGAGATGTGGGCCGCCAACCCCAAGGGCCGCTTCGCCGACCTCGCGAACCGGGGCACCCTGCAGACCGTCCCGCGGACGATCAACACCGGCATGGGCGCGCTGTTCATCCTGGCGGCCCTCGCCTTCCTCGGCGGCGACTCCCTGACGGACTTCGCCATCGCACTGCTGATCGGCATCGTCGTCGGCACGTACTCCAGCGTCTTCACCGCGACGCCCATCGCCGTCGTCCTGGAGCGCTACGCGAAGGCCCCGCCGCCGCAGGGCAAGAGCAAGGCCAAACCCGTCCACCGCACCTCCGACAGCTCAGGCGCCATCGTCTGACCCACGCCGTGCCGCCGGCGCCCCCCCAGACGCCGGCGGCACCCCCCGCGTCACTCCTTCGGCACGTACGACCGCGTCAGCGGCTTGCCGTTCTTGCCTCCGATCAGGCACGTCACACCACGGTCGCCGCTCTCCCAGCCCTCCTTGGTGGGCGAGGCGAACTGAGGCTCGACGCGGTCCAGCGGCGGTTCGGAGCCCCATACCTCCACCGCCAGCTTGGCGCAGGCTTCGGCGGCCAGATTCGCCATCTTCTCCGCGCTGGGGTATGCCTTGACGCCGTCCATCTTGGAGAACCCGAGCACCTGGTACTCGTGCTTCTCGGTGCATTCGACGAGGGGCTGGCCGTAGCCGTCGTCCTGCCACTTCTCCACGCAGTCGCCCCTGTGCAGATCCGTCTTGCCCAGCGAGAGGATCCCGCCGTCGCCGAGCGGTGTGGTGAGCGCGCTGCCGCCGACGTACAGGAGCGCGCAGGTCACCCCGCGGTCCCCGTCGTGCCAGCGCTTTTCGCTGGGGATGTCGTTCCTCGGCTTGAAGTCCTTCTTCGCGACCCGCCGCACTTTCTCCGGGGTCCGCTCCTCGCACACCGCCGCCGCCTGTTCGGACGCCTTCGCGATGCCGGGGAATGGGCCACTGGAAAGCGTCGCCTTGGCGACCACCTCGCCCTCGTGCGGGTTGTCGCAGGGGCCGGGGTATACATACGGGCCGTCGGGTTCCGAGGCGTTCGTGGTGAAGCAGTCGCCGGCCTTCAGCGACGAGAGCAGCACGTAGCCGTCCGGGTGCGGCGGGGCGGCCTCACCCTTCGGGGTGGATCGCGAGCCGCCGGCGACCACGACCGCGACCACCGCCGCGACCAGCACCAGCCCGGCGAGGCCGGTGACGACCGCGAACCGTTTCGTCCGCGCCGGGCCGGGCGATGCGTCGGGCGGAGCAAGTCCCGGCGTGGAGGGCGTTGCGTCGGTCTGGGGTGCGTCGGTCGAGGGTGCGTCGGGTGGGGCCCAAGCGGGGGTCGGGTCGTCGTCGATCGGAGGGTCGTCA
>NZ_SMKY01000514.1 GCF_004349235.1 Actinomadura darangshiensis | reverse complement strand
GCAATCCGCTCGCCGACCCGTACCTGCTGGGCGCGGCGGCGGGGGCCGGGGTCGGGGCGACGCTGGTGATCGTGCTGGTGCCGGGCGATCCGGGCTACGGCGTGCCGCTCGCCGCGTTCGTCGGCGCGATCTGCGGGGTGTTCCTGGCGTATCTGCTGGGCAGCGTCGCGGCGGGACGCGCGAACGGAACGGCCACGCTGGTGCTGGCGGGCGTCGCGGTGTCGTCGTTCCTGTCGGCCGTGCAGACGTTCATCCAGCAGATGAAGGCCGAGGAACTGCAGCGGATCTTCTCCTGGATCCTCGGCGGGGTCGGCTCCGCCGACTGGCACCAGCTGGCGCTGGTCGCCCCCTACGCGCTGGTCTCCACCGTGGTGCTGCTGGCGCACGGCCGGCTACTGGACGTGCTGAGCGTCGGGGACGAGGAGGCGGCGTCGCTCGGCCTGTCGGCGTCGCGGGTGCGGCTGACCGTGCTGGTGGCGGCGTCGCTGGCGACGGCGTCCGCGGTCGCGGTGAGCGGGCTGATCGCGTTCGTCGGCATCGTCGTCCCGCATGTCGTGCGGCGGCTGGTTGGCGGTTCGTACCGGATCGTGCTGCCGCTGTCGCTGCTCGGCGGCGCCGCGTTCCTGGAGGTGGCGGACCTGGTGGCGCGGACGGTGATCAAGCCCGGCGAGCTCCCCCTGGGCGTGGTGACGGCGTTCGTCGGCGGTCCGTTCTTCGTCGTGGTGCTGCGCGCGTCCCGCAGGCAGGTGGACACGTGACGGTCACGGTGCGGAGCCTGGGCGTCGCGCTGGGCGGGCGGCAGGTGCTGAAGGGCGTGTCGCTGGACGTCCCCGCCGGGTCGTGGACGGCGATCATCGGCCCGAACGGCGCGGGCAAGTCGACGCTGCTGCGCGCGGTCCTGGGCCTGGTGGCCTCGCACGGGGACATCGCCGTCGCGGGCGCGGACCTGCGGACGTTCAAGCCGAGGCAGCGCGCCCGGCTCGTGGCCTATGCCCCGCAAAGCCCGAACCTTCCCGTGGGCATGACGGTGTTCGACTACACCTTGCTGGGGCGCTCCCCCTACATCCCGCATCTGGGACGGGAGAGCGCCCGCGACCGGACCATCACCGAAGAGGTCCTCGACCGGCTCGACCTCACGGACTTCGCCGACCGCCCCCTCGACCACCTTTCCGGCGGTGAACGGCAGCGGGTGGTGCTGGCCCGCGCGCTGGCGCAGCAGACCTCGGTCCTGCTGCTGGACGAGCCGACGACCGCGCTCGACATCGGCCACCAGCAGCAGGTGATGGAGCTGGTCGACCAGCTGCGCCTGTCCGACGAGCTGACCGTGGTGACCACGATCCACGACCTGACGCTGGCGGGGCAGTACGCCGACGACCTCGTCCTCATCTCCGCCGGGCGGGTGGCCGCGGCGGGACCTCCCGAGCGTGTCCTGACCCGTGACACCATCGAGGAGCATTTCGACGCGCGCGTGCACGTCACCCCGGGGCCGGGCGGCCGGCCGATCCTGTCACTGGAGCGTCCGTGAACCTTGAGACGGTGTGGCGTGAGGAGGACGGCGCGCGTCTCGCCGCGACCGTGTGGCGGACCGGCGGCGGATACCGGATGGTCGCGTCGGCGATGCTGGGCGGCGGCATCGGCCCGGCCGGATGGGTGCTGAACGCGCAGGTCCCGGGCGCCTACTCGCGCACCGATCCGGTCGCGCACCTGGCGGAGCTGGCGGCGTCGTACGGGCTGGACGGCCCGGGCGTGGGCATGCTCACGGCGGCGTCGGTGGCGCGGACGATGCGGCGGGACGACGAGGGCGTCAGCGTGTCGGCGACGGTCGGGCTGCGCGTCCCGACCTGGGCGTCCTCCCCCGGCGGAGCGTCCGATCCCGAGCTGGCGCCGATGCGCCTGGACGGCACGTCCGCGCCCGCGTGGACGCCCGGCACCATCAACATCGTGGTCGCCGTGCCCGTCCCGCTGAGCGACGCCGCGCTGGTGAACGCCGTCGTCACCGCCACCGAGGCCAAGACGCAGGCGCTCCTCGAAGCGGGCTACCCCTGCACGGGCACCGCGTCCGACGCGATCTGCGTCGCGGCCGCCGCCGGCGGGACACAGGAGATCTTCGCGGGCCCTCGCTCGACCTGGGGTTCGAGGGTCGCCCGAGCCGTCCACGCGGCCGTCCACGCGGGAGCCCTCGACTACACCGAAACCCTCAGGACCCTCTGACCCGCCCACCCGGACGGCACCGGCCGCCGTACCACCCCGGTGCGGTACGGCGGCCGGTATCAGGGCCAGTGCAGTGTGGGGATGGCCTCACCTCCAGACTGTGCGACGTTGAAAGCCGGCGTGGTGGTCAGCCGGCGTGGGGAAGGCGACGTCCGTTGCGGCGCAGCGGGTCGGTGGCGAGCGGGTCGCCGCCGTCCAGCAGGGAGCCGTTCATCGGCGGCAGGGCGTGCAGGCCGGTCGGCGGTTCCCGGTCCACCGCCGGGCGGGGCGGGCCGGGGTCGGGGCGTCCGTCGGACACGGAGGTGAGCGCGTCGACGCGGCGGCGGGCGCGGTCGGCCTCGGCGCGGGCGGCGTCCCGTTCGGCGGTCAGCGCCTTCACGGCGGCGCGCAGCTCCTCGGCGGTGCGGGTCAGCCGCCAGTTGTGCTGCTCGAGTTCGCTGGCCCGCGCCTGGATCTGGTCGCGGTCGGCGACGGCCTGACCCCGCTTGGCCTCGGCGTCGCGGACGGCGGACCGCAGGTCGTCGGCGGCGCGCGTCGCGGCAGCGGTCTCGACGCGCTGCCCCTCGGCGAGCGTCTCGGCCTCCGACAGGCGACCGTGCAGAGAGACCAGTTCCGAGCGTGCGCTCTCCAGGGAGGCGAGCAGCTCGCCCTCCCGCGCGGCCATGCGGTCCCGTTCGCGTTCGGCGGCGAGGCGGGCCGCGCCGGCGGCGTCGGCCTCGTCCTTGGCGTCGTGGCGCTCCTGCCGGGCGGCGTCCAGCTCGGCGGCGAGGCGCTTGGCCTCGGCTCGGGCGGACGCGGCCTCCTGCTCGGCGGCCTCGGCGCGGGTCCGGGCGGTGGACGTCTCGCGCCACGCGAGCTCGGACTGCCGCTGGGTCGCGTCGCGTTCCCGCTGCGCGATGGCGATGTGCGCGGCGGCCTCGGCGCGGGCGTCGGCGACCCGCCGCTCGACCCCGGCGACGCTCAGCTCGGACATGAGGGACCCGGCGAGCCGGTCGGCGAGGCCCTCCAGCCGGTCGACCATCTCCCACGTCCAGGCGACCTGGCCGGTGAGGCCCGGGGACTCCAGTCCCCGTTCCCGGCTCTCGCGTGCCGCCTGCTCGCACCCTCCGTCGCCGTCCTGGCAGTACCGGACGGTGCGGGCGCCGCGCACCGGCTGCGGCACGGGCCGTCCGCAGCCGGCGCACGGCCAGACCGCGACCGGGTCACCGAGGCGTGCGATCCCGGCGCGGTCGTCTTCGCCGGCCCCCGAGCCGGTCTCCAGTCCGCTCCCCGGACCCACGCCCAGGCCG
>NZ_SMKY01000513.1 GCF_004349235.1 Actinomadura darangshiensis | reverse complement strand
GGTGGGTGCAGCGGCACACGTTCGCCATGAACGAGACGTTCCGCATCGACTTCGACGTGTTCAACCACTACGTGTCGACCAGTTCGCGCTCGCCGTTCACGAAGCGTCCGTTCACGCAGAAGTTCTCGTCCGAGGCCCTGCACGTGGTGGACGGGACGACGCACACCATCACCCGCCCGGACGGCGCCGTCGAGACCCGAGCGCTCGCCCCCGAGGAACTGCCCGAGACGCTGGCCGGCGACTTCGGGATCGTGCTGGAGGACGAGGACGCCTCGGCGCTCGTCGAATTCGTCCGGGCCCTGAGCTAGGACAGGTCGAGGCGGGCGAGTTCGGCGCGGGCGGCGACGCCGAGCTTGGGGTAGGCCTTGTAGAGGTGGTAGCCGACCGTCCGGGGGCTGAGGAACAGCTGCCCGCCGATCTCCCGGTTGCTGAGGCCCGTCGCCGCCAGCCGGACGACCTGGAGTTCCTGCGGGGTGAGGCGGGCTGCCAGGTCGTCGGGACCGGTACCGTCCGCCAGGCTCTCGCCGGCGGCCCGCAACTCGGTCCGGACGCGGTCGGCCCAGGGAGCAGCGCCGAGCCGCTCGAACGTCTCCAGTGCCGGGTGCAGCCGTGCCCGCGCGTCGTTGCGGCGTCGCGTCCTGCGGAGCCACTCCCCGTAGAGCAGTTCGGTGCGGGCCTGCTCGAATGGCGTTCCGCCCTCGCGGTGCAGTTCCAGGGCCCGCGAGTACAGGTCGTCCGGGTCCGCGGCGAGGAGTGCCGCACAGCGCATCGCGACCGCCTCGGCCCAAGGCTGCCCTATCTGCGCGGCCCATCCGCTGTACCAGTCGGCGGCGTCCCGCGCGCGCTCTGGCTCACCCGCCCGGACGGCCGCTTCGACGAGGTCGGGCAACGCTGCGATGCCGCCCTGCCGGTTGGGCCCGGCGACGACGTCCACGAGACGTTCGAGAGCGGCCTCGTACCGGCCCAGCCCCAGGTCGAGCAGGCTGCGCGCCGCCGCCGCATGCACGTTGCCAGGCGGGACCCCCCGCGCGAGCGCCTCTTCCGTCAGTTCCGTGCAGCGCGCTTCATCGCCCTGGATGGCGGCGAGCTGCGCCAGGACGGTGTCGAGGTAGACGCGGATGCGGTGCTGCCCGGTGTCGGCGGCGATCCGGACCCCTTCCGTCGCGCCGGTGAGCGCGTCGCGGTGCCGGCCGAGGAGCAGGTCCGTCCGGGAGCGAAGCATCAGCGCGGGCGCGAGCAGCCCGATCGCCCCCTGCGCGCGGAAGCTCCGCTCCAGCTCGGCCGCGGCCTCGGCGGCGCCCCGCACGTCGCCGATCATCAGGTGCCACATGCCCGCGCGGACCCGGTCGTGCGCCCCGTAGCAGGGGCTCATCCCGTCCATGAGCTCGCGCAGGGCGGCGACGCCGTCCGCGAGATCGCCGTTCGGCCCGAACGGGTTCTGCCCGGCGAACACCCGGCTCAGCGCCCGCAGGTGCGGCGCGTTCGGGACGCCGGCGCGCACGCCCTCGGCGACGATGTCGTCCAGCGCGGTGAAGTCCGCCGCGTTGGCGGCGGCGGACGCGGCCTGGAAGTACAGGTAGCCGGACGTGCGCGGATCGAGCTCGGCGACCGTCGCCGCCGTCTCCGCGAACAGCCGGTAGGCGTCCCGCGTCCGGTCCTGCTCGTCGGCGAGGTTCGCCCGGATCAGCACCAGCTCCGCCCGCGCCATCGGGTCGGGCAGGTCGGCCTCCGCGCGGGCCGCCAGCTCGATCGCCCGCTCGGGCAGCCCGGCGTCGGCGCAGGCGCGCGCGGCCAGCGCCAGCCGGCGGCCCCGCTCGGCCCGGTCCGGGCTGAGCGCGGCGGCGCCCTCGTACATGGCGGCGACGGACGCGTTGCCGCCCGTGTCCCGCTCCATGACGGCGGTCTTCTCCAGGACGGCCGCGACGTGCTCGTCCGGCCCGGTCACCGACCGTGCCAGATGGAACGCGTGATGGCATTCGTCGCCGCGCTCCAGGTACGCCGCCGCCAGCGCCTCGTGCGCGGCCAGCCGCATGGTGAGCGTCGCGTCCCCGAGGGCGGCGGTGCGGATCAGCGGGTGCCGCACCTCAAGCCGCCCGTCCGCGGTGCCGCGCAGCAGCCGGTGCCGCTCGGCGGGCTCCAGGTCGCCGACGGACGCGCCGAACCGGCCCCCCGCCCGCGTGACCACCCCGGTGTCGCCGAGGTCGTCGGCCGCCACCAGCAGGACGAGCCACCGCGCGGGCTCCGGCAGCGCGCCGATGCGCTCGGCGAACGCCCGCCGGATCCGCTCGTACGCCGACCCGTGCCCGTTCTCACCCGGGAGTTCGAGGAGCGCGAGCGGGTTGCCCATCGCCGCGGCCAGCACCTCCTGCCGGACCTGCCGGGGCAGCTTCGCGGCGCGGTCGTCCAGCAGCCCGGCCGCGGCGTCCCCGTCGAGGGCGCGCACGCTCACCTCCGCGAGCCCCTGCGCGGCGAACTCCGGCGCGCCCGCCTCCGGCACGTCCGCGTCGCGGGCCGCGAAGACGATCGCGATGGGCTCGGCGTCGAGGCGGCGGGCGGCGAACAGCAGCGCCTCGGCGGACGGGACGTCCAGCCACTGCGCGTCGTCCACCAGGACCAGCAGCGGCGTCTCGGCCAGGTCCGACAGCAGGGTCAGCACCGCGAGGCCGACCAGGAACCGGTCGCCGGCGCCGAGCCGGCCGCCCATGTTGAGGGCGGACCGCAGCGCCTCGGCCTGCGCGTCCGGAAGGCCGCCGACGCGGTCCAGATGGCGGCCGAGCAGCAGGTGCAGGCCCGCGTACGGCATGCCGCTCTCGTACTCGACGCCCGTCCCGCGCAGGACGCGCATGTCGCCGGCCGCTTCGGCGGCGTGGTCGAGCAGGGCCGACTTGCCGATCCCGGCCTCGCCCCGCAGGACGAGGGTTCCGCTGCGCCCCGCGCGGGCCCGGCCGAGGAGGTCCTCGATCGCGGCCAGTTCCGCGTCCCGCCCGTAAAGCATGCATTCACCCTACGCAGCCCGCAGACCGAGGTCCCCCAGCCGGTCACTCGGTCGTCGTCGTGGTCGTGACCGACCGTGACGCCGACGACTTCGTCCGGTTCGCTGAGGATGGCGGTGAGGTCCGGGACCGAGCCCGTCCCTTCCAGCATCAGCGTCACCGCGGCGTTGCCCGGACGGCGCCGGTCGGCGTCGTCGCGGTCGCGCCGCTCGTCCCGTCCCCGGTCGGAGTCGTCCGGGAGGTACTCGCGGTCGACGTTCACCTCCAGGATCACGAAGCCGCGCTGCGTGCACTCCATCAGGACGCGCCGCAGCGCGCCCCGCCCGTCCCGGTAGACGAGCCGCATCCGCGCCCATGAACAACGCCGCGCCGACGAGGGTGTGCGTGCGCAGGCCCGCGCTCTTGTTGCGCAGCCCCAGCTCCAGGCCGATGACGGCGGACAGCACCAGGGGCAGCGGCAACTCCCCGATCTGCGCCCACCCCTGGCCGGCAGCCAGCTCGATCACTCTCGGTCCCTACC
>NZ_SMKY01000512.1 GCF_004349235.1 Actinomadura darangshiensis | reverse complement strand
GGACGGCTCCACCCCGATCATCAACCACCCCGAAGCGGCCCTCCTGGGCGTAGGCCGCATCCACCCCCGCCCCTGGGTCCACAACGACGAGGTAGTACCCCGCCGCATAACCCAGCTCTCCCTGACCTTCGACCACCGCGTCTGCGACGGCGCCACCGTCGGCGGCTTCCTCCGCTACGCAGCCGACTGCGTAGAAAACCCCGCAATCCTCATAGCCCACGCATAGCGAACCCGCGAGACCTCCTGTCAGGCACCTCGCCTCAGAGCGTTCTCCATGCGAGCGGCACTCTGGCGAGCGAGGGCATGGATGTCGTCATGGGTCTCCGAGCGATTCTCGAGGAGCACCAGAGTCTGCAACTGGTCCCGCAATTCCAGGCGCTCCATCGGGGTGAGCTCCGGGAGGTCACCGGCAGGATAGAATGCCGACTCGGCGGACTCCCCCTCACTCGCCATGGAGTCGAGCTCCTGGTTGATTTCGAGCGCGAGCGTCGAACACCAATCTACCCACTCGGCCACCACGAATTCCCAGGGCGATTTCAAAGTCGGTGGGTGAGGGCTGGTTGTGACGCTATGTGAGCTTGAGTAGCAGCGCGGCGCGGTCGTGGTCGCGGCCGATCCTTTGGACGGTTTCGGTGATCTTGGTGATGGCGTTGATGGCCAGGACGCCGAGGCCGAGGTTGCGCAGGGCGGCGGTGTTGCGGGGGCCGTTGCCCAGGTAGGCCTGCTGATCGTCTTCGCGCCACACGGTGTCGCGGGCTCGGTGCTCGAGGTTGTCAATCGACCAGTGCCCGCGGGTGCGGTTGTGGAAGCCGGCGCTGGTCATCGTGGCGCGGCTGGTGACCATCAACACGATCTCCTTGCTGGTGGGCTACCCGGCCAGGTCGGTGACGTCGCGGCGGATCACCGCCAGGCGGGCCGCATACGGCAGCCCCACCTCGTCGCCGGTGGTCAGGTCGGTGCTCCAGGTGGTCCAAGTGCTGATCCGGCCGTGGCCGGTTTCGGTGACCACATGCAGGGCCTGCCCACCCCATACCAGGCCGGTCGCGCCGCGGCCGCAGGCGGCGTACAGCGCTTCACGGTTCCCCTTCACAGCCATCAGGTAGTCGGCGTTCTTGTCTTTGACCAGGTGGCGGGCGGTGCTGGCGCAGGTGTGCGCGGCGTCCATCGTCACCACCGCACCGTCGATGTCCAGGCCGTCCAGCAGCGCCTTGACCTGGGTGGTCTCGGTGGTGCCCTCGGGAACCGCGATCTGCGCGACAGTGACCGGGGCCTGCCCCTCGCGGCGGTGCACCAGCGCCGAGAACAGCACCAGCCGCCCCTCATCGTCCCACGAGCCGTGCAGGTCCTTGCCGTCCAGCGCGATCTCCCATCCGCCTTCGTCGCAGGCGGCGCGGGCCCCGCAGCCAACCCGCGACCACGCGGTCCAGCGCAGCGGCGTCCACCCCTATCAGCACCCGGCGGATCGTGGCGGCACTGGCAGCGACCCGCCGCCGCTTGAGCGGATGCCAACGCACCCCCAGCAGCTTCAGCAGGCCACGGGAGAAGTCCTCGGCGGCCGACCCCATCTCCCGATAGTTGCGGGCCCCGCCCAGCGTTGCCACCACCGCCACCGCCAGCACCGCCACCAGCCCATGCCGGATCCCTCGGCGACCACGCGGATCGGTCAGGCCCTCCAGGGCCTCCAGCAGCGACGAGAACGAGCAGGCATGCGAGACTGACACCGATGGCCTTCTTGTCCGGGTGATGGAAGCTTCGACAACTCCCATGATCCCGAACAGAAGGCCATCTTCATGTCGTCGCTACCCAGCGTGACAACAGCCGATCCGGGCATCAAGGCATGATCGCCCCAGACAGGCCACCTTGAAATCGCCCTGTCCGGTCGCAGTGGAAGCAGCGTTCATGGACGCGTGCGTCGACTCGCGGCACTAGCTATTCAAGCTGATACTTGACCCAGTCCGTCGGGCCCATCGGAACCACTCCTGCCTCTCCGAGCCGCCTGGCCTCCGCGGTGTAGTAGTGACCGGCAACCCGCGCCCGCGCACCAGACTTGATGTTTTCCGCCCAGGCACCCTTGTACATGGATTTCCGGGCACGCTCTCGCAACCTTTTCCAAACTCTTGCGAGCGAAGCATCGTCGGTCATGGCCGCAAGAAACGACTCTCGCAGAATAAGATCAGATTGCTCACCAAGATGGACCAACAGAGAGTCCGGATTCTTTTTCACGTAATCGAGAGGCGAAGTGGCAGCCAGGTTGACAGGAGAGGGGTTCAGAGAGATGCGATCAATGTCGTCACCGCACCCCGTCGTTCCATTCGCTTCCGGCGCATCCCTTGCCAGTTTCACCTGATAGGAAGGCGCGAAGCGCTCCGACACGAGGGGCATCCCCAACTCGCAGGCCCACTCCCTAACCATCGCACAGATCTCTTGACGATCACCGTGGAACTGAAGTGTTACCTTCATCGCGACTCGCTAGTTGTAAGGAACGAAATACATCGAAATCCCGATATTCTCAAGATCCTGCAATGCTTCGGCTTCTCGCTTGATTGGCGCACCGGATCGCGCTGCCTGTTTTCCCACATTAATCCCATACAGACTACCGTCCGGCCTCTCCACAAGAATATCGGGGCGACGAGAACTCAAGAACCCTCCGGGTGTGGCAAACGCCCGCTCAGGCAGCCCACCGCCTCCCGCGATCACGTTACCATCCGTTACCTGGCCGGCGACTTCGGCGATCTTCAGATTGTGGAGTCCCGTACCTTTCGGCGTGGGCCCGCGCATCATTGCAGGCTTACCGCCGTTAGCGCAATCGCATATCGTCCTGTGACGAGGGACGGATCCGCCGCAGTTGTGAACGAGAACCGGAGTCTCGCCCGCAAGCACAAAGTAGGTGTGCGCGTGGGTGATGGTGAGGTTGTGGACGCGTTGGTGGTGGGCGGTCGTGTGTTTGGTGGCGGTGACCTGGACGTAGGTGCCGGCACTGGCGCGGAGCCACATGCCGGGCTCGAGAGCGGTGGCCTTGACCCACCTACCGATGTCACCGGCGACCCAGAAGGGGTGCGTGGCAGTGGCGACGACCGTTCCGCCCTTCGAGTCCGCGGGCCTGTGGAGGAGGGTGGACGCGGGCTGGGACCTCTTTCCCGAGGGCCAGGCGAGAGTATATGCGTGAGGGTCGATGGTGATCTGGACGAGTTTCTTGTCGCCCTTGGTAGAAATGGTTTGCGATACCGACTCAGTGCTGGTTTTGCCCGTTGCGGAGTCGGTGGTCACGACCTTGTCGCCGGTCTTGATTTCTTCGATGGGCTTTTGGCTGCCGTCGGCCATCATGACCTTGGTTCCAGGAACGAAGCTGCTGCATATCCTGGCGGCCGACTCGACCGGTCGCGCTGCCCGCGCGACCTTATTCGCACGCCCTATCGCCCGGACGCCGCGTGCGACGGGTCTGACGTATTTTCCGGCGACGGGGATGAGACCCACGATCGCCCAGGCGCAGGCTGTTGCGCTCTTCCCGGTGACGCAGTTCTTGATGTC
>NZ_SMKY01000511.1 GCF_004349235.1 Actinomadura darangshiensis | reverse complement strand
GCGCCCGGTCCGGCCGCGGCGATCCCGGCGTTCGCATCCACCGGCCGAGCTCCCATCCCGGCGAAGAGGCGTGGCCATCCAAGGCGCGCCGCAGAGTGCTCCCCGACGATCCCGAACAGTGCGAAAACCGCACCCACGCACCTCCTGGAGCCAGAACGCACGCGCGCCATCCCCCATGCCGGCGCCGGGGCGGGGTCAGCTCACCGTTGTGTCTGATTCGGGAGGGTGAGGATCTCGGCTCCGTCGTTGGTGATGGCGATCGTGTGCTCGCTGTGGGCCGTGCGGCAGCCGGTCGCGCTCCGGAGCGTCCAGCCGTCGGCATCGGTGACGAGCTTGTCGGTGTCGGCCATGATCCAGGGCTCCAGGGCGAGGAGCAGCCCGGGGCGCAGCTTGTATCCGCGGCCGGGCCGTCCCGAGTTGGGGACGTGCGGGTCCTGGTGCATCGTCGATCCGACGCCGTGGCCTCCGAACTCGGTGTTGATCGAATATCCGGCCGCGTTGAGCACCGAGCCGATGGCATGGGAGATGTCTCCGATACGAGCGCCCGGTCCGGCCGCGGCGATCCCGGCGTTCAGTGCGCGCTCGGTCGCGCTGATCATCGCGACGCTCTGCGGAGGCTCGGAGTCGCCCACGATGAAGCTGATGGCGGAGTCGGCGACGACTCCGCCATGGGTGACGGCGAGGTCGAGTGACAGCAGGTCGCCGTCGGCGAGCGAGTAGTCGTAGGGGCGTCCGTGGAGCACCGCGTCGTTGACGGACGTGCAGATGTAGTGGCCGAACGGTCCGCGTCCGAAGGACGGCTCGTAGTCGACGTAGCAGGACTGGGCGCCGGCCTCGATGATCATGGCCTTGGTCCACCGGTCGATGTCGTGAAGGTTCGTGCCCACCTCGCAGCGGCTCTTCAGCGTCTGCAGTATGTCCGCGACCAGGGCACCCGCCTCCTTCGCTCGGGGCAGTTCGGTGGGGTTCAGGATCTCGATCATGCGGCGCCTCACTCGCGTTCCAATAAGTATCCCGGCCATATTATCCCGGTACTAGTATTGGGTCATGGTCAGGTTGCCGCTCACTCCCGCAGAAGTCGAACGCGGACAGCGCCTCGGCGCCCTCCTGCGACGCGCCCGGGGGGACAGGTCGATGCTCGCCATCGCACTGGACGCGGGTGTCTCGCCGGAGACCCTCCGCAAGATCGAGTCCGGTCGCGTGGCGACCCCCGCCTTTCCGACCATCGCCGCCATCGCCGACGTCCTCGGCCTGTCCCTCGACGCGCTTTGGTCGGAGATCAACCGCTCGGACGGCGGAGACCGGCTCGCAAGATCAGCCCCCGACCCCGGCGAGCGACTGGCCATGTAACGCTCGCCCCGGCGACTCCGTAGCCGGATCAAGCCGAACGCCGCCCTCCGCTGGTCGAGGGGTGGTTCGAGAGGGGCGGTCGGCGGAGCACCACGGCGCGACTCTCGCTGCGTTGCATGGCCGTGAGGGGTGGGGTCAGTTGCGGGGGACGGTGGTGATGCCGGTGTTGGTGCGGGCTATTGCTATGTCTCCTTCCTGGTCGGTGCGGTGGATTTGGGTGTGGAGGCGGCGCAGCAGCGCGAGGGTGGTGCGGGACGGGTGGCCGTAGTCGTTGTGGTCGCCTACCGAGATGAGCGCGACGGACGCATGGGCGGCGGCGAGGAAGCCGGGGTCCTGGCTTCGCGAGCCGTGGTGCGGGACCTTCAAGACCTGGACGTGGGGGACGGTCGATTCCAGGGCGCGTTGTGCGTCCAGTTCGACATCCCCCGCGAGGAGGGCGCTGAAGCCCGGCTTGCGGGCCACGAGGACCACGCTCGCGTTGTTGATCGTGGTGCCGTCGTCCTCGGGTGAGAGCACGGGCGCGGTGGGCCGCGGAGCCAGGACGGAAAGGGCCAGGTCACCGATGCGCCATTGCTGGCCGGGCTCGGCATGGGCGGTGTGGAGGCCGGACGTGTAGCGCGCCTCGCGGCCGGACGAGAGGGGCGTCGTCAGCACCTCGTTAACGGTGCGGCCGTGCCGGACTCCGGACGTGCCGTCGATGTGGTCGGCGTGCGGGTGGGTCAGGATGAGCAGCGGGACGTCCCGTACGCCGAGGCGCTTCAGGCAGCGGTCGACCGGTACTGGGTCGGGGCCCGTGTCGACGACGACCGCCTGGCGCGGGCCGGCGGACAGGACCAAGGCGTCGCCCTGGCCCACGTCGCAGGCGACCATCTGCCATCCGGGTGGCGGCCAGCCGGGCGCCATCGCGCGCATCGCCACGACCGCGATCAGGACACCGGCCATGGCGGCCACCGTGAGGAGGCGCAGACGGCGGCTGCGCAGGATCAGGACGGCGATCCCGCCGGCCAGCAGGAGGGTGAGGGCGCCGAGCCCGTCACCCATCCAGGGGACCGTCGCGTAAGGCAGGGCCGCGGCGGTGCGGGCGACCCAGATGATCCAGCCGACGGCGAGGCCGGCGGGCCACACGATGACCCTGGCGAGCGGCAGTGAGAGGGGCGCCGTGGTGGCGCCGAGCGCGCCGAGTAGCGTGGCGGGAGCGACGGCGGGGGCGGCCAGCAGGTTCGCGAAGACGGAGACGACGCCCACCTCTCCGGACAGCATCACCAGGACGGGTGCCACGGCCACCTCGGCGGCGGCCGCGACGGCGAGGGCGTCTGCGAGGGGGCCGGGCAGGCGGCGCCCCAGCCGTTCGCGCCACGGCGGTGCCAGGACGAGCAGGCCGGCCGTCGCGAGGACCGACAGCGCGAACCCGTACGAGCGCGCCAGTTCCGGATCGATCAGCACCAGGATGAGGACGGCCGCGGCCAGCGCGGGGATTCCTTGGCGTTGCCGTCCTGTGAACAGCGCGAGCAGGCCGATCAGGCCCATGACGGTCGCGCGGAGGACGCTCGGCTCGGGACGTGCGACGACGACGAACGCGCAGACCGCGAGGACGGCGATGGGCGGGGCGCGGCGGTGGCCGAGGCCCACCAGGCGGCAGAGCCCGAGCACCGCCCCGATGACGATCGCCAGGTTCGCGCCGGAGACCACCAGCAGGTGGGTGAGCCCGGCCCTCCGGAAGTCCTCCGCGAGCGCCGGGTCCATGAGCGAGGTGTCGCCGACGACCATGCCGGGCAGTACTCCGCGCTGATCGGAGGGAAGCCGGTCCACGGCCGCCCGCAGCTTCGCCCGGACGTGCTCGGCGACCCGCTGGATCCCGGACGGCGGCCCGAGGACGGTGGGCGGCCCGCGGACGATCACGATCGCGGCCAGCAGGTCGGCGCCCTTGGGCGGCACGAACCGCCCCCGCAGCCGCACGCGCTGGCTGGGCACCAGGCGGAGCCAGCGCGCGTCGCCCGCGATCAGCAGCACCGGAACGCGGACCCGGGCTCGCCGCATCGCCTCCACCCGTGCCCGGACGATGATCGTCCGCCGGCCGTTGCCGGGCTTCTCCCGCGGATCCCCGGTCACCACCGCCTCGGCGGCCGCGAACCTTCCGGCCCGCGCGACGTCCCGCACCGGTCCGCTGCCCACCGCGGTCGCCCGCAACCCCACCCCGCACGCCGACGCCGCCGCACACGCCAGAAC
>NZ_SMKY01000510.1 GCF_004349235.1 Actinomadura darangshiensis | reverse complement strand
CCACAGCACCCCCACCCCCCAGCACGGCGGTGTTCCGGCACCCCGCGCCGTCCAGGCGGTGTTCTTCGACATCGGGGAGACCCTCATCAATGAGGGCGAGATCTACGGGCGCTGGGCCGACTGGCTGGGCGTGCCGCGGCACACGTTCCTCACCAAGCTGGGCGCGCTGCTCGCGACCGGCGGCACCCATATGGACCTCTTCGAGTACTTCCGGCCCGGGTTCGACCTGGCGGAGGAGCAGCGCGAGCGCGCCGAGGCGGGCGTCCCGAACGGCTTCGGGCCGGACGACCTGTACCCGGACGCGCGGGCCTGCCTGTCCGGCCTGCGCGACCAGGGCCTTTTCGTCGGCATCGCCGGGAATCAGCCGGTCGAGGCGGCCGCGCAGATGGCGGCCCTCGGACTGGACGCGGACGTGGTCGGCATCTCGGACGTGTGGGGCGTCGCCAAGCCGTCCCAGGAGTTCTTCGAACGCTGCGCCCAACTCGCCGACGTCCTCCCCGATCGCGTCCTCTACGTGGGCGACCGCATAGACAACGACGTCCGGCCGGCACTGGAGTTCGGTATGCGGGCGGCCTTCCTACGACGCGGCCCCTGGGGCCACATCCAGGAAGACGACGACGCGCTACGCGAATGCCTGTTCGTCCTGGATGATCTGGCCGGACTGCCGAAACTCGTCGCCCAGCACAACGCCGCCTAGTCAGACCCCTAGGGGACGTCCCGTAATTCCGAAGTATGGGATCGGAACAGGTCGGACGGCCGATGTGCGATCGGGTACCCGGTCCGTAGCGTGATGTGTGTGGCCGTGAGAAGCGCGGCCGTGTTCACAGCTCGACGAATCGGGGAGAGAAGAACTCATGAACGGCCTTTACCGTCCGCGCCACGGCCGAATGATCGCGGGAGTCTGCGCCGGGCTGGCACGCCGGTTCGGCATGGCCCCCTGGACCGTCCGGCTGCTGGCCCTGCTGTCCTGCCTGCTGCCCGGCCCGCAGTTCGTCGTCTACCTGGTCCTCTGGGTGATGATGCCGAACGAGGACCGCTACATGGCCCGCGCCCACTGACCCTCCCTCCGGCGCGCCCGGCGATCATGATCAACGATTCTGCTTGGCCGGGCTCGCCCGGGGGTGTTAGATCGGGGCACCACCATTCCCGTGGGAAGGGGAGGAGCCGCGGTGCCTGAGGAGGCTCCGGGTCCCGGCCGGACCGGCCGGGCCGCGGACGAAGCCGCCGCGCGCGAGGCAGACCACGCGGCGCGCCTGCTCGGGTACCTGCGCGACCTCGCCCGGGCCAGGCGGCGGCCCTCCCGCGACCTCGCCGACCACGACCAGGTCCACTGGCTGGCCGAACTGCCCGGCGACGTCTACGTGGAGGCGGACGCGGGGCCCGGCGAGGTCCTGTTCAGCGTCCCGGTCATCCCGCTGACGCCGCCCGTCGTCCTGGACGAGTTCGACGGCTGGCTCGCCCTCCGCAACTGGTACCGGGTCCTCCGCGACCTGTCCGGCGAGGAGGTGGTGCTGGCGACGGGGCTGCTGTCGTGGCGTCCGGCCGTCCACGACCATCTGCTGAACACGCCCGTCCGGATCGTCCTGGACGAACGTACGGAACGCATCGACGTCGTCCTCGCCGGGCACACGACCCTGCGCGACCGGGAACTGCTGTCCGGGCATCCGGGGTTCCGGCCCGCCGGCTGGGTGTCCGACGCCGTGCAGGCCGGGCAGGGGTTCGGGCTGAACGCGTCCGCCGGGGACGTCCTGCGCAAATGGTGCCAGGTGGCGCTCACCGGCCCCGCCGACTACCGCGAGGACTGGACGCCCGACACCGACGCCGTCTCGCCCGTCCCGCGGATCCGGCTCGCACCCGCGCTCGTCGTCCGGCCGCCGGGCCGCGAGGCCGTCGCCGACCACCACGCCAGGCTGCTGAGCCTGCTGCCGCGCGGAGTGCCGCAAGGGCTGGCGCGGCTTGTCGCACCGTCCAGGAAACCGCAGGTCATGCACGTGCCGGAGCGTGCCGCGGAGACCGTGCCCGACCTGCTCGCCGAACTCCTCGGACGCGGGCACCGGGTGCTCGTCGCCACGTCCGGGCCCGCCGCGTCCGCCGCACTGCGCGCCGCCCTTCCGCGTGGCCTGGCCGCCCTCACCGCGACCGACCCGGCCACGGCGTCCCGGACCGTGGAAGCGATCCGCGCCCAAGGCGCGTCTCCCGACCTGGACGCGCTGGCCGAGCGCGAGGAGACCGCCGCCCGCCGTGTCGCCGACCTCACCGAACGCCTCCGCACGGGCGACCCGGAGGAACCTCCGCCCGGCCACCGCGAGGCGGACCCCGAACTCTCCTGGATGCCCGTCCGGCCGGACCTGCCGCCGGGCCCGCCGATCTCCCGCTCCGAGGCCGCCGAACTCGTCGTCCTCCTCGCGGAGGAGACCGCCGAACGCAAGGCCCGCACCGCGCAGCGCGACGTCGACCCCGGGGCGCTGCCGAGCGCCGCCTACGTCCGCACCCTGATCGAGGCGGAGCAGGCCGCCGCCGAACGAGCAGAACGCTCCAAAACCGACCTCTCCCAACGGCTCCGCGACAGCGACCGCACCCTCCTCGCCCGCCTCGACGGGGACGCGTCCGTCGTCGGCGCCGCGCTCCGCGACCTCGGCCTCGACGGGCACCCGGGCGGCTGGAACCCCGCCGACCTCGCCGTCCGCGCGTTCGGCGACGCCCTCGCCGACCGGCGCCCCCTCATCTGGGCCCGGGTCTCGGAGATGACGTCCCGCGCCCAATGGGCCGAAGGCGCCCTCTCCGAACTCGGCGGCCACCGCATCGAGCTGCCCGCCGACGCCGACCTGCGCGCCCTCGCCGCGTCCGCCCAGGAACTCCGCACCCACCTGGCCGGCGGCGGCGCCCTCAAACGCGGCCCGCTGCGCTCCGCCGCCCAGCGCCAGGCCGAACCCCTCCTCACCACCGTGACCGTGGACGGCGCGGCGCCCGCCACACCCGAGCTGCTCGACCTCGTCCACACCGACCTGATCATCCGGATCACCTGCCGCGAGCTCCAGTACGTGTGGGAGGCCGCCGGCATCTCCTTCCCCGCCGACCTCCCGCCCGGCGAACGCGTCTCCCGCTTCGTCCGCGCCCACGGCCGCCTCGCCCGCATCCGCGACGCGATGCCCGCCGTCGAATCCACGCGCCGGCTCCTCGACCGCTCCGGCCTCGGCATGCCGCTCGTGCACCCGATCCAGTGGCACGACTACGCCGCCGCCCTCCACAACGCCCTCGAAAGCCTCGGCGTCAGCCGCGCCTCCGCCGACCTGGACGCCCTCCGCGACTCGATCGGCCGGCCCGGCGCCGACGACCCGCCCGAACTCCGCGCCGCCCTGTCCGCCATCGACGCCCGCGACGCCGCCGCCTACGGCCGCGCCCTCGGCGCCCTGGCCGAGGCCCGCCACGAACGCTCCCGCCAGATCCGCGGCACCGACCTCCTCGCCCGCGTCCGCGCCGTCCACCCCGACCTCGCCAACCTCATGATCGCCACCGACGGCGACGAGGTCTGGCACACCCGCACCCGCCACTGGGACGACGCCTGGACCTGGGCCCGCCGCCACGCGAC